>NZ_DATMVN010000822.1:0-7835 GCF_035563135.1 Streptomyces sp.
TTCTCCGCTGGCGGGCGGCTCGCCGGGGCGTGCCAGCACGGTGGTCGCCCCTGCTTCGGCGCACAGACCGGAGAGCCCGTCACCGGGGACGACCACGACGACCGCCCGCTGGACGGGGTCCCGGTGGGCGCGGATCCGGTCGGCGGCGAAGTGCGTGATCCGGATCCGGTAGGGCCGGCCGGCCTCGACCCCGGCCTCGACGGCCGCCCCGGCGTCGTCGACGTGGACGTGGACGTTCCACAGGCCGTCGCCGCCGACCACGACCAGGGAGTCCCCCAGGGCGTCCAGCCGGCTCCGCAGCCTGGCGACCGCGTCGTCGGCGGCCTCCAGGAGGTAGATGACCTCGAAGGCCGGGCCGCCGTCCGGATCCGCGTCCGCGCAGTCGCCGGTCCCGGGCAGGGCCTCGGGGTCGGGCAGGACGGCGTGTTCCCCCGCCCGTCCGCCGACCGCTTCCAGCAGTGCGCCGAGCACGGTCACCAGGCCCTGTCCGCCCGCGTCCACGACGCCCGCGCGCCCGAGGACGGCGAGCTGGCCGGGGGTGGCGGCGAGAGCGGCACGCGCCCCTTCGTACGCCGCCTCGACCACGTCCTCGATGCCCGCGCTCCCGTCCGTGGCCCCGGCTGCCCCGGCTGCGGCCGCGGCGACGGTGAGCACCGTGCCCTCGACGGGATGGGCGACGGCCAGCCGTGCCGCTGCGGCGGCCTCCGTCAGTGCGGCCCGCAGGTGATCCGCGTCACCCGCCTCGGACAGGACGGAGGCCATGCCGCGCAGCAGCTGGGCCAGGATGGTCCCGGAGTTCCCCCGGGCACCGATCAGCGCGCCGTGGGCCATGGCCCGTACGGCATCGGCGGGGGCGGGCACCGTGGAGCCGGTCTCATGGGCGGCGAAGACCGCTTCGACGGCCGCGGACGCCGATTCGACGGTCAGATACAGGTTGGTGCCGGTGTCCCCGTCGGCGACGGGATAGACGTTGATGGCGTCGATGGCCGTCCGCTCCCGGCCCAGGGCTTCCAGGGCCAGTGAGCACCAGGTGCGCACCGCGACGGCGTCGAGAGCGTCGGGGGACTGCGGCACCGTTGGTCCTCCTTGGGGCGGCCGTGGGGGGCTGGCTGCACCGCAGGGTAGCCCTCGTGCGCGGGCCCCTCGGGCACAGGTGCGGGACGGAGCGCTCGGGGAGCCGTGGTAGTTTCGTATCTCCGAAGCAGCCGTTGTATGCTGCTTCGGTTGCCCGACGAAAGCCGGGCCAATCCCTCCGGTACCGCCACTTCAGTAAAATGATTCCGGCGCGCCGGAATTCACTGTAAGTGCATCTGAAGTCTTTGGAGTGACCCGTGGCTGCCAACTGCGACGTTTGCGGCAAGGGGCCGAGCTTCGGCAACAGCATTTCGCACTCGCACCGCCGTACGTCCCGTCGCTGGAATCCCAACATCCAGCGCGTGCGTGCAGTGGTCGGTCGGACGCCGAAGCGGCTCAACGTCTGCACCTCGTGCATCAAGGCCGGCAAGGTCGCGCGCTGACGTCCCCGTCGTAGCGCAGCCTTCCGGTTGCCCAAAAAGCCGGTCCACCTCGGTGGACCGGCTTTTTGCTGTGCTTCAGCGGGCGGTGCGGGCGAGCCAGCCGTGATCGACGGGGCCGATCCCGCCGCCCAGCGCGAAGCCGGCCCGGATCGCGCCGGTGACGTACTCCTTCGCGCCCCGCACGGCGGTCGGGACGTCCTGGCCGCGGGCGAGTCCGCACGCGATGGCGGAGGCGAGGGTGCAGCCCGTGCCGTGGGTGTGCCGGTTGTCGTGCCTGGGGGCGCGCAGCCAGTGCTCCTCGCTGCCGTCCGTGAGCAGGTCCACGGCTTCGCCGGGCAGATGACCGCCCTTGATCACCACCCAGCGCGGTCCGTACGCGAGGATCTCCGCGGCGGCCCGGCGCATCCCCGGTTCGTCGGTGACGGTGATCCCGGTGAGCTGCGCCACCTCGTCGAGGTTGGGGGTGGCCACCGTGGCGACGGGCAGCAGCCTGGTGCGTACGGAGTCGAGTGCTTCCGCGGCCAGCAGCGCGTCCCCGTGCTTGGAGACCCCGACGGGGTCGACGACGACGGGTGCGCCGGTCCGGGCGAGGAGTTCCGCGACGGTGTCGACGAGGGTGGCCGAGGACAGCATGCCGGTCTTCACCGCCTGGACGCCGATGTCGTCGACGACGCTGCGGTACTGGGCGCGGACCGCGTCCGCCGGCAGCTCCCAGGCGCCCTGCACGCCCAGCGAGTTCTGGGCGGTCACCGCGGTCAGTACGCTCATTCCGTGGGTGCCGAGGGCGAGCATCGTCTTCAGGTCGGCCTGGATGCCCGCACCGCCGCCGGAGTCGGATCCGGCGACGGTGAGGACACGGGGCGGTATCGGGGCAGGTGCGCTCATGCCCCGGAATCTACTGGGCGTCCTCGATGGATCCGAAATGGTCCCAGCCGCCCTTGCTCGTCCAGGGCGCCCCGTCGACGGTGACCTGGGGCAGCGCCGAGGGGTTGAGTACCTCTCCGATGACCTTCCAGCGCGCGGGGAGCTTCACGTCGGACGGGAACGTCGCCACGATGGCGTGGTCCTCTCCCCCGGTGAGCACCCACTGCAGCGGGTCGACCCCGACGGCCTGCCCGATGTCGGACATCTGCGTCGGGATGTCGATGAGCCCGGAACGCAGGTCGATGCGGACCTTGCTGGCCTCGGCGATGTGGCCGAGGTCGGCGACGAGTCCGTCGCTGACGTCGGTCATGGCCGTCGCGCCGAGCCCGGCCGCCGCCGGACCCGCGTGGTAAGGCGGTTCGGGGCGCCGGTGGGCCTCGACGAACGCACGCGGCGAGCGGAATCCCCGGGAGAGCACGGCGAACCCGGCCGCGGACCAGCCGAGCCACCCGGTGACGGCCACGACGTCCCCGGGCCGTGCGCCGGCCCGGGTCACGGGTTCGTGGTTGCGCAGGTCGCCGAGCGCGGTGATGGCGACGGTGATGGTGTCGCCGCCGACCACGTCGCCGCCGACCACGGCCGCGCCGGCGACCTGGCATTCGTCGCGCAGGCCGTCCATCAGCTCGGCGGCCCAGGTGACCGGCAGGTCCGCCGGCACGACGAGACCGAGCAGCAGCGCGGTGGGCACGGCGCCCATGGCCGCGATGTCGGCGAGGTTCTGGGCGGCCGCCTTGCGGCCGACGTCGTACGCCGTCGACCAGTCGCGGCGGAAGTGCCGCCCTTCCAGCAGGATGTCCGTACTGGCCACGACCCTGCGGTCGGGAGCGGCCACGACCGCGGCGTCGTCGCCGGGCCCCAGCCGTACCGCCGGAGTGGTGGTGAGCCGGGAGGTGAGCTCTCTGATGAGCCCGAACTCCCCCAACTCGCCCACGGTTCCCTTCACCGAGTCTCACCTCTCATATATCGCACCGGACACCTGTCCGGGCTGCTTCAGCGGCCGGAGGCCCGGACCGTGGGCGGACGGCCCACGGGTGCCGGTGGCCCCGGGACGTGCAGGCGTCACTGTCCCTCTCCCGCACCGGTGGGCTTGCGGTCGCGAGCCCCCACTGCTGTCGGTACCGTCAAGGGATACGTCAACTTCTGTGGTGCGTACGCCACGCTGTGGGCGACAACCGGCCCGCAGGTCTCCCCGCGGCCCGGGGCGACGCGATAACGTGGCGTCCCTTTCCCCCACATGATCCTCGTGGCCGCCCTGGAGGTTCCGTGGTACAGGCGTACATCCTTATCCAGACCGAGGTGGGCAAGGCGTCGATCGTCGCCGAGACCATCGCGAAGCTCCCGGGAGTGATCCAGGCAGAGGACGTCACAGGCCCTTACGACGTGATCGTGCGCGCGCAGGCCGACACGGTCGACGCGCTCGGCCGCATGGTGGTCGCCAAGGTCCAGCAGGTGGACGGCATCACGCGCACGCTGACCTGCCCGGTCGTCCACCTCTGACCCCTGTCTACGCTGGTCCGGTGACTCACACCCGCCGCCGGCCCCCCCGTTCCCGTGTCCTCGCTCCGTCCGCCGCCCTGTTCGTGCTGGCCGCGGCGGGCTGTTCCTCCGGCGGTGCCCAGCCCTCGGTGACGGTTCCCGCCCCGTCACCGGAGGCAGCCGGGTACTGCGGGAAGCTGCACGAGGCGCTGCCGGAGACCGTCGCCGGTCTGGAACGGAGCGATCCCTCGCCGGATTCGGAACTGACGGCCGGCTGGGGTGACGGGGCGATCGTACTGCGCTGCGGCGTCCCGCGGCCCGCGAAGATGGACGATCCCCAGTCCGACGCCGTGGACGCGGACGGCGTCAATTGGCTGCTGGAGCAGCGCGATGACGCCGGTCCGCGGTTCACGACCACCTACCGCAAGGCGTACGTCGAGGTGACGCTCGGGACGGAGTACGCCCATGACATCACCCCTCTGTCCGCGTTCGCCGTGCCCGTGAGGAAGACGGTCCCCGACAGCCTTTGAGGGCCGCCCCGCGGGACGGCCCTGGACGCGGGACAGCCCTCGGAGGTCAGCGCAGGCCGGTGGAGCGGTTCAGCGCGGACGTGATCAGCCGGTCCACCAGTTCCGGGTACTCCACACCGCTCGCCTGCCACATACGGGGGAACATGGAGATCGGGGTGAACCCCGGCATGGTGTTGATCTCGTTGATGACGAACGTGCCGTCCTCGGTGAGGAAGAAGTCGGCGCGCACCAGGCCCTCGCAGGAGGCCGCCTCGAAGGCCTCGACGGCGAGCCGCCGCACCTCGGCGGTCTGCTCGTCGGTGAGCGGTGCGGGGACCAGGCCGGCCGCCGAATCGATGTACTTGGCCTCGAAGTCGTAGAAGTCGTGCGCGGTGACGGGCGGGATCTCCGCGGGCACGCTGGCGCGCGGTCCGTCCTCGAACTCCAGCACGCCGCACTCGATCTCCCGGCCGCGCAGCAGGGACTCCACGATGAACTTGGGGTCGTGCCGGCGGGCCTCGTCGATCGCCTCGTCGAGCCCTGCGGCGTCGTCGACCTTGGTGATGCCCACGGAGGAGCCGCCGCGGGCGGGCTTCACGAAGAGCGGCCAGCCGTGCTCGGCCGCGAATTCCATGATGCGCTTGCGGGCTGCGGGCCGGTCCGACTCCCACTCCCGGGGGCGGACGACCTCGTAGGGGCCGACCGGCAGCCCGAAGGAGGTGAACACCCGCTTCATGTACTCCTTGTCCTGGCCGACGGCCGAGGACAGGACACCTGCGCCGACGTAGGGCACACCGGAGAGCTCCAGGAGGCCCTGGAGCGTGCCGTCCTCGCCGTAGGGGCCGTGGAGCATGGGGAAGACGACGTCGACCTCCCCCAGGGCCGTGGGCACCGCACCCGGTTCGCCCACGACGACGTCCCGGCTGCCGGGGTCGACCGGGAGCGTCACGGAGCCCCGCGCGGACTCGGCCAGCTGGTCCACGTCGGGCACCCGCCGGTCCGTGATGGCCATGCGGGCCGGGTCGTCGGACGTGAGGACCCAACGCCCGTCCCTGGTGATGCCGATCGGCAGGACGTCGTACTTCGTCCGGTCGATGGCGCTCATGACGGCACCGGCCGTGACGACCGAGATGCCGTGTTCGGAGCTCCGGCCGCCGAACACGACGGCCACACGGGGCTTGCGGCCCGGCTCGGAGCTCTGCTCGGAGCTCAGGGTGCTCTCAGGGCTCTGGGGGAGGTTCTGGCTGCTCATATCGCGATGAGCGTACCTGCTGGTAGGGCTTGAGTCAGCGCCGCTCCGGCTTGGCGCTGCGCGACATCAGCTCCTTGAGCGCGACCACCGGCGGCTTGCCCTCGTGGACGATGCCGACAACCGTCTCGGTGATCGGCATGTCGACGTCGTGCCTGCGTGCCAGATCGAGCACGGATTCGCAGGACTTGACGCCCTCGGCGGTCTGGCTCGTGGCGGCGACGGTCTCCTGGAGCGTCATACCGCGCCCGAGGTTGGTACCGAAGGTGTGGTTGCGCGAGAGCGGCGAGGAGCACGTCGCCACCAGGTCACCGAGTCCGGCCAGTCCGGAGAAGGTGAGCGGGTCGGCGCCCATGGCGAGCCCCAGCCGGGTGGTCTCGGCGAGGCCACGGGTGATGAGGGAGCCCTTGGCGTTGTCACCGAGGCCCATGCCGTCGGCGATGCCCACGGCGAGACCGATGACGTTCTTCACCGCGCCGCCGAGTTCGCAGCCGACCACGTCGGTGTTGGTGTACGGCCGGAAGTACGGGGTGTGGCAGGCGGTCTGGAGGCGCCGGGCGACATCCTCGTCCGAGCAGGCGACGACGGCGGCCGCGGGGCGGCGTTCGGCGATCTCCTTGGCGAGGTTGGGGCCGGTGATGACGGCGATCTTGTCCGGGGTGGCCTTCGTGACGTCCTCGATGACCTCGCTCATCCGCTTGGCGGTGCCGAGTTCGACGCCCTTCATCAGGGAGACGAGCACCGTGCCGGGCTCCAGGTGCCGCGCCCAGTCGGCGAGGTTGGCGCGCAGGGTCTGCGAGGGCACGACGAGGACGGCGAAGTCGGCGCCGCGCAGTGCCTCGGCGGGATCGGTCGTGGCACGGACCGAGGCGGGCAGCTCGACGCCCGGCAGGTAGCCGGGGTTGGTACGGGTCGTGTTGACGGCCTCGGCGACCTCGGCGCGGCGGCCCCAGAGGGTGACCTCGCAGCCGGCGTCGGCGAGGACCATGGCGAAGGCCGTACCCCATGAGCCGGTTCCGAAGACGGCCGCCTTTGCGGGGTGCGTCACGTCGATCCCTTTCCCTCTGCCCTGCGCCGCTGTTCGGCGCGGGCCCTGCGGTGATCGTAGAGCTGGGCGGGGGCCTTCTCGCCGCGCACCTCCTCGAGCTGGGCGGTGATCGCGGCCATGATGGTCTCGGTCGCCTGGCGCAGGACCTCGGGCGTCGGCTCCAGGCCGTAGTAGCGGGAGAGGTCGACCGGCGGGCCGGCCTGTACCCGCAGGGTCTTGCGGGGGAACAGCTGGAGCTTGTTCTCCTTGGCGTAGGGCGGCATCGCGAGGTTGGCACCCCACTGGGCGACGGGGATGACCGGGGCCCTGGTCATCAGCGCGACCCGGGCGGCGCCGGTCTTGCCGGCCATCGGCCACATGCCGGGGTCGCGGGTGAGCGTGCCTTCGGGGTAGAAGGCGACGCACTCGCCCCGCTCGATGGCGTCGACGGCGGCCCGGAAGGCGTCGAGCGCGTCGGTCGTCTCGCGGTAGACGGGAATCTGTCCGGTGCCGCGCAGGATCATTCCGACGAAAGGCGTCCTGAACAGCTGGGCCTTGGCGAGGAGCCGCGGCACACGTCCGGTGTTGTACTGGAAATGCCCGTACGAAAGCGGGTCCAGATACGAGTTGTGATTGACCGCGGTGATGAATCCACCGTCGGCCGGAATGTGTTCCATTCCCCGCCAGTCCCGCTTGAACAGAACCACCAGGGGCGGTTTCGCGATGACCGCCGCCAGGCGGTACCAGAAGCCGATTCTACGGCGGGACACTCGGACGCCTTCCTCTGGGGGGACGGGGATGCTGCGGGGCTCGCGGTGGTGCTGCCTCGCTCCGGGGCCCCCTGGTGCGTGGAGAACACCGTACGCCTCACCCGTGGGGGCGGACCTCCGGGTTGTCGCACCGGCAGGCGAGAATAAGGGCTGACGCGTACGGAGGGGGAGATCGCCACGAACACCGACCCGACCGGCCCCTGGTCCCTGGTCGTCCCGCTGAAACCGCTCGCCCGGGCCAAGAGCAGGCTCGCCCGGGCGGTGGGCGGGGACCTGCGGCCGCGCCTGGCCCTGGCGTTCGCACAGGACACCGTGTCGGCCGCGCTGGCCTGCCGGGCGGTGCGGGATGTGGTGGTCGTCACG
>NZ_DATMVN010000823.1:0-5851 GCF_035563135.1 Streptomyces sp.
GGTGGACTCCGCGGTACCGGGCGTGCCGCTCGGCTGCGACGTCGTCGCGGCTCGCCCGATCACACCGTGCCGCGTCCTACGCCGACGGCGGGGCGCTGGGGATGATCAGCTCGTGGCCGTCGTTGGTGGCTTCCGGGTCCACGCCCACCGTGATCGAAGCGGTGACACCGTTCGCGATCTTCTTCTTGTCGTAACGCAGCGTCAGCAGGCCACCCGTGGCGCCGCTGTCGTCGTAGAGGATGTCCTCGGGCAGCGTGACGCGCTTGACGGTGTTACCCGAGTACGGAGTCTTCTCGGCGACGGCCAGGACGGCCTCCTCCTCGAAGTAGAGCTGTCCGGTGTGGCAGGTCCGGCCGCCCTCGTAGCCGCCCTCGGTCCAGGTTCCGTCCACCTGCGCCTTCATGTGGATGTGCACGGCCCGGCCCTCGTACCAGCCGGGGAAGATGCTGGTGAAGCGGACCTTGCCCGCCTGGTCGGTGCGCTGGGTGCCACGCAGGTAGCGTGCGTCGTCGGTGGGCTTCACGTGCATGTCGCTGCCGTCGTCGCTGCCGTCGTCCGCGGGCGCCGACTCGGTGGCCATGCCGGAGGGCAGGGCGGAACCCACGCTCTCGTACCCGGAGTAGATGCCGAGCGCGTCGCAGTGCCAGATGTCGACCGCCGCGTCCCGCACCGGCTTGCACGTCTCGGAGTCGATCACCTTGATGGCCAGGGTGAGAGGTACGCCCTTCTTGCCCTCGGTGATGTTCGCGCGGATCCGGTCCGCGTCGATGTAGTAGGGGCCCTCGATGGCTTCCTCGCTCAACCGGTAACAGCTTGCGCCGGCCGAGGGTTCGCCCCCCTTCGTCCTGACCGGTGCCTCTTCGCCGCCGCTGAGCGCGTTCACGGCCAGCGCACCGCCTGTACCGGCCACTGCGATCACCGCCCCCCCGGCGACGAGCACCTGCCGACGTGATGTCTTCCTCGGGGACTGCGCACCGTTCTGGGTCATTCTTACCGACTCCCTTCCGCTGGGCTGGGTCACGTTGATCGACCATCGACGCCCACTTTGGCAGAAATCCACCCATAACGTCCGAATCGAACCCGGGGGCCAGGCCTCCTGAGCCGTCGGCTCCCGCCGTCCCCGTGTCGTGCACAGCCGGCCGGCCCGGCCCTGCCGGAAATCTTCGCCCGCGCGGCGGTACTGCATCCGTGTGTCCGGGAACGGTGGATGCGGGCGCCAGCACGGCGAGGGCGCCCGTTCGCGGCCGGCCCGCGGCAGCGGCCCCGCGACCGGCCCCCTCGCGCCACGGCTCACCGGCACCGAGCCGGTCGATCCGCCCCGCCCGTTCGGTGGTCGTTCACGGGACGGCCCCCGACGCACCGGGCGCTCTCCCGGTCAGGAAGAGCGCCCGGTGGCCATCGGTGCGGTGTGTCAGCCGATCGCGAGCAGCACCACGAGCAGCAGGGCGCCGACCACGGCGGGGGCGATCACCTCGTAGGCCCAGCGCACCGACGCGGTGGTCGCACCCTGGTCCTTCCGGCCGGCGGCCCGCTCGGCGAGCTCCCTGAGGTCGCCCACCGCCTGGTCGGCGGCGGCCACCCGGGCCTGGGTGTCGCGGACGTCGGCGTGCACCGAGGCCCGGCCGTAGGGGTCGTCGTGCGCCTGCTGGGTGGCCTTCCTCGCGGCACGCTTGCGCTCGCGCAGCGACACGGGGACCGCCCACAGCTGATACTTGGCGCCGCCGTGGGTGAAGATCTCGCTGGAGTAGGCGGCGCGCACGGTGGAGACGTCCGTCCACGGCAGCACGACGGTGCGGAACGGGTTGCGGATCCGGATCCGCTCCTCGTTCGCGAAGACGGCCGGCCGCAGGGTGAAGGCCACGATCAGCGGGACCACCGCCAGCAGCGCGGCCAGGGCCAGCCAGGGCACCCACCCCTTGCCCCGGACCACCGCGTCGCCGCCGATCCAGCCGACCAGCAGGATCAGCAGCACGCCGCTGACCAGCCCTGCGCCCGACCGGAAGGTCCGGTCGGCGTAGGCGGGCTCGGCGGGGGGTGTGGGGCTCGTCATGCGTCGATTCTGCCTGACGACGAGAAGCGGCCCGCCCCGGCCCGCGGAAGGCTCGTGGAAGCCCTGCGGAAGGCCCGGAACGGAAAGGGGCCCTGTACAGGTCGCTACGCGCGTAGATATGCTCATGTGGTGACCATGCCCACCACTGCTCCGGCATTCTCCGACGCGACGGCGTCCGACAGTGCGCTGCGCCGCTTCCTGCACGGGCTGCCCGGCGTCGACACCGTCGGCCTCGAAGCGCGCGCCGCCGCCCTCGGTACCCGTTCGATCAAGACGACCGCCAAGGCGTACGCCATCGATCTCGCCATCTCGATGATCGACCTGACGACGCTGGAAGGCGCGGACACCCCGGGCAAGGTCCGGGCCCTCGCCGCCAAGGCCGTCAACCCCGACCCCACCGACCGCACGACCCCGCGCACCGCGGCCGTCTGCGTCTACCCCGACATGGCGGCGACCGCCGTCGCGGCGCTGGCCGGCTCCGGGGTGAAGGTGGCGTCCGTGGCGACCGCCTTCCCCGCCGGGCGGGCCGCGCTGGACGTCAAGCTCGCGGACGTCCGCGACGCGGTGGCGGCCGGTGCCGACGAGATCGACATGGTGATCGACCGCGGCGCCTTCCTCTCCGGCCGTTACCTCAAGGTGTACGAGGAGATCACCGCCGTGAAGGCCGAGTGCGGCTCCGCACGGCTGAAGGTGATCTTCGAGACCGGCGAGCTGTCCACGTACGACAACATCCGGCGGGCCTCCTGGCTGGGGATGCTGGCGGGAGCGGACTTCATCAAGACGTCGACCGGCAAGGTCGGGACCAACGCCACCCCGGCGAACACCCTGCTGATGCTGGAGGCCGTGCGCGACTTCCGGGAGCAGACGGGCGTGCAGGTGGGCGTGAAGCCCGCCGGCGGCATCCGCACCTCCAAGGACGCGATCAAGTTCCTCGTCCTGGTGAACGAGACCGCGGGCGAGGACTGGCTGGACAACCACTGGTTCCGTTTCGGCGCCTCCAGCCTGCTGAACGACCTGCTGATGCAGCGTCAGAAGCTCAGCACCGGCCGTTACTCCGGCCCCGATTACGTGACGGTGGACTGATACGCCATGGCATCCGCATTCGATTACGCACCGGCCCCGGAGTCCCGCTCCGTCGTCGACATCGCCCCTTCGTACGGCCTGTTCATCGACGGTGAGTTCACCGGGGCAGCCGACGGCAGGGTCTTCAAGACGGTCAGCCCGTCCACCGAGGAAGTGCTCTCCGAGGTCGCGCGCGCGGGCACGGAGGACGTGGACCGGGCCGTGAAGGCGGCCCGCAGGGCCTTCGAGAAGTGGTCGGCGCTGCCCGGCTCCGAGCGCGCCACGTACCTGTTCCGGATCGCCCGGATCATCCAGGAGCGCTCGCGCGAGCTGGCCGTCCTGGAGACCCTGGACAACGGCAAGCCGATCAGGGAGACGCGTGACGCGGACCTCCCGCTCGTCGCCGCGCACTTCTTCTACTACGCGGGCTGGGCGGACAAGCTGGATCACGCGGGGTACGGCGCGAACCCGCGTCCGCTCGGTGTGGCCGGCCAGGTCATCCCGTGGAACTTCCCGCTGCTGATGCTGGCCTGGAAGATCGCCCCCGCGCTCGCCACCGGCAACACGGTGGTGCTGAAACCGGCGGAGACCACTCCGCTGTCCGCGCTGTTCTTCGCCGACATCTGCCGCCAGGCAGGCCTGCCCAAGGGCGTCGTCAACATCCTGCCGGGGTACGGCGACGCGGGCGCCGCCCTCGTCGGGCACCCGGACATCGACAAGGTCGCCTTCACCGGCTCCACCGCCGTCGGCAAGGCCATCGCCCGGCAGATCGCCGGGACGGACAAGAAGGCCACGCTCGAACTGGGCGGCAAGGGCGCCAACATCGTCTTCGACGACGCCCCGGTCGACCAGGCCGTCGAAGGCATCGTGACCGGCATCTTCTTCAACCAGGGCCAGGTCTGCTGCGCCGGTTCGCGGCTCCTCGTACAGGAGTCCGTGCACGACGAGGTGCTGCACTCCCTCAAGCGCCGGCTGTCCACGCTCCGGCTCGGCGACCCGCTGGACAAGAACACCGACATCGGCGCGATCAACTCCGCGGAGCAGCTCTCCCGGATCGGCGCGCTCGTCGAGACGGGCGAGGCCGAGGGCGCCGAGCGCTGGTCGGCCCCCTGTGAACTGCCGTCCGCCGGGTACTGGTTCGCGCCGACGCTCTTCACCGGCGTCACCCAGGCGCACACCGTGGCCCGCGACGAGATCTTCGGCCCGGTGCTGTCGGTGCTGACCTTCCGTACGCCGGACGAGGCGGTCGCGAAGGCCAACAACAGCCAGTACGGCCTCTCGGCGGGCATCTGGACGGAGAAGGGCTCCCGCATCCTCGCGGTGGCGAACAAGCTCCGCGCGGGCGTCATCTGGGCCAACACGTTCAACAAGTTCGACCCGGCCTCGCCGTTCGGCGGATACAAGGAGTCGGGTCACGGCCGCGAGGGCGGCCGCCACGGTCTGGAGGCCTACCTCGATGTCTGACGGGCGACGACGCGTCTTCAAGACCTACAAGCTGTACGTCGGGGGCAAGTTCCCCCGCTCCGAGAGCGGCCGGGTGTACGAGGTGACCGACTCCAAGGGCAGGTGGCTGGCGAACGCCCCGCAGTCCTCCCGCAAGGACGCGCGTGACGCGGTCGTGGCCGCGCGCAAGGCGTTCGGCGGCTGGTCGGGCGCCACGGCGTACAACCGCGGCCAGGTCCTCCACCGCGTCGCGGAGATGCTGGAGGGCCGCAGGGAACAGTTCGTGCGGGAGGTGGCGGACGCCGAGGGGCTGTCGAAGTCCCAGGCGACGGCCGTCGTGGAAGCGGCGATCGACCGCTGGGTCTGGTACGCGGGCTGGACGGACAAGATCGGCCAGGTCGTGGGCGGGGCGAACCCGGTCGCGGGCCCGTTCTTCAACCTGTCCACCCCGGAACCCACAGGCGTGGTCGCGGTCCTCGCTCCGCAGGAGTCGTCGCTCCTGGGCCTCGTCTCGGTGATCGCCCCGGTGATCGCCACGGGGAACACGGCGGTCGTCATCGCGTCGGCCGACGCGCCGCTGCCCGCGCTCACGCTGGGCGAGGTGCTGGCGACCTCGGACCTGCCCGGCGGCGTGGTGAACATCCTGTCCGGGAGGACGGCGGAGCTGGCGGCCCCGCTGGCGTCCCACCAGGACGTCAACGCCATCGATCTGACGGGGGCGGCGGGAGACCCGGCTCTGGCGAAGGAGCTGGAGATCGCCGCGGCGGACAATCTCAAGCGGGTCCGCCGTCCGCAGGCAGGGGACGGCGCGGACTGGTCGGCAGATCCCGGCACGCACCGCCTGACGGCCTTCCTGGAGACCAAGACGGTCTGGCACCCGACGGGTGCACTGGGGGCCTCCGGCTCCTCGTACTGACTCCCAGGGCGTCGTGGGGCCGCCTCATGGGCGGCCCCACACGCATGCGCAGGGCAGGTCAGCCGGTGATCAGGCCGGTCACCGTCCCGATGACGGGCAGATCACCGAGAGCGGCACCGCTAGTCAGCGGGTCGGTGACCACCGCGGTGGTCACCGGCTTGAAGTCGGCGACCTGGGCGCCCATCGCGTTGTCCAGCGGGTCCACCCCGGTCCCGGCCAGCGGGTCGAGCTGGAGGTCGGTCACGGGCTTGACGGTCCCCGCGAGCCCGTGACCGAGCGCGCTGGTCAGTGCGGGCGCGGCGGCGTCGACGACCGCTCCCAGGGTGCTGTCGGCGGTGTCGGCGCCGGTCGCGGGCGTGGCGGGCAGCGGCGCGGCCTGG
>NZ_DATMVN010000824.1:0-3064 GCF_035563135.1 Streptomyces sp.
AGCCTCGCCAGCAGCTGGGAGGCGGTGGGCTTGGACAGGCCGGTCAGTTCACCGATGCGCGTGCGGGTGAGAGGGCCTTGTGAGACCAGGAGATCGAGGGCCGCCCGGTCGTTCATGGCGCGCAGAACGCGGGGGGTGCCCGGGGTGGTTCCGGCCATGAGCGGCGCCGCCTTCTGTTAGTAAACTTTCCTGTCGGTGAGAGGAAGGTATGGCGGTGTCACGGAGCCGTCAATGGGAAGTGCCCCCGAGGCAACCAAAGCGTTACCTGCGGGGGCACCGGGTGTGTCCGGTCACTTCGACATGTTCGGCGGCGGTATGGGGGTCGCCGCCAGCGACTGCGGGGACGTCGTCGACGCGTACGCCGAGGGGGCCGCCATGGCCGCCGTCGGGTCGGCGGTGGACTCCCCGTCGGTCTGGAGGGGGAGGGGGCCGATCATCCGGATGCCGGCCGCGTCCAGTGCCCGCTTGATCCGCCAGCGCAGCTCGCGCTCGACGCCCAGCGACTTGCCCGGCATGGTCTTCGCCGTGACCCGTACGGTCATCGAGTCCAGCAGCACCGCGTCCAGGCCGAGGATCTCCACCGGGCCCCACAGCCGCTCCGACCAGGGCTCCTCCGCGGTCATGGTCCCGCCCGCCTCGGCGATCGCCTTGCGGACCAGTTCCAGGTCCTCCGTCGGGCGGACCGTGACGTCGACACCGGCCGTGGACCAGCCCTGGCTGAGGTTGCCGATCCGCTTCACCTCGCCGTTGCGGACGTACCAGATCTCACCGTTGTCGCCGCGCAGCTTGGTGACCCGCAGGCCGACCTCGATGACCTCGCCGGAGGCCACCCCCGCGTCGACCGTGTCGCCGACGCCGTACTGGTCCTCCAGGATCATGAAGACGCCGGAGAGGAAGTCGGTGACGAGATTGCGCGCGCCGAAGCCCAGCGCCACACCGGCGACCCCCGCGGAGGCCAGCAGCGGGGCCAGATTGATCTGGAAGGCGCCCAGGATCATGAGGGCCGCGGTGCCCAGGATCAGGAACGACGTCACCGAGCGGAGCACGGAGCCGATGGCTTCGGAGCGCTGGCGGCGGCGTTCCGCGTTCACCAGCAGGCCGCCGAGGGCCGTGCCCTCCACCGCCTGGGCGCTGCGGTTCATCCGGTCGATGAGATTGGTCAGGGCGCGCCGGATCAGATAGCGCAGCACGAGCGCGACAGCGGTGATGAGGATGATACGAAGACCGGTGCTCAGCCAGGTGGACCAGTTCTCCTCGACCCAGCCTGCGGCGTTCCCGGCCCTTTCGGCGGCTTCGTCCAGCGAGCCCGCGGCACCGGGGGACGGAGCCGCGGCCAGGAGGGCGGACAGGGACACGACGGGGACCTCCAGGTGGGGCGACAGCGGACCAACCACAGTAACGAAGCGGGGGGAGCGGAACGTTGCCATGAGGAGGGAGAGACACGTCTCACCCGGGGCCGCACGGGGTGTGTCCCGTTCCACAGGGGGTCCCTCCGCCCTGTCGGCGCACCTGTCGCGGGGCGTCCGGGACGTGCGGACGCCCCTGCCGTGAGAAAAATCCTTCCGGCCCGTTACCCGCACGTGGTGGCGCTCGGACCAGGCATGAGGAGAGACTTGAGACCGGATCGTCCCGGCGCGAGCCACGCGTCGCCGGCGTACAAGGAGGCATCCACCGTGCCGCACGTCCTGGTTCTCAACGCTTCGTACGAGCCGCTCGGCGTCGTACCTCTCCGCCGCGCGCTCGTCCTCGTCCTGGAGAACAAGGCCATCTGCCTGGAGGAGTCCGGCGCCTTCATGCACAGTGCCACCCGTGCCGTGCCGGCGCCCAGCGTCGTCCGCCTCAAGCGGTTCGTACGGGTTCCCTACCGGGGGCCCGTTCCGCTCACCCGCCGGGCGCTCTTCGCGAGGGACGGCGGCCGCTGCATGTACTGCGGGGCCGCCGCGACCAGCGTGGACCACGTCATCCCGCGCAGCCGCGGCGGGCAGCACGTCTGGGACAACGTGGTGGCGGCCTGCCGCCGCTGCAACCACGTCAAGGCGGACCGCCATCTGCCCGAGCTGGGCTGGCGGCTGCGCCACCAGCCGGCGCCGCCCAGCGGGCTCGCCTGGCGGATCATCGGGACCGGGCACCGGGACCCGCGCTGGCTGCCCTACCTCCAGCCGTTCGGCGCGGAGGACGTGATGGCCCGGATCGACGGCGTTTCCGCCTGAGCGACCGGGCCTTCGGCGTTCCCGGGGCCTCCCGGCCCGAAGAGGCTTCCCCGGCTCAGGGGGTCTTCCGGTCCTCCTGTCCGGCGACGGCGTAGGCCTCGACCGACCAGAGCGAGTAGCCGTACTGCGTGGCCCGCCCGTCGCCCTGGATCCTGAGGAAACGGGTGTCCTTCGCGTCCATCCGGACCGACTCGTGCCCGCCCGCGCCCTCCCGCACGGTGGCCGCCGTACGCCAGGTGCGGCCGTCCGGGGAGACCTGCACGCGGTAGCGGGAGGCGTAGGCGTCCTGCCACCGCAGCACGACCTGGCCCAGGCGGACCGGCGCGGGCAGTTCGGCCTGCCACCAGGCACCGTCCTCGGCCGGTGAGGACCAGCGGGTCCCGGGGTCCCCGTCGGAGGCCGCCGCCGCCGGGAAGTCCGGGGTCTCGTCGCCCGACGAGGACGCCTCGGCCGTACGCAGCAGATCGGGGCCCGCCGTGCGCGGGAAGGCCCGGACGGTCAGGGTGCGCTCCTCGCCCTCGAAGCGCAGCGGCACCTCGTACTCGCCGGCCGGGGTGCCGTCCGGCACGGTGATGTCCACGGGGACCTCGGTGCGCGAGCCGCGTGTCACCGTCGTCCGCTCCGGCAGCTTCACCTCGATCCCCTCGGGCGCCTTCGCCGTGAGCGTCCCCTCCACCTCGCCGGGACGCCCGCCGGCCAGCCGCGCCTCGACCCGCTGCGTACCGCCGCCGATGACGGCGTCCGTCCGGCTGCGGGCGAGGGCGAGCCGGGCCGCCGGCTCGTCGCCGAACCACGGGACGAGCGCCCGCACGTCAGGCATGTCCGAGGCCGGGGGCGTGCCGGTGAGCCCCGGC
>NZ_DATMVN010000825.1:0-4215 GCF_035563135.1 Streptomyces sp.
GGTGGACATGCGCCTGCCCTCCTCCCCGGCCGGGGAGGAGGGCAGGCGCATGTCCACCGGCTCTCAGGCCGCCGTGGCCAGCTGCTCGCGCGGGACTATGCGCACGTGCGGGCGGCCCGGGCGCAGGTCGACCTTCAGGCGCAGGCCGCCGACACGCGTCAGGATGAAGCCGACGCCGAGCGCCGCGACCATGGAGATCGCCCCGCCGGCCGCCATCCCGGTGCGCGCACCGTAGGCGTCGCTGATCCAGCCGACGATCGGGGCGCCCACCGGGGTCCCCCCGGCGAAGACCATCATGTAGAGGCTCATCACCCGGCCCCGCATCTCCGGGTCCGAGGCCATCTGGACGCTCGTGTTGGCGCTGATGTTGGTCGTCAGGCCGATCATGCCGATCGGGACCAGCAGCAGCGAGAAGAGCCAGACGGTGGGGGACAGTGAGGCCGCGATCTCCAGCAGGCCGAACAGCGTGCCCGCGGCCACCAGCATCCGCAGCCGCGAGGAGCGGCGGCGGGCGGCGAGCAGGGCGCCGGCCAGCGAGCCGGCCGCCATGAGGATGTTGAAGAAGGAGTACATCCCGGCGTCGCCGTGGAAGACATCGTCCGCGAAGGCCGTCAGGAAGATCGGGAAGTTGAAGCCGAAGGTGCCGACGAAGCCGACCAGGACGATCGGCCAGACCAGCTCGGGTCTGCCCGACACATAACGCAGCCCCTCACGCAGCTGGCCCTTGGCACGCTTCACGGTCACGGACGCGTGGAGCTCGCTCGTACGCATCATCATCAGGCCGATCAGCGGCGCGATGAAGGACAGCCCGTTGAGCATGAACGCCCAGCCGCTGCCGACCGTCGTGATCAGGACGCCCGCGACGGCGGGGCCGATGAGCCGGGCGGACTGGAAGTTCGCCGAGTTCAGGCTGACCGCGTTGCGCAGCTGCGCGGGGCCGACCATCTCGGAGACGAACGACTGGCGCGCCGGGTTGTCGACGACGGTCACCATGCCGAGCAGGAAGGCGATCAGATAGACGTGCCAGACCTCGACGACGCCGGAGAGGGTCAGGGCGGCGAGTGCGATGCCGCACAGGCCGAGCGCTGCCTGGCTGATGAGGAGCAGACGCCGCTTCGGGAGCCGGTCGGCGATGACGCCGCCGTACAGGCCGAAGAGCAGCATCGGGAGGAACTGGAGGGCCGTGGTGATGCCGACGGCCGCGGCGGACCCGGTGAGGCTCAGGACGAGCCAGTCCTGCGTGATGCGGGACATCCAGGTACCGGTGTTGGAGATCACGGCGCCCGTCGCGAACAGGCGGTAGTTACGGATCTTCAGCGACGAGAAGGTCCCGCCGGTCTTGCTCTCGTGGGTGGAAGTCGGTGCGGGGGCGGAGTCTGCTCCGGATCCCGTACTCAAAAGAGTTCGCCTCCTCGGACGTGTACGACGTGCGGACTGACGAAGACGTGACGGCGGGGCGCTGCGGGCTCCGGACTGCGGGCCCGCGCGCCCCGGCGGTCAGAGGTGGGCGAGCTTCTCCAGCACGGGCGCGGCGGCCCGCAGCTTCTCCCACTCGTCCTCGTCCAGGCCCTCGGCGAGGCGGGCCAGCCAGGCGTTCCGCTTGGAGCGGGACTCGGCGAGCATGGCTTCCGCCTGCTCGGTCCGGCTGACCATCTTCTGCCGACGGTCATCGGGGTGCGGTTCCAGTCTGACCAGCCCCTTGGCTTCCAGCAGCGCGACGATGCGGGTCATCGACGGGGGCTGCACGTGCTCCTTGCGGGCCAGCTCACCGGGGGTGGCGGAACCGCAACGGGCGAGTGTGCCGAGCACCGACATCTCGGTGGGGCTCAGCGACTCGTCGACGCGCTGGTGCTTCAGGCGCCGGCCCAGCAGCATCACGGCGGAGCGAAGGGAGCTCACGGCGGCGGCACTCTCACCGTCGTGGATCAGGTCAGGCATGTTCCTTAGCGTAACTCATTAGCTGTGCTAAATACCACCGGGTGGTACACGCGCGAGAAACTAATCACCCGAACGAGTGACTACGGTGCGGAATGAGCCGCGAAACGGCCGGGTGTGCAGCGACGCTGCTTGGCATGGGATCGACAGTGCTCAGCCTGCGGATGGACGGTGAGCTGCTCGACCGGCTCCGCCGGCACGCCGCCAGACGCGGCATGAGCGTCCAGGACTACGTGGTCCGGACGCTCGTCCGCGACGATTTCGACGAGCGCTTCCACGCGGCCGTCGACGAGACGGAGAAGTTCTACGGGGCGGATCCCTGTCACACGGAGAAGCCCTGCGGGGCGGAGCCCCGTCACGCGGACCCGGCCGACCGGGTCACATGACGGGGATCCGCCCCGCAGGGGTGGGGACGGCCGGGACGTCCCCTCACGCGCTCACGTGAGGCCGAGCGCCGGCATCGCGTAGTAGAAGACGAAGACGGCGGACACCACGTACATGGCCGCCGGGACCTCCCGGCCGCGCCCCGCCGCCAGACGCATCACGCTGAAGGCGATGCAGCCGATGCCGATGCCGTTGGTGATCGAATACGTGAGCGGCATCATCAGCATGGCCAGGAAGGCCGGGACGGCGAGCGTGAAGTCGCTCCAGTCGACGTCCCGCACGTTGCCCGCGAGGATCAGGAACCCGACCGCGATCAGCGCCGGAGTGGCCGCCTGCGAGGGGACCATCGTCGCCAGCGGCGTCAGGAGCAGCGCCACCGAGAAGAGCAGGCCGCTCACCACGCTCGCGAGTCCCGTGCGGGCGCCCTCGCCGACACCGGCCGTGGACTCCACGAAGCAGGTCGACGCGGAGGAGGAGCTCACACCGCCCGCGGCCACGGCGACGCCGTCGACGAGCAGGACCTTGTTGATGCCCGGGAAGTTGCCGTCCTTGTCCATCAGCTTGGTCTCGTCACCGACGCCGAGGATGGTGCCCATCGCGTCGAAGAAGCAGGACAGCAGCACGGTGAAGACGAAGAGGATGCCGGTCAGGAGGCCGACCTTCTCGAATCCGCCGAACAGGCTGACCTGGCCGATCAGGCCGAAGTCCGGGGACGAGACCGGATTGCCCGGCCACTCGGGGACCGTGAGCCCCCAGGCGCCGTCCGGCAGGTCGGCGACGGCCTCGATGACCAGCGCGACGACCGTCATGACGACGATGGAGAGCAGGATGGCGCCCGGCACCTTGCGGACGATCAGCGCGAGGGTCAGGAGCGTGCCCAGGACGAAGACCAGGACGGGCCAGCCGTTGAGGTGGCCGTCGCTGCCGAGCTGGAGCGGCACGGTGGTGTGCGCGGCGTCCGGGATGCGGGAGACGAAGCCGGAGTCGACCAGGCCGACCAGCAGCACGAAGAGGCCGATGCCGATCGCGATGCCCTTGCGCAGCGATCGCGGCACGGCGTTCATCACGCGCTCGCGCAGCCCCGTCGCGACCAGCAGCATCACGACGATGCCCGCGAGGACGACCATGCCCATCGCGTCCGGCCAGCTCATGCGGGGGGCGAGCTGGAGGGCGACGACGGTGTTGACGCCGAGCCCCGCGGCGAGCGCGATCGGCACATTGCCGATGACGCCCATCAGGAGCGTGGAGAACGCGGCCGCCAGCACGGTGGACGTGACGAGCTGGCCGCCGTCGAGCTGGTGCCCGTACATGTCCTTCGCGCTGCCGAGGATGATCGGGTTGAGCACGATGATGTACGCCATCGCGAAGAACGTGGCGAAACCACCACGGACCTCGCGCGCGACCGTGGACCCCCGCTCGGAGATCTTGAAGTAACGATCGAGGGCGCCGTGGGGCTGCTGGGGCGTCGGCGGCTGATCGACCGGAGCGGTGGCCGAGGAGGACATGTATGACCTTCAGTCGTGCATCGAGGGAATGAGAACAGTCGGATTTGGATGTTCACACGAATAATTCGAGTCACCCATAAGCAGATTCAGTATGAATACATAAGGGAAAGATCGCTATCTCCGCGCGTAGATCCTTGGGCCGACTGGCTCGTCGGCACCCCGGTTAGACTGAGCGCATGGAGAAGTGGACACCCAGGCACGAGGCACCCGAGCCCCTGGAGGGGCCGGTCGTCGCCACCGTCACCGGCGGCACGATCCTCTGGTTCGTCCTCTTCCTCGTGCAGGTCCCCTTCTACGGCTGGTTCGACGACCGCGGCCACGCCTGGTGGATCTGGGTGTGCCTGGCCGGTGCCGGACTGGGCCTCATCGGCATCTGGTACGTCCGGGGGCG
>NZ_DATMVN010000826.1:0-2210 GCF_035563135.1 Streptomyces sp.
ATCCCGAGACAGCTCTGGGTGGAGGAACCCGCGACACGGCGGAGGATGCCGGATCCGGTGCGGACCGCCGCCGTGCGCGCCGTCCTCACGATGTCGCTGACCATCATTCTGGCCATGGTGGCTTTCCTGTGCACGCTGGCCGGGTCATGGCTCGCCTTCCCGATGGTGCTGAGCGGCGTGGCGGGCACGGTCGTGGCCACCTGGGCGGTGCTGGACGTCTGGGTGACCCGGCAGGTGTGGAACCAGCGCAACGGGGTCGTCTCCGTACCGAGCAGCACGGCGCGCCGCATGCGCCGGGAGCGCAGGGCGGCCAGGCGCGCCGCCCGGGCCCAGGGGCGCAGGGAAGCGCGGATACGCCGCCGGGGCGAAGGCCGGCTCTCCCGGGCCTGAGTGCCTGCGCCCCGGCCTTCCCCTATCGCTTCTCCGGGACCTGTGCCGGCTCCGTGGACGTGGCCGTCGTCGCCGTGCGCATCTCCGGGCCCGGCGCCCCGGCCGTGGCGCCGGGCGCCACGCCGGTCCGTTTGAACATGCGGGTCGCGGTGATCTCGCCGTGGACGGTCTCGCCTGAAGGGTGCTGCTGAGGCAGTCCCGGCCTGAGGTGCTCCTCCACGCTGATGTACTTCAGCCCCGCCCGCAGGTCCGCGTCGTTGCGGAGGCGGATGACGAGCGGGAATTCGGCGAGCGCCGTGGTGTCGAAGAGCCCGGTCGTATAGAGCAGCTGGACTCCCAGCGCATCGGCGACCGCGCGCTGGAGCTCCAGCAGATACGTGGCGTTGGCGCGGCCGATGGGGTTGTCGAGGAAGAGCGTCCCCGCGTGACGGTGCCGGTCGCGGCCCCGGTCGTTGCTGCGCAGGGCCGCCATCGTGCAGTACAGCGCGATCGCGGCGGTCAGCAGCTGCCCACCGGAGAAGACGTCACCCATCTGCCCCACCGGGACGCGTTCGGCGCGGAGCACCGCGTCGGGCTTGAGGATCTCCACGGCGATGCCCTTGGGCTGCAACGCGGCCTGTACACCGCGCAGCAGGAGCGACATCCCGTCCCTGCGCAGGTCGGAATTCTTCTTGAGGGCCGCGTGCGTGGCCTCGTCGATGACCTCGCCGAGTCTCTCGGTGAGCGTGGCCTGGTCGGGTTCCTCGAAGCGGATCCGGAGGAACTCCTGGCCGGACCACTCCCCCAGCCCCTCGGGCAGCTGTGAGAGCCGCTGGGCGGAGCGGAGCGTCGTGAGGGCCGATTCCACCAGGCCGCGGAGCCGGTCGACGATGGAGTCGCGGTTGCGCTCCAGCTGGGCCAGCTCGTCGGTGAGCACGCGCAGCCTGGGCGCGAAGGCCGCGGCCCACTTCTCGGCGTGGTCGGGCAGGGCGGCTGCCGGGAGTTCCCGGATCTGCTGGCGGGCCGGGGTGCGGACCTGTTCGTAGCGGGTGGAGTTGGCGTGCCGCACGAGGACGTCGCTCGCCTCCCGCACGGAACTCTCCGCGGCCGACAGGTCGGTGGCGAAGCCCCGCAGGGAGCGGCGCGTCTCGGCGGCGGACCGCCTGGCCTCCTCCAGGGTGCCCCGGTACGGGTCGGGGGCCTCGGTCTCGTCCTCCGCGCCGTGGTCCCTGAGCAGGTCACGCAGGAGTGCGGCGGTCTCGTCGAAGCCGCTCGCCGAGTCCTCGGCCGTTCGGTGGGCGCGCAGCAACTCGGTGTGGGCGGCGCGCGCGGTGTCCAGTGCCGCGGTGGCGGAGGCCAGCTCGGCCGTCGCCGTACGGAGCAGGGACTGGGCCTGGCCGGCGTCGGCCGGGACCAGGTCGGCGGGGAGCTCGGTGTGGTGGGGCGCCTCGTCGGCGGGGGCGAGCCGTTCGGCTTCGCCGCGGAGCCGGCCGAGCTGCTCGCTGGCCGTGGAAGCCCGTGTCTCCAGGAGCTGGACGAGGGACTCGGCGCGGGCGGCGGCCGCCTGCCGGGAGGGCCCGTCTGCTCCGTCGGTGCCTTCGAGGAGCTGGGCGGCGCGGGTACGGACCTTGTTGGTGAGACGGTCGAGTTCGGCGAGGGCGGCGCTCTCGTCGCTCTCGGCGCGTGCCTGCTCGGCCCTCAGGTCGGCTCCGACCCCCACCTTCTCGTACAGCTGCGAGGCCGCACGGTATGCCTCGCGCAGAGCCGGCAGGGAGGTGCGCGCCTGGGAGGCGTCGGGCTCCGGGAGTGTTTCCGGGGCACCCGCGATCTCGGCGCGTTCG
>NZ_DATMVN010000827.1:0-11661 GCF_035563135.1 Streptomyces sp.
CGCCATCTCGACCCCGAGCATCGCGAGCCCCAGCTTGGTCAGCTCCTCCGACACCTCGTCCGGCCGGGCCCTGCGCGGGCGGCGGGCATGGTGCGCCATGAGCTCGTGGACCGTACCGACCATCACCATCACCACGACCCGGTGGTCCCGCTCCTCCACCTCGCCGCGCACGGCCGCGCGTTCGGCCTCACCGGTCAGGAAGTCGGTCCACAGGTCACGCCACCGCTTGCAGTGCGCGTCCACCGCCGGACTGACCCCCAGCACCTCGACGAACGTCACCCGCGCCTCGCGCAGGTCCCGGGTCACCGCCGACACGTACGCGTCGAAGAGCCGCCGGAAGCGTTGCTCCAGCGGGCAGTCGTCCATCCCCTCGGAGAGCAGGGCGATCTCCGCCGCCCGCAGTCCGCTGGTCGTGATCTGGTTGTGCAGAGCCATCAGCAGGGCTTCCCGGGAACCGAATTCGTCCCAGAGCACCTCCTCCGGCACTCCTGCCATCTCGCACAGGTCCTGCTCCGACGTCCGCGCGTAGCCGTACACCCCGAACAGCTCCAGGGCGGCGTCGAGGAGCTGCCCACGGGCCCGCGTACGCGCACCGTCGACCGCGCCGGTCAGTTGGTCCACCGGGACATCCACCACGGGTCCTCCTTGATCTGCCCATATCCGGTGCGCACGACCGCAGTTGACCGGGCCGCGAGGGCGGATAGAGCTCGGGCGCCTCTGGATGGCGCGTGCGCCATTGTGCTGACACGTCCCGCCGTACGCATCCCACGGCGCACTATTGGGCCCACAGTCCGCCAGGATCGGTGACGGTTCGCACAGATGTGCAAAACATTGCCCCGCTGCGGGAGGTGCACCTGCCGTCAGGGCCGACGCCGCCGGAATGCACAGGACAGACGGTCCTGTGCACGGAAAACTGGTGGCCGCGGCCGGGCGCCCGGCCGGCCGAACCACCGGAAGGACTGCACATGCCCGAGGGTCCCGTTCCCGTCAATCTCGCCGACAAGTTCTCGCAGTTCGGTGAACTGTGGTCACCGAAGACCGTGGCAGGTCTCAACGACTACGCGGTCAAACTCGTGAAGGTGAAGGGCGAGTTCGTCTGGCACTCCCACGAGGAGACCGACGAACTGTTCCTGGTCGTCACCGGCCGGCTGACCATCCAGCTCCGGGACGGAGACGTCGTGCTCGGCCCCGGCGAACTCTTCGTCGTACCCCGTGGCGTCGAACACTGCCCCCTGGCCGAGGAGGAGACCGCCGTCCTGCTCCTCGAACCGGCCGCGACGGTCAACACCGGGGACGCGGGCGGCCCGATGACCAAGCAGGCCGAACCGCTCGGCTGAGGACGCCGGGGCGCACCTGCCGCAGGAGCCCTCAGAGCCGCTTCAGCACGGCTCGTTCGGCGGTGGCGAACTCCTCGTCGGTGCGGGATCCGCTACGGGGTGCAGTGTGCCGCCCCGCCTCCGGTGGCGGGCGTCCCCAGCTTCGCGAAACGCTCCCGCCACGGCAGGGGGCCGGGCTCCTCCTCGGCCTCCGCCAGGGCCCTCCGCCTCTCCCAGAGCTCCCGCGCGGCCTGCCTGCGGCAGGGCCCGCACTCGGTTTCGTCGGCGACCGGCCGGAAGGCGTGCTCCTCCGTGTCCGGACGGGCCGCTGTGCAGATCATCAGCTCCGGGGCGCGGGGCGGCGCGGCAGCCGGCTGCGGGAAAGCCTCCGCAGGGAGTTCCGGCGGCATCTTGTGCAGCAGCCTGTACCGCAGGAAGCCGACCGCCGACCGGACCCCGTCGCCCGGCAGTTCGCTGGTCAGGACGCGCCGCAGTTCACCTGCCGACACCCCACGCAGCAGCCAGCGGGCGGCGAGCTCCGCGAGCCCCCGGGCCTCCTTCACCCCGAGGTACAGCTCCCGCCGCACATGGCGCAGGGACAGGAGCACGCGCTCCCCCTCCGCCGCTTCGGGGCTGAGGGCGGCCTCGGGACCGGGCTCGGGCCCCGGCTCGGCTTCCGGCTCCGGCTCGGGCCCCGCCTCGGCTTCGGAGGGTGGGTGGGGATCGTTCTTCTCCTGTTCTTCGTCTACCGGTGGTTGATGACCGACCACCCGGCCGGCTGGTTCACCGACCGTCGGTTTCCGGACACCCGGCGGCTCCTCGGACCCGCCCTGGCGCAGTACGGCCGCCTCCTCCGGCGTGAGGGGCACGTTGGACATCAGCTGCTCCGTCACCCAGCGCCCGCGCTCCCCCTGTTCGCGCCATTCATGGACGTAACCGTGCGCGACCAGCAGTTCCTTGGACTTCTGGTACGCCCGCCCCGTGATGCCGAGCCTCCGCGCGTGCTCGCTGAGCGGCTGGGCGGCCTGGTCGTCGGGGAGCCCCTGGACGGCCAGGAGCAGAATCTTCGCGTCGCTGGTCAGGCGCGGATGGCGGACGACATCGTGCGAAGCCTTCGTGAAGCGCCGGGAGGGCGCGATAGCATGCCGAAGCATCTCGGTGGACTGCTTTCCACTCGTGGGTGAAGGCCTCCGGCTGGGTGTTGGTAGCACCCCCGGGGGCCGCCCGCGCACCGCTTGTGCACGGAACGTGATGACGCGATTACGGTACCGCATGCTAAGGGGTGCCGTTTCGCATATGCCCCAGCACCGCCCTCACGGGCCAACTCGCCCCTCACGCACGCCCGCTGAGGCCGAGGACCACGCCCTCGGCAGGGGCGGGGCGCAGCTCGGCCGGTGCGGTGTCAGTACGGCGTCGGGTTGCTGCGCAGCTTGCGCCGTTCCCAGCGGTTGGGGTGGCGGACGGTCACTCCCGCCATGCCACCGGTCCCGGTGAGCCGGATGAGCGGGGTCCCCGGGAGCCGGTCGGAAGTGGTCCTGTCCTTCAGGCCGCCGATACCGGGGTCCATGCCGCCGGTGTCCACGGCCCAGGAGTCGGGAACGACGATCGTGACACCGGCCATCTCCCCGTACGCCTCCAGCACGACCTCCGGGAGAGGGCAATGGGCCCGGGTGAAGTCGAGCTTCACGCCGCCCATGCCTCCGTGTGCGACCAGACGCCCGGGGACCTCCCAGCGCCCGGGGCCCCGGGACACGCCGTGCATGCCGCCTTTGAGCACCAGCGGCGGCCGGCTCTCAGGGGGGACCAGGCTCGGCAGGTCTGCGGTCAGGACGGCCAGCTCGGCGTGCGTCTTGGACGTCAGCGCCCGCTCCAGGCGCTCGTCCAGCTCCTCGAAGTCGATCCGTCCCTCGGCTGCCGCATCGCGCAGCCGCTCGACCACCGCGTCCCGGTCGTCGTGCGAGGCGCGGAGTTCCGCTGAGGGAACAGGGCGCACGGAGGGCTCGGGAGGCTGGGCAGTCATGGGGTCAAGAATAGGCAGCCGAGGGCCCGTTGGGCAGGGCCCTGCCCCGGAGACCCCGCACTGCGGGCGCTCCTCCGCCTCGCTCGGCCCCCTCGGGCGGCCGCAGTAGTCACGCCTCGGCGCGGCCCCTCGCCCGGGCTGCCCGCGAAGGGGCCGCCCGCCGGATCCGTCCCAGCGACGAGTACCGGGACACCACCTCGGACGAGTGGACCGCGTTCGAGCAGCTTCGGGGTGCGGCTGTGTACGGGGCTGACGCACGGGCTCTGGCAGTGAGAGCAATCGCCGCCCTCACCTGACGGGTTACGTCGCCGGCCCTGCGCGGAGCCGCCGCACATCCCGCACGAACGCGTACGAGGCACCGAGGAGGATCATGGCCCCGGCCCCGATCCAGAGGGCCGACGCCCCGGAACGGAACTCCCGAACGGCAAGGGCGAGCAGCACCATGTCGGCGAGGACGCCGACGGCCGAGATCAGGGCGCTGATGCGGTAGGCCACATGAGCATCATGGACGACGGCCTCGGCCGACGGGAGTGATTCCGGCATCCGCCCAGGACTCTCCTCGGAGCAGAAACCGACAGGCGCGAGTTGCGGCGCTTCCGCTGACCGGGCGGTAGATCCGGTGGGATACCCTGGCATTCCATGGCAATAAGCACCGCCCTGTGGTCCTTCGCCCTGGTTGTAGGGCTTCTCACTCTGACTCCCGGACTCGACACCGCCCTGATCCTGCGTACCTCCGCTCTCGGCCGGCGCGGGAGAGCCTGGGGCGTCGTCCTCGGCATCCAGACCGGCACCCTTCTGTGGGGCGCGCTCACCTCTCTTGGAGTGACCGCGCTTCTCACGGCCTCCCCTCTCGCCCACACCGCGTTGCGCTGGATCGGTGCCGCCTATCTGATCTGGATGGGGGCCCGCATGCTCCGGGACACCTTCCGGGGGCTGCCCGCCGCGGACACGAACGATTCAGCCCTGGCAGCCGGCGCGGACTCGGTCGGTGGTGGCTGGCGGCAGGGAACCCTTACCAACCTCCTGAACCCGAAGATGGGCGCCTTCTACGTCGCCGTCCTGCCCCAGTTCATCCCCCCAGGCGCAGGTCACTTCACCATGGGCCTCCTGCTCACCGCAGTGCACGTCCTCATCGGCCTGCTCTGGTCCGCCGTTCTCATCGGCTTCGCCCGCGTCTTGCACGGCTGGCTCCGCAAGCCCCAGGCCCGCCGCCTGCTCGATCGGATCACCGGCACGGTCATCGGAATCTTCGGCATCAGGTTGGCACTCAGTAACTGACCGTCCGACGGTCATGGCCCGGCGTCCAGGGTCCGACGACGGTCGGCCCACCATCGCCCACGGCCAGGATCGGCCGGTATCGGTCCTGGTAGCCGGGCGTGCCGCAGTGCGGTCGCGTCACGCGGCCGCGGTGACCGCGTCGACGGCCGGCGTCCGGAGCGTCCTGCGCGCCGTCCCGAGGCTCGTGCCGAGGGTGGCCGCGGTGGCGAGGGCGATGATGACCAGCCAGGTCGCGGGCCCCTGGCCGGGCAGGACGTGGTCGGTGCGGACCATCGTGAAGGGGATGATCCCCGCGATCCCCGCGGCGGTCCCCAGCACCACACCGGTCAGCGTGAGGATCACCGCCTCCCACCCGACCACGCCCAGGACCTGGCCGGGCGTGGCCCCGGCGAGGCGCTGCTGGCCGAACTCGCGGCTGCGGTAGGACGTGGCGGCGTAGAGGCTGTTGACGAGCATGATGCAGGAGAAGACGACGATGATGCCGACGACGACCAGGTTGAGGGTCTCCACGTTCTTGGCGTCGACGGTCTTGTCCAGGCCGGACGCCGCGGCCCAGTCGCTCTCCACTCCCTGGATGTAGAGGGTGGCGGTGGCCATCCCGATGAAGAGGATCATCGGCATGAGCACTCCTGCCAGTTCCGCGCCGCGCCGGTGCAGGTTGCGGGCGCTCAGGTAACCGCCCGCGCCGCCCGTCGCGGCGAGCGGGCCCCGCAGCAGGTGCAGGAGTCTGCCCAGCAGGGACGGGGCGAGGACGGCGAAGCCGACGGAGAGCAGGACGGCCCCGTAGGCGGGGAACGCCATCAGCATCTCCTCGGTGCTGTCGACGGCGTACGTCGTCAGGACTCCCCCGGCCCCGGCGGCCAGCGCGGCGCAGCCCGCCAGGGTGCGGCCCCTGCCCAGGGAGGGGCCGCGGGTCCCGGCGGCGGGCCGGGTGGCGCGGCGTACGGCGAGGAACGCGGCGCCGACCGAGGCGAGGACGGCGATGCCGAAGCCCGATCCGAGCGCCATCGCACCGAAGGCGGGGGCGACGTCCGCGGCGACCTGGCCGCTGTCCTTGAACAGGTCGAGCAGGAGACGGCCGCCGAGCACGGCGGGGCCGATGGCGAGCACCGCGCCGGCGAGTGCCACCACGGCGGACTCCCCGACGACCATGCGCGTGATCTGGCCGGGGGTCGCTCCCGTGCAGCGCAGCAGGTGGATCTCCTCGGCGCGTCGGCGGACGTCGACGGTGAGCGTGGAGGCGATGGCGAAGAAGACGAGGAGGGAGCCGTAGCCGCCGACGACGCTCGCGGAGACGGTCATGGACTCCGCGCTGACCTCGTCGACTCCGGGGGCCGCCGCCGTGTCGTGCAGGGAGCTGAACGTCATGATGATGACGGCGCCGAGGAACGCCGAGAGCAGGGTGGCGAGAAAGCGTCCGGGGCGTTTGCGGACCGAGCGCATGGCGAGGAAGAGCATCGCTGTCACACCTCCGTCAAGGGGCTGTGGACTGCGCGGTCCCCGAGGTGCGTCATCCGTTCGGCGACGGCCTCGGCGGTGGGGGCGGGGAGATGGCCCGCCAGCCGCCCGTCCGCCAGGAAGAGCACCGAATCGGCGTAGGAGGCTGCCACCGGGTCGTGGGTGACGAGCACGACCGTGCTGCCGTGCAGGCGGACGGTCTCCTTCAGCAGGCTCAGCACGTCGCGTGCGCTGCGCGTGTCCAGGGCGCCGGTCGGTTCGTCGGCGAAGATCACGCCCGGCCGGGTGACCAGGGCGCGCGCGATCGCGACACGCTGGCGCTGCCCGCCGGAGAGCTCGTCGGGCAGGTGGCCGAGCCGTTCGCCGAGCCCCACCTGTGTGAGGACCGTACGGATGGCGGCCCGGTCGGCCTTCCGGCCGGCCAGCCGCAGCGGCAGCGCGGTGTTCTCCTCGACGGTCAGGGTGGGCAGCAGGTTGTACTGCTGGAAGATGAAGCCGATCCGGTCCCGCCGGAACTTCGTGAGCGCCGCCTCGCTGCCGCCGCTCATCTCCTCGCCGTCCACGAGGATCTGCCCCCGGTCGGGGCGGTCCAGGCCCGCCGCGCACTGGAGCAGCGTGGACTTCCCGGACCCCGAGGGGCCCATGACCGCGGTGAAACTGCCCGCCGGCAGGCTCAGGGTCACGCCGTCCAGGGCGGTCACGGCGCTGTCCCCGGTTCCGTACACCTTGCTCACCGAGACCAGCCTCAGAGCCTCGGCCGTCCGGCCGGCGGGCTGCCGCTTGCGATCGAACATGGTCATCACCCTCTGCTCGTCGGGCGCACCCTGCGCCACGTCGACGACGCTACGGACGGGGGCGGACGAACACATGGGGCGTACGCCCCGGAGTTCCGGGTGGCGCTGGGTGCACCCCGCACGGGGGCGGCCACCCGGCGCGGCGCCTCCGGGGCGGGCGGCGCAAGGGCTCGGGCGGGCCCGGTCCCGTCAGCGCGCGGGGAACGCCTCTCCGCACGCGCTGCAGAACCTGGGCGCGCGGTCGGCCGACAGCCGCCCGCATTCCGGGCACACCAGGTCCAGCATGCAGGGGGCCTCACCGCCCTCGTACGCGGGAGCGCGTACGGCCGGCTTGACCGTGAGTCCCGGGCGCCGGCGGTGCACCGTGAGGTACGTCAGCCCCTCCGGCCCCGCCTCCAGGGCCCGGCGCGAGGTGCGGGGCAGCCAGATGACCGCTGTCGGGGCGAGGTCCAGGGTGCCGCCGGCGCCCGTGCGCAGCCTGCCGCCACCGGCGAGGACCACCAGGAACACGTCCAGGACGTCCTCCTGGTGCTCCCCGACCCCGGCGCCGGGCGGCAGACGGACGACGTTGGCGTCCAGCTCCCGGCCCTGCTCGGCGAGGTGCCAGAGGGCGCCGCGCCCACCGGGGGCGGCGGAGGCGAGGAGCTCGTCCAGCACCGCCAGCACCTGCGGGGTGGCGTTCATGCGGCACTCTCCTCGTCGTGTCGCTCCGGGCCTCGTGGACCTGCTCGAAGCGGGCCTCCGCCCAGCTTTTCACGGGGCCTGCTCCCTGGCGCGGGTGGCCGGGGCGCACGCCCGTCCTGCCGGTGTCCGCCCCGGCGTCCTCGCCCGCGAACACACCGGCTTGGCGGAAGAAGCGCTGGGTAGGGTGGATGCGACAGACCGTCGTGGACCGGAACGAGGAGCAGACGTGAGCGAGCCGGCGAACATCGCCCTGCAGCAGGAGATCGCCCGGGAGCTGGGAGTCGCGGAGACCTTCGACGCCGAGCAGGAGATCGAGCGCCGGGTGGCCTTCCTCGCCGAGCGGCTGACCTCCACGGGGCTGCGCGCCCTGGTGCTCGGCATCAGCGGCGGCGTGGACTCGACCGCCGCCGGACGGCTCTGCCAGCTCGCCGTCGAGCGTGCGCGTGCCGCGGGCCACGAGGCGCGGTTCTACGCGATGCGGCTCCCCTACGGCGTCCAGGCCGACGAGCACGACGCCCAGCTCGCGCTCTCCTTCATCCAGCCCGACCAGGTGCTGACCGTGGACATCAAGCCCGCGAGCGACGCCACGCAGGAGTCCCTGCTCGCCGGTGACGTGAGCTTCCGCGACCCGCACCACCAGGACTTCGTGTTCGGCAACGTCAAGGCCCGGCAGCGCATGATCGTCCAGTACGCGGTGGCCGGGGCGCACAACGGCCTCGTCGTGGGCACGGACCACGCGGCCGAGGCGATCTCCGGTTTCTTCACCAAGTTCGGTGACGGCGCCGCCGACCTGGTGCCGCTGGCCGGGCTGATCAAGCGCCGGGTGCGTGCCCTCGCCCAGGCGCTGGGCGCGCCCGCCGAGCTGGTCGGGAAGGTGCCGACGGCCGACCTGGAGTCGCTCGACCCGGGCAAGTCGGACGAGCAGGCGCTCGGGGTCACCTACGACGCCATCGACGACTTCCTGGAGGGCAAGCCGGTGGACGAGAAGTCCTTCGACACGATCGTCGGCCGCTACCGCCTGACCGACCACAAGCGCCGGCTGCCCATCGGCCCGTCGGACCAGGTGCGGTGAGCAGGGGGCCCGACGAGAAGTACCCGCCGATCGAGCCGTACGACCAGGGGATGCTGGACGTCGGCGACGGCAACCTCGTGCACTGGGAGGTCTGCGGCAACCCGGCGGGCAAGCCCGCCCTCGTCGTCCACGGCGGGCCGGGCTCGGGGTGCACGAGCCGGGCCCGGCAGTACTTCGACCCGGACCTCTACCGCGTCGTGCTCTTCGACCAGCGCAACTGCGGCCGCTCCACCCCGCACGCGAGCGACCCCGCCGCCGACATGCGGCACAACACGACGGCGCACCTGATCGCCGACATGGAGCTGCTGCGCGAGCGCCTCGGCATCGGGAAGTGGCTGCTGTACGGGGGTTCCTGGGGCTCCACGCTGATCCTGGCGTACGCCGAGCAGTATCCGGAGCGGGTCTCGCAGATCGTGATCCCGGCGGTGACGACGACCCGGCGCAGCGAGATCGACTGGCTGTACCGGGGCGCCGGGCAGATCTTCCCCGAGGCCTTCGAACGGTTCCGGGCGGGCGTCCCGGAGGCCGAGGACCCGGCGGACCTCGTCGCCGCGTACGCCCGGCGGACGGAGAGCCCCGACCCCGGGGTGCGGGCGAAGGCGACGGCGGACTGGTGCGCCTGGGAGGACGCGGTGCTGTCCATGGAGGCGCACACCGGCCCGGCCCCCTACAGCGGGCGGCCCGGCCGTGACCGGCTGGCGTTCGTCCGGATCTGCGCGCACTACTTCTCCCACGCCGCCTGGCTGGAGGAGGGGCAGCTGATCCGTGACGCCGGCCGGCTGGCGGGCATCCCGGGCGTCCTCGTGCACGGCCGCTTCGACCTGGGCGGCCCGCTGGGCACCGCCTGGGAGCTGGCCGGGGCCTGGCCGGACGCCGAGCTGACGGTGATCGAGGACGCGGGCCACCTGGGCGGCCCGGCGACGTCCCGGGCGGTGCTGGCCGCGCTGGACCGGTTCGCCCGGCGCGCCTGAGTGCTCTTGCTTCGAGCCCACTCGAAGGAGTTGGCTGGGGGACCATGAAGTACACGCAGCTCGGACGCACCGGACTCAAAGTCAGCCGCCTCGTACTGGGGACGATGAACTTCGGCCCCCAGACCAACGAGAGCGACAGCCACGCACTCATGGACGCCGCCCTGGACGCGGGCGTCAACTTCTTCGACACGGCGAACGTCTACGGCTGGGGTGAGAACAAGGGCCGCACCGAGGAGATCCTCGGCACCTGGTTCGCCCAGGGCGGCGACCGCCGTGACAAGGTCGTCCTCGCCACCAAGGTCTACGGCAACATGGCCGCCGACGGCGAGGCGTGGCCCAACCACGACAAGCTGTCCGCCCTCAACATCCGCCGGGCCGTCGACGCCAGCCTCAAGCGGCTTCAGACGGACCACATCGACCTGTACCAGTTCCACCACGTCGACCGTGACACCCCGATCGACGAGATCTGGCAGGCCATCGACGTACTGGTCCAGCAGGGCAAGATCCTCTACGCGGGCTCGTCCAACTTCTCGGGCTACAAGATCGCCCAGGCCAACGAGCGGGCCGCCCGGCGCGGCAGCTACGGCCTGGTCAGCGAGCAGTGCATCTACAACCTGATGGAACGCGGCGCCGAGATGGAGGTCATCCCGGCCGCCCAGGAGTACGGCCTCGGGGTCATCCCGTGGTCGCCGCTGCACGGCGGGCTGCTCGGCGGCGCGATCCGCAAGGAGCGCGAGGGCGGCGGCGCCCGGTCCACCTCCGGCCGGTCCGGTGAGGCGCTGGCCGACCCGAAGGTGCGGGCCCAGGTCCAGGCGTACGAGGACCTGCTGGAGAAGCACGGCCTGGAGCCCGGCGAGGCCGGCCTGGCCTGGCTGCTGACCCGGCCCGGCGTCACCGGCCCGATCTCCGGCCCGCGCACGCGGGAGCAGCTCGACTCGGCGCTGCGCGCGGTGGAGCTGGAGCTGTCTGACGAGGTGCTGTCGGCCCTGGACGAGATCTTCCCGGGCCCGGGCCCGTCGCCGGAGAACTTCGCCTGGTAGGTGCCGGCAGGTACGCGGCGCGTGTGCGGCCTTCGCCCCCGGGTTCAGCCCCCGAGGGCGGAGGCCGCCGCCACGACGACGAACATGAGCACGAGTACGGCCGCCATGACGCGGTTTCTGGTCTTGGGATCCACCCGACGAGCGTAACCGGCCCGCTCACCGTCCCAGCAGCCAGGCCCGCACCACCTCGTACCGCGGCTGCTCCCCGGCACCCCGTCGACCGGAAGGTTGCTGCGTACGAGACTGAGCTCGCCCGCCTCCCAGCGCATGCCCTCGAAGCCTTCCAGCCCGGCCGTGTACGGGGTCAGGTCGGCCTGGTCCCGGCTGCGGGCGAGGGTGAGGTGCGGGGTGTAGTGGCGGTGCTCCTCCATCGGGACGCCTGCCTTGCGCGCGGCGGCGTGCGCGCGCTTCGCCAGCAGCCGCAGCGTGTCGAGGCCGCCCCCGGCCCCCGCCCAGAAGGCCCGGCCGTCGAACCGGCCGCCGCCGTGGATCCGCAGCGGGAAGGGCTCGGTGCGGTGCGCGGCGCGCTCCAGCCGGGTGTACAGCTCCGGCAGCAGCTCCTCGTCTACGTTCCCGAGGAAGGCCAGCGTGTAGTGCCAGCCCGCCCGCGCGGTCCAGCGCAGGTCCACGGCCCCGGGCAGCTCGCGCAGCGGGGCGACGGCCCGGGCCAGCTCGTCGGCGGCGGGCTCCGGCAGCAGGACGGCGGCGAAGAGTCTCTGGCTGCTCATGCGGCGAGTGTCCCAGCGTCCCGGCGTGTCCGGAGGCCCGGGCCTGTCGTTGTCCTACGCGGCTGCCCGCGCCGTACGGCAGCGGGGAGGAGTGGCACGATGACCGTCGTCGACGACAGGATCGAGATGGCCGACACCAGCGACGAGCGCACCCTGGAGACCTCCGGCTTCCCCCGCGACTGGACATGCGCCTGCCCTCCTCCCCGGCCGGGGAGGAGGGCAGGTGCATGTCCACCGGCTCTCAGGCCGCCGTGGCCAGCTGCTCGCGCGGGACTCTGCGCACGTGCGGGCGGCCCGGGC
>NZ_DATMVN010000828.1:0-21150 GCF_035563135.1 Streptomyces sp.
CGATGCGGTTGCGGCCGATGCGCAGGCCGGTCACGGTTCCGTCGGGGCCGTCGCCCATGACCTCCAGCGGCGACGACAGGAACCGGAAAGTGATGCGCCGGCGCGACGACCGGGTCTCCCGCGCGGCGAGTTCGTGCAGCAGATCCATGTTCAGACGGGTCGTCGGGTCCGCGGACGCCAGGGAAGCCGCGCTGTGCTCGTCGAGATCGAGGTCGCGCGGATCGACGTGGACGTCGACCTCTGACAGCTTCGCGAGCTCGCGCAGCTCCGGGCTGGTGAAGGCCGCCTGGACCGGTCCGCGACGTCCGAGGACGACGATCTCCTCCAGGCGGGACCGGTCGAGCGCGGCCAGGGCGTGGTCGGCCATGTCGGTGCGGCGCAGGGTTTCGACATCGAGGGCGAGGATCCGTGCGACGTCCATGGCGACGTTGCCGTTGCCGATGACGACGGCGCGCCGGGCCGAGAGGCCGTAGGTGCTCTCCGCGGCGTCCGGATGGCCGTTGTACCAGGCGACGAGACCGGTCGCGCTCACGGATCCGGGCCGGTCCTCACCGGGCACGGCCAGACGGCTCGACTCCGGCATGCCGGTGGCGTAGACCGTTGCGTCGTAGTGCGCGGTGAGGTCCTTGCGCGAGATGTTCTCCCCGAGGGTGAGGCCGCCGAAGAAACGGAACCCGTCACGTGCCGCCACCTTGTCGAAGACCCGCGTCACGACCTTGATGTTCGGATGGTCGGGCGCCACTCCGGCGCGCACGAGACCGAACGGGGTGGGGAGTGTGTCGACCATGTCCACGGTGAAGCCCGCGTCGAGGAGCTGGGCCGCCGTGTAGAAGCCCGAGGGCCCCGCCCCGACCACGACCGCGGCCGGCTGCCTCACCATGTGAAGTCCGATGAACTGAGCATGCGGCGGACTGTAGGTGACGCCTGGGCGACATCGACGTGACTTGGGTCCGGCCGCGGTCCGGGGCAAATTCCGTCCGCCTGTGCCAACGGCGTTCAGGACGTAGGTCACAGACCGGGTGCCGACGTCTGCCTAGCGTCCGAAGTCATGAGTCAGCTCGATGCCAATCCGCCGTACTTCCACCCCGCGTATCTGATCACCAAGAAGCGAGCCCCACGCGAACCACTCGTACAGCTTCCCCGTGGATGGTTCCACGACCTCGCCGGACCGACGTTCGGACACCTCGCCGTCAAGCCGACCGACAACGACCTGACCATCCAGCACGACGGCCCGCCGCAGGGGCAGCGGATCGTGCTCAGCGGCCGGGTTCTCGACAGTGACGGGCGCGGCGTTCCGAACACGCTCGTGGAGATCTGGCAGGCCAATTCCGCGGGCCGGTACGTCGACCGGGCGGACCCCGGCTTCATGCCGCTCGACCCGAACTTCACCGGAGCCGGCCGGTGCATGACCGACCACCAGGGCAACTACCGGTTCACCACGATCCGGCCGGCGGCGTACGCCGGGCCCAAGGGCACCATGTTCCGCCCGGCGCACATCCACTTCTCGCTGTTCGGGCGCACCCTCAGCGAGAGGCTCATCACCCAGTGCTACTTCGACGGTGACCCGCTGATCGAGCACGACCCGATCATCGAGGCCGTCCCGGACCCCAAGGGGCGGCGGCGTCTCGTCGCCCGCTTCGACGGTGAGTCAACGCCCCTGACCTCCGGCGGGGAAACCTCCGCCCTCTCCTACAACTGGGACATCGTGCTGCGCGGCCGCAGCGCGACGCCGACGCTCTAGGTGATGCGCATGTCTACCCAACAGTCTCCCTCGCAGACCATCGGCCCCATGTACGGCTACGCGCTGTACGCGAAGGGCATGAACCGTTCGACGGAGCCCGGCGAGCCGGGCGCCGTACTGATCCGCGGCGCGGTCCTGGACGGGGAGGGGGAGCCCGTCGCCCACCCGGACGCACTGGTCGAGGTGTGGTACGGCGACCAGTTCACGAGAGCCCGGACCGACGCCTTCGGCGTCTGGCACGTCCGGGTCCGCAAACCCGAGGCCGGGCTCGAACTGCCCGACGGCACGGGCCTGGCGCCCTACCTCCATGCGACGGTGTGGGCGCGTGGCCTCATGAAGCAGGCGGAGACCCGGATCTACTTCCCGGACGAAGCCGCGGCGAACGCGGTCGATCCGGTGCTCGCGCGCGTCCCCGAAAGCCGTCGTCACACACTCGTCGCCGTGCCGGAGGACGACGGTGGTCTCCGATTCGACATCCGCCTCCAAGGCGGCGACGAAACGGTGTTCTTCGACTTCTGAGCCCGACCGCGGCGATGTTCCGTCGACGACCGTGCCGGACCGAGGTCACTGCCCCACTGCGAGCGGCCCGGAAGGCTCGCACGCATTCCCCCCGCTCTCGCCCTTTTCGCCAGGAGGCACCATGTCCGTGACCGTCACCCTCTTTCCACACACCGAAAGCGAGGGTGTCTGACATGACCGGTACCACGAACTATCCGCTCGCAGCCGGGCGTTACCAGGGCCGAAGTGTCATGGTGACGGGAGGTGCCAACGGCTTGGGTTACGCCTCGGCGGCCCGGATGGCCGCCGAAGGCGCGACGGTGGGCATCATCGACCTGAAGCAGGACGCCGTCGACGACGCCGTCCGGCGACTGCGGGACCAGGGTGGCAACGCCTTCGGCTTCGCCGCCGACGTCACCGACGAAGAAGCGGTCAAAGCCTCGCTCTCCGGCTTCCGGACCGAGGCCGGCTCCCTCGACGTCCTGGTCACCATGGCGGGGATCTTCCCGTGGGTCGAGTTCTCGGAGATGACCCAGGAACTGTGGCGCCAGGTCGTGGACATCAACCTCGGCGGCACCTTCGTGTGCGCGCACGCGGCGATGGCGTACATGAAGGACCAGGAGTACGGCCGGATCGTCACCGTCTCCTCGGGCACGACCATGATCGGCACACCCGGCCAGGCCGCGTACATCGCCAGCAAGAGCGGCATCATCGGCCTCACCCGTGCCCTGGCCCGCGAAGGCGGACCGCACGGCGTCACCGCCAACTGCGTCCTGCCCGGTCTCATGGCCACCGACCACGTGCTCTCCATGCGGGACGACGTCGACGACTTCTTCGCCGAGGTCACCGTCGGCCAGTGCGTCCCGCGGAGGGGCGAGCCGGAGGACGTCGCGGACGCGGTCGCCTACCTCGGCAGTGAGGGCTCCTCGTTCGTCACCGGCCAGCAGCTGTACGTCGGCGGTGGCGACCGGTTCGTGTAACCCGTTCGCAGGATCGAGGATCCGAGGAAGGGCCGGACACCGCGTCCGGCCTTTCCTGGGTTTCGGAGGCGGGCACGTGGAGCGCCGGGGAGATGTGGGCTGCGTTCCCCATTCCCCATCGGTGCAACGCCATTGACGGCTCATCACCGGACGGGGCGTCAGGCACGCCCGGACGCCGGAGCCCGATCCGTTTCAGGTAAGCCTCAGGTGGACCCCTCATAATGAGCGCGCACGGCCGGTCGTCGTGGACCGGCCCAAGCGAGGGAGCCGGTACGGATGACCCAGGACGGTGCGCGACACAAGAGGAACACGTCACGTCGGCAGGTGCTCGTCGCCGGAGGGGCGGCCGTCGCCGTGGCCGGCGCGGGCGGTGTGCTGGCCACGACGGCCCTCGCCGGTGAGTCACCGGCTGAGGTGAAGGGGGCGAAGGCCGCAGCCGGAGAAGCGTGTTACCGGCTGAGCGCGGAAACCATCGAGGGCCCCTACTACATCGACGCGGACAAGGTCCGCGCGGACATCACCGAGGACAAGCAGGGCGTACCCCTGACCCTGGTCATCAAGGTGATCGACGCCGAGACGTGCAAGCCGGTACGGAACGCGGCGGTCGACATCTGGCACTGCGACGCGCTCGGCATCTACTCCGGGTACGAGAGCATCGGTTCCTCCCTGCCTCCCGGCCTGCCCACCGAGCCGCCCGCGGACGGCTCCGGGGGAGGCGAGATACACATCGAGCCCACCGACGACGAGCGCTACCTGCGCGGCACCCTGCGTACCGACCACCAGGGAGTGGTCCGCTTCACCAGCATCTTCCCCGGCTGGTACGAGGGCCGGGCCGCGCACATCCACACCCATGTGCACGTGAACGGTACCTGGACCAGCAGTGGTTACGAGGGCGGCCGGACCTGCCACACCGGCCAGTTGTACTTCGAGGAGGAGGCCGTCCAGGCCGTCGCCGCGACGGAGCCGTACGCGGGCAGCACCGTCGAGCGCGTCACCCTCCCCGAGGACATCCTCTACGACGACAGCGGTGCCACGGGCGGCCTGTTGACCCTCCACTACGACAAGAAGCGGATCACGAGGGGCGTCAAGGCCTCGATCACGGTGGGCGTGGACCCGGAAACGTCGACCGCGACGGCGCAGTGATCGCGGCCGGCGACCCGGCCGCACTCCCGGCGTAGGACGCGTCGCACGGCGCGGGCACAGGAACCGGCCGCTCGGGTACCGCACGGACCTCCTGTGCCCGCTCCCGCACACCAGGCCACGTGCCGGCCGGAGAGGGGCCCTGGCACGGGGGCTGACGGCGATGTCCGCCGGGCCGGAACCCACGCCTTGCCGGGTGGTGGGGAACTGCTCGTCCGCGGTTCCCCGGTCCGGGTCGGCGCCGAGCGGTCTCAGACGACCGTGTAGCCGCCGTCCACGACCAGGTTCTCCCCGGTGATGAACGACGCGTCGTCGGAGACCAGGGACAGCGCGGCGCGCGCGATGTCCTCGGGTGTGCCGGGCCGCTTGATGATCTGGTGGTCGAGGAATCCCTCGACGGCGCCCGGCATGTCCTTGATGTTCTCGGTGGCCGGCGTGAGGACCAGTCCGGGACTGACGGCGTTCACACGGATCCCGACGGGCCCGCCTTCGTTGGCGAGTTCGCGCGTCATCCCGATCACGCCGTGCTTCGTGGTGGCATGGGCGAACCCACCGGGGCCGGACCGGATCGAGTTGATGCCCTGCATGGAAGCGGTGTTCAGGATCGCCCCACCGCCGGCGGCGACCATGTGCGGCCACACCGCCTGGGTGACGTGGAAGACGGTGTCGAGTTCGTTGCGGAGCGCCGTGTGCCAGGTCGTCACCGGCATCTCCGCGATCGAGCCGAACTCCGCTTTCGCCGCGTTGTTGTAGAGGACGTCGATGCGTCCGTGCTCCGCGACGGCTTCCGCGATCCACGCGTCGACGGCGGCCCGGTCGGAGAAGTCGAGCGGGTGCGTCGACGTCATCGTCCCGCCGGCGTCACGGACGAGCCTGACCGTTTCCTCGGCGCCGTCGGTCTTGACGTCACCACCGACGACGACCGCCCCCTCCGCGGCGAAGAGGAGCGCCGCGGCGCGCCCCTGCCCGCCGCCCGTACCGGTGATCACAGCAACTTTTCCCTGCAGGCGTTGCATCATGGAGCCACCTTGGCACCCGGGCCAGGCATCGGGCTGTGACCCAGGTCCCGCCGTGCCGCGTCCGTGTCGGGCCCCCTCGGGGCCACCCGGTCAGCGGGCTCGGTACAGCCTGGCCGCGCCTGCCCCGGACGCGCGCACCGGCAGTCCGGCGCCGGTGGTGAAGACGCGCGCAGGGCCGGACGGAGGTCCGTCCGGCCCTGCTGGTGGTGAGTCATGAGAGGTCTACTGCGCGGCTGGGTCCGTCACGCGCACGTAGGCCCAGCCGTCCCGGGAGGTGTGCTCGAAGGATGCCGCGAAACCCTGGTCGGCCGACATGCGCTCGACGTAACCCGCGGTCACCGCAGCCCGCTCGTCCTCGGGGCGCAACGCCGTCGTACTGCCGTCGGCGAGCATCTGGACGGGGAAGAAACCGGCCTCCGCCACCGGCTGCTCACCCTTGCGGAGAGTGAGCGCGACGACCATCGACCGGCGCGCCTCCTCGGCGAAGGGCCACAGCTCGAACTCCTCGGCCGGCGGGCGCATCGAGGACAGTTCGCCGTAGCGCGTCATCGAGTTCGCACGCATCTGCGGGGTCACGGAGGGTCCGACGAAGTGGTGGATGAGTGCGCCCGTGCCGTAGAAGATCGGCCGGCCCCCGTGCCACTCCACCGGGCGCAGCGCGTGGTGGTGCGTGCAGAGCACGGCGTCGGCCCCGTGGTCGATGGCGTCGCGTGCGAGCCGGGGCTCGTAGTCCATCAGCTGCTCGAGCACATGCGAGTAGCCCCAGTGCATCGACACGACGACGACGTCGGCCTGTTCCCGCGCGGCGGCGATCGCGTCACGCACCCGCTGCTGGTCCTCGGGCACCGCCGCAGTGGTGATCAGCGGGGGGATTCCCGGCTCCCAGAAGTTCTCGTCGGGGTCGAGGTAGGACGTGGTGACGCGCAGCGGTGCGAGCCCCGGACGGTTGGGCCGGGCCTCGTAGCCCTTCGGGAAGACCGTGCTGAAGCCGAGGATCGCGACGCGTACACCGTTGTGCTCGGTCACGTAGGGCCGTACGGCCTCCGCGAGATCGGCGCCGGCGCCCAGGACGTCGATCCCGAGGCCTTCGAGGGTCGTGCGTGTGTCGTCCAGCCCGACGTAACCGCCGTCGAGGGCGTGGTTGTTCGACGAGGTCATCACGGTGAACCCGGCGGACGCGAGCGGCGCCGCCCGGTCGACGGTGGTGCCCATGAAGTGCTTGTGCGACGGCGACTTGGCGGGCCGGTCCGAGTACACACCCTCACAGTTGCCCAGGACGATGTCCCCCGGCTCGAGGACCGGCACCACCGGCGCGAACGCCGCCTCGCCGTGCTCGACGTCGGTGAAGACGTCGCCGGCTGCTCTCATGTCAACAATTCCCAAGGTCACGAAGGCAGTGAATCCCGTGGTGCCGGGGAAGGTCAGTGACTTCGGTCCTGCTCAGGAGTCGGCTCAGCGGTCAGGCTGGGGCCATGACCCGTATCCCCCTGATTCCTTCCGACGATCCCGACGCCGTACGGTACGGAGTGTTCAGCTCCTTCGCGGCCGAACAACGAGAGCCGATCGACTTGTACCGGGCGCTCGCGAACGTTCCCGAGCTGCTGCTCGCCTACCGGTCCCTGCCGCAGCACCTGCGGCACGCCGCCGTCTCCCCCCGCCGCTTGCGCGAGCTCGCCGTCCTGAGGGTGGCGCAGCTCGTCGGCTCGGCGTACGAGTGGAGTCACCATCGCCCCATGGCGATGAAGGCAGGTGTGTCGGAGGCACAGATCGACGCGCTGGCGTCGTGGCGGAGCTCCGACCGGTTCGACGCCGACGAGCGCCCCGTGCTGGCCGCGGTCGATGCCATCCACGACCTCAGACTCTCCGACGCGGAGTTCACGGCCCTGGAGGAACGCCTCGGCCGCCACGGCGCCGTCGAGATCGTCGTGGCGGTCGCTCAGTACGAGGCCACCGCCAGGATCATCCAGGCGCTGGGCGTCGACGTCGAACCGTCGTACGCGCCCTACCTCACCGGCTTCGAGCCGTTCACAGAGTGAGTTCCGCGAGGCGGTCGAGCTCGGCGAGGTCACTGGTGACCGGCAGGAAGGCCAGCTCGTCCGCCCCGGCGGAGCGGAACGCCTCCGCGACGCCGGTGGTCATCCGCTCGTCCAGGGGCGAGCCGGCGACGAGGTGCTCGGCAGCCGGTCCGAGGAACCCGAAGTACCGGCGGAGGAATTCCTCCGCGGCGTCTCGGCGGTCCGCACGGAGACTGAAGTAGCGCTGGGCACGGAGACTCGGCCGCCCTTCGCGTCCGTGCCGTACCCATGCCTCGCGGACGCCCTCGGCGCCCGCCGCGAAGCTGTCCGGAGAACCGACGGCGAACGTCCACCCGGCGGCGTAGCGGGCGACGCGCTCCCAGGTGTTCTGTCCGGCCCCGCCGATCAGGACCGGTATCTCCACCGGTGGTCGCGGGCCGACGACGGCGTACTCGCCGGCCCCGCTCCAGATCGCTGCCATCTCCTCCAGCATGGTCTCCAGACGGCGATGCCGCCCCCGGTACTCGGCGCCCGCGAGACGGTAGTCCGTCTCACGGTCGCCCACCCCGACGCCGAGTTCCAGCCGACCTCCGAGCAGCACCTGCAGAGAGGCGAGCTGCTTGGCCAGGGGGCCGGGGGAGCCGCGGTTGGGGAGCAGGGCCACGCTGGTGCGCAGACGGATGCGTTCGGTCACCGCGCCGGCGACGGCCAGGACACCGAGGGGTTCCAGCTGGTTCCAGGCGAACCGGTCGGTGGCCACGAGGCCGGCGAATCCCAGCTGCTCGGCGTGCCGGGCCCAGGCGATGATGTCGTCCCGTCCGGTGCCCGGCACGTGCGAAGGCAGACCTACCGCGATGTCCACGCCGGTTCAGCTCGGTGCGTGGGTCTTGTGGTCCGCGATGACGGGCCCGAGGTTGCCCACGTTGCGCTGGCGGACGATGCGGCCGTCGCCGTTCACCTCACTGATGGTGACGGCGTTGTGGGAATGGACGTTGCCGGAGTGGAGCATGGTGTACGTCACGACCGCTTCGCAGATGACGGTCGTGGTGTCCCCGGTCCGGACCTCGTAGCTGCTGACCACCCGGTGCTCGAGTTCCTTGGCGACCGGAACCACCATCTTCTTCACGTGCGCGGCGACGGCCTCACGGCCCACGATCGGCTCGTGCTCCCCGAAGCGCACGGCCGCGTTCTCGTCGAAGAGGTCGAAGGCGGCGTCCAGATCGACCGCGTCGATCCGCGCGTAGTAGGCCCGGACGGTCTCAAGAGGTGTCGGCATGGGTGAACTCCCGTCGTGCGGTCTTCAGGACCGGGCGAACACTAGGGACGCCCGCCGCCCGGAGAAGTGACGAAAGTCCGCCAGGCGGCGGCGGACGCAGGTCACGGCGGGCATCGGGGCCTCCACCGCAGTCTGAATGTGTGACAACTACCTCTCGCACCAATCAGCTGTCCTCCTCGGCCGGGCCGAGCTCTGAGGACTTCCGGCACGTCATCGGGCACTTCCTCAGCGGTGTGACCGTGGTGACCACGACGCTGGACGGCACGGACTTCGGGACCACCGCGAGTGCGGTGACGTCGCTGTGCCTCGAACCGCCGATGGTGGTGCTGTGTCTCAACCGCACCTCTTCCACGTCCCAGGCCGTGTCGATGGCAGGACGCTTCGCACTCAACATGCTCGACGAAGACGGAGGGCCGCTCGCGACCAGGTTCGCGACCAAGGGTTCCGACAAGTTCGACGGCGTCGGGACGACGCGGAGCAGCGCGGGGCTTCCGCTCCTCCCGTCGTCACTCGCGTGGCTGGAGGCGGAAGTCACCGAGGCCGTGACGATGGGGACCCATACCGTCTTCATGGGCCGGGTGCTCAGTGCGGAGGCACGGCCCGGTCGGCCGCTGGCCTACTTCCGGGGCCGTTTCGGCCGGCTCGCCCCCTGATCTCCCACGGGCTCGCCGTCGAGCTGCCGGGATATCCGCCCACGAGGTGCTCGGCGCGGCGACGGCCTGGTGCCGGAGCCGTGACCTGAGTCGCAGTCGACGGCCGGGGAGCCGGGCATGCTGCCACCATGACACGCTTCAGCCTGACCCAGGACGGTCTCGACCTGTCCAACCCCGACGCGACCACACGCGAAGAGATCGCCGCGTTCCATGCCGAGTACGAGCGTACGAAGAAGGGACGCCTCGACTCGTTCGAGTTCTGGATCGAGTTCCGCCCCGATGTGCTCAAGAGGCACAAGGCGAGGTCCCGTCACTTCTTCGGGGAGGAAGCCGCCCGGTTCCAGGTTCCGATCCAGATGCTGGCCATCCACCAGTACGCGGTCGAGGGGTTCCAGGCCGGCATCGGTTACGAGATCCGCCTCGCCAGGTCGAACGGAGCCCAGCGGAGCGACATCCTGGACGCTCTGTCCGTGGCGAACATCCACTCGGGCCATCAGGGCATGTATGCCGCGTACGCCGAGGCTCCCACCCTCCGCGCATACGTCGACCCGCCGCTCACCGAGCGTTTCCCTCCGGGCTGGGACTTCGATCCCCACGCCTTCGACGCAGGGATGGATCACAGCTCCTTGGAGGCGACGAAGGCCGACATCGACGCACTCATGGACTGGTACACCACCACCTTGGGCGAGATCCCCCGTTACGCACGGCTGCTCGCCCGGCACCGGCCCGGTCTCCTGAAGGCGTACCGGAACCGGTACGAGCACGCCATCAGGGACTCCCTGCCCAAGCAGATGCTGCCGTACCTGCTGCTGAACCACAGCACGGTGAAGGGCGACGAGGACGCCATCCGCGAGAACGTGCTGCTCGGCCGCGCACTCGGCATGACCACGGAACAGCTGCTCGATTCGATCGGGCTCGCGGTGCTCTTCGCCGGGATCGAAGTCCTCGGCCCTGTGGAGCGTAGTGCGGGAGACGTGCTCGGTCTCTAGGCAGAAGGCCGCTTCACTGCGGACCACGGCGGCCGGTGGGGCGCGTGACCAGGTCGGTGGTGCCTTCGAGCCGGCGGGCGCTGACGCCGGAGGCGCCCGTGTCCGTGCGTACCCTGCGCCCGGCATGAACGCTGTGCGCGGGACGGAACCACTCGGACGCTGCCGGACCCGGTCGGCGCCGATGATGTCACCGCGGAGGCGTTCGGGGCACGGGCCGGTCACCGCCGCGGCCGTGCGCTCGCCGGATCGGCCCTGGAGCACCCGTCGCGCGTGCGTCAGTTTCCGCCAACGTGTGGACCGATTCCGCCGGCGCCCCGGACCGGCCCCTCCATTCAGACACGTTGAGTGCTGCGGAGAGTGGACCGATCCGGTCGGAGGGCCTCTCGGCGACAAGGAACAGGCGTACGGGCGAGTGCTCGAGAAAAGAGGAGCGGCAATGAAGCAGCCCCAAGTGATCGTCGTCGGTGCGGGGCCCGTGGGGCTGGTGACGGCGCTCGGGCTGGCCCGTCGGGGAATCGCGGTCACGGTTCTCGAGCGCGAACTGGGGATCGTCCGCTCGCCGCGGGCGATGGTCTACCACAACGGAGTGCTCCCCGGCCTCGCCGACCTCGGCATCCTCGGCGATGTGGAGAAGGCGGGCTTCCGGGTGACCGACCTGGCGTTCTGGGATCACGCCAACCGCGACGCGATCCGCTTCGACCTCCGGGTCTTCGAGGGACACGAGCCCTACGCCTACAACATCCACCTCGGCCAGGACCGCCTGGCCGACGTGGCACTGGAGCACCTGCGCCGGCACTCGGACGCCGAGGTCGTCTTCGGCGCGCTGGTCACCGACGTCGACCAGCACGCCGACGGAGTGTCGGTGTCGGCCTTCGTGGACGGGCGCCTCACCACGTATCGCGCCGACTACGTCGTCGCGACGGAAGGCGCCTCCAGCTCCGTGCGGACGGCGGCCGGCCTGGGCTTCGAAGGGACGACATGGCCGGAGCGGTTCATCGCCACCAACATCCGCTACGACCTCCGGAGTCTCGGATACGCCGACTCGACGCTGGTCGTCGACCCTGTCATGGGCGGAGTCATCGCCCGTGTCGACGAGTCCGACCTCTGGCGCGTGACGTACCACGAGGACAGCGCACTGCCGATGGAGACGATGGCGTCCCGGATCGCCGCCTTCTTCGCCGAGCTCCTGCCGCCCGGTGCGGCGTACGAGCTCGTGCAGTTCTCCCCTTACACGATGCACCAGCGCTCGGCGAGCAGCTATCGGCTGGGCCGCGTTCTCCTGGCCGGTGACGCGGCGCATGTCACCAATCCGATCGGCGGGCTGGGACTCACCGGTGGTCTGTTCGATTCGTACGTCCTCTCCGAGGCGCTTGCCGCCGTACTCACGGGGACGGTGGACGACGCAATCCTCGACGAGTACTCCCGCCTGCGCCGCGACGCCTTCCTCGACTACGGATCGCCGCGGGCCACCATGTTCAAGACCCTCGTGTTCGACACCACCGACCGCGAAGAGCTCGACACGACCCTGGCTGCGCTGCGCTCAGCCGCTGCTGACCCGGAGAGCGCCCGCCAGGCACTGACGGTCAGCCAGCCGTACCGGACGCCGTCCCTTCTGGGAGGCTGACCTGCGTGGGCGCTCGCAGCCGGTGAGGCCGCGGGCCTCGGGCCCTGCCGGCGAGCTGCCCGAGCCGGTGTGTCCGTCCTGGTGAGGCGGGGCCGTGAACAGGGGTCCGGGGGCTTGCGGGGGCGTGGGCGCTGTGCGTACGGTTGGGCGCTAAGCGGTCGGCGATGCGTAAGCGCCCTGGCCGGAGCCGCTGAGCGCTGACGATCCCATGTGCAGGGCTCAGACCGTTTGCAAGGAGTCGATGACTTTGAGTGACGGCGACGGAGTGACGAGCGTGAACGCCACGTCAACCTGTACGCGCCGCGGTGCGAGCCGCAGGACGACCCATACCGGCAAGACTGCCGCGACCGATGACTGAGTCCCTCGCGGGACGCCCCGTATTCCCCTCGGCGCGGCAGTACACCCTGATGACGTTCTCGACGGCGGGCGTACCCGTGTCGAGGCGGATGGAACTCTGGGACCGCTACAACGCGCGCGCCATGGTCCACACCACGTGCCGCACCCTGGGCGAAGCACTCCAGGCGACCGAGCACAACGTCCGGACGCCTCGCCTGCGACTGGCGCACATCACAGCCGCCCCGCACATCGCTGAACGGACGGCGCGAGAGATCGAGCGCCATCCGACCGGCACCGTGCTGCTGACCGTGCCACTGGCCGGGGAGACGTGTGCCTACTACCGCGAAGGCGTGGTGACGCTCAGGCCCGGGCAGGCACTGCTGAGCGACACCGACACACCGTCCCTGCGGGCCTTCGCCCAAGGACTCGACCAGCTCGCTCTGACCGTGCCGAAAACGGTGTACCGCGAACTCGTCGGGCCGGACCTCCCGCGACCGTACAAGGTGTTCGACCTGGCCACCGGTGCCGGGCGGTCCGGACCAGGTGCGGCCCTCGCGAAACTGATGGACGACACCGTACGCGGCGGGCCGGTCGACACCGACGGGCTCGAGCAGCGTGTGCTCGCACTGCTGCGCACCATGGTCGGACGCCGGTCAGCGGACGACGCGGGCTCGCAGCTCGCAGCGGCGGAAGCGTACATCTGCCAGCACCTCGCCGATCCGACGCTGTCGGCCGCCAGGGTCGCCGGGGCGCTGGGGGTGAGCGAACGACAGGTGTCGCGCATCTTCAGCCGGCACGGGGGAGTAGCGCACTGGGTCACCGACCGGCGTCTGGATCTCGCGCTCCGGTTGCTGACCTCACCGGGGCGCCGGTCAGTGGGTCAGGTCGCCCAGGAGTGCGGGTTCGGCTCCCACTCCTACTTCGCGCGCGTCTTCAGAAGGCGATTCGGCAGTTCACCACGGGACGTGCTTCACGGGCGAGGCGCCGGCCCGGCGGCGGACGCGACGACGACGGACGACGGCGTGCCGGACCTGACCGACTGATCCGCCGGCTTCGACATCCGGGCCGCCGACGCCCTCGCGCCGCCGGCTCACGGCGTTCCACGCCGTCAGCAAGGGTGCGGGTCGTGCACGGGCAGCCGGTGGCCTCGCGGGGGAGAATGAGGGCCAGGTCTCAACCAGATGCAGCGCAGGACAGCGCTGTCCGGGTGCTGATCGTCGACGATGAGCCGGAGTTGGTGGAGCTGCTGGCCGTGGCCGTCGCCGAGGCGGTGTGGCAGCCCTTCCGTGCGGCGGACGGCTACGGCGCCCTCCGCATCGCGCGGGAGTGCGAGCCGCATGTCGTCTTCCTCGACCGGATGCTGCCCGACCTCGACGGACCGAGTGTCCTGCGCCGCCTGCGGAATCAGAGTGACAGCCGACACGGCCGGATCCTGGGGCATCATCCACCGGTTACACCCGGCGCGGCCACCTCGGGTCCACACCTGCGGACCCTGACCACCCGGTGCCGGCGGCCGAGGACCTGAAAGCGCTGGTCGACGCCCTCGGGCTCAGCCGCATCCACCTCGTCGGCGCCGCCGGAGGCGGCATCTACGCCGTCGACTTCGCACTGGCCTTCCCGGACCTGGTCCGCTCGCTGACCGTGGCGGCAAGCATCCTCGGCATCTCCGACGAGCCGTGGCGTGCGGCGCTGGCCCGCGTCGGCGTACCGCACTCGGCGGATCTCCCGCCGGAATTCCTCGAGCTCGGGCCGAGCTACCGCGCCGAGGATCCCGCGGGCGTCGAGGCATGGCGCCGGATCGCGCAGTCGGCGCGCCCCAAGGGCCTCCATCTACAGCCCACCGTCAGCAAGATCACCTGGGCCGCCCTGAGCGGACTGCGGGCCCCGGCTCTTGTGATGGGCGGCGGGGCCGACCTGCTGGTGCCGGCCCCGTTGATGGAGCTGGCGGCCTCCCGGCTGCCACGCGCCGAATACGTGAGTGTGCCGGACTCCGGCCACGCCATCCCCTGGGAACGGCCGGACCGGTTCAACGGTGCTCTTCTCGCGTTCCTCCGCACCGTCGAAGAGTCCGATGCGGTGATGTAGGCGGGCTTCTTGCGGCAGGGCGGCGGCCCTGCGTGGGAGACCGACCGGGAAGGGCCGGTCATCGATCGGCGTCGAGCCGTCGGTGCAGCAGGCGCGGAAGAAACCGAGCAGAGAACTACGGGGACCTGGCGGCGTCTGGAGCCGCGTCCTCGGTTCTGAGGAGATCGCCGGCTTGCCCCGTGTCGATGAGACACGCACTGGCGTCCATGCTGGATGGACGGCATGCTGAGCCGTTCGGATACGCGGAAGGGGACCGTGCCCGTTCGGCCTGGCTCCCGTGCCACGCCGGAGCAGGCGCGCGGCGCGCAGGACCACGGGAGCGTACGGGCATGAAGACACCGCATCGCGAGTCCGTCCTGTCCCGGGCCGCTCGAATCCTGGAGGCGTTCAGTCAGGACGATCCCGCCCTGACCGTCTCCGAGATCGCGCGTCGCTCCGGTCTGCACGTGGCGACCGCGTCACGGCTCGTGGGTGAACTGGTCGCGCACGGCTTCCTCAGCCGGGACGCCGACCGCAGGGTGCGGATCGGCGTCCGGCTGTGGGAACTGGTGACCCGGGCCTCGCCGACGCTGTCGCTGCGCGACGCCGCGATGCCGTTCATGGAGGGTGTGCACGATGTCGTGGGCCACCATGTCCAGTTGGGCGTCCTGGACGGTGACGACGTGCTGTTCCTCGAACGCCTCTCGGCCCCCGCGGCGGTCATCAACTACACCCGCGTCGCCGGACGGCTGCCCCCGCACGCCTCCTCCAGCGGCCTGGTCCTGCTCGCTCACGGCCCCACCGACCTGAAGGAACGGGTCCTGGCCGGCTTCCTGACCGCCTACACCCCGGCGACCCCGGCCACGCCCGCACGGCTGCGCGCCCTCCTGGCCGAGATCCGTCGGCGGGGGCACGCGTACTGCCCCGGATACGTCCACGCCGAAGCACTCGGCATCGCCGCACCGGTACGCGGCGCCGACGGCACCGTGGTGGCGGCGCTTTCGGTCATCATCCCCAACGACGCGAGCGCCCAGACGGTCGTCCCCGTCGTGTGTACGGCCGCCCGGGGGATCTCCCGCGCTCTCGGCATGCGTGACACGCCGGACATCTCCCCCGGAATGTGAGGGCGGCGTATCCCGCGTGGACACCCACACGAAGTTCGTCTCTCACTGAGTGAAAATACCGTCGCGGCGTGACGGCGGCCACGCGCATCCTTCCTGCAATCCACAGACGGAAGGCGACAACGTGGTCGTACAGAACGCTCTTCCAGCAACTCCCCGGCCCTCCGGTTCCACCGTGACGCTGGAGATCCGCGCCAAGGACACCGTCGCCGAGGGCGTCGTGTCCCTGACCCTCGCGCATCCGGCGGGAGCCCGGCTGCCGGACTGGACACCCGGTTCGCACATCGACCTGGTCCTGCCGGACGGAATGACACGCCAGTACTCCCTGTGCGGCGACCGCTGGGACGCGTACACCTACCGCATTGCCGTCCTGCGCGAGCCCGCGGGGCGCGGGGGATCGGCGTACGTGCACGAACGGCTGGAGCCGGGTGACCGGGTCGGGATCGGCGGTCCGCGCAACCACTTTCCCCTCGTCCCGGCCGGCCGGTACCTGTTCATCGCCGGGGGCATCGGCGTCACCCCCCTGCTGCCGATGATGCATCAGGCCGAACTGATGGGCGTTGACTGGCAGTTGTTGTACGGCGGTCGCACACGGGCTTCCATGGCGTTCCACGCGGAGCTGACGGGCTTCTACGGCGACCGCGTGCACGTCAGGCCCGAGGACGAGCACGGTCTGCTCGACCTGCACACGTGGTTGGAGCGGCCCGTCCCGGGCACCACGGTGTACTGCTGCGGACCGGGTCCGCTGCTCGCCGCTGTCGAGGACGCCTGCGCCGCCTGGCCGCCGCACAGCCTGCGGACTGAACGCTTCACCGCGGCGGCACGCACCGACCCCGTACGCAGTGCTCCGTTCGAGGTGGAGCTGCGCCGCAGCGGCAGGACGGTCGCCGTCACCCCGGACGTCTCGGTGCTCGACGCGATACGGCTGGCGGGCGCCGACGTGCTGTCCTCCTGCGAGCAGGGGACCTGCGGCACCTGTCTCACCCCGGTCCTGGGAGGCACGCCCGAGCACCGGGATTCGGTGCTGGCCGACCATGAACGCGAGGCCGACGACTGCATGCTTCCCTGCGTGTCCCGTTCTCGTTCGGATCGCCTGGTCCTGGACCTCTGAGCCGCTCCCTTTCCCCGCCGAGCCGCCAACGCTGGAGCCGTCATGCTCGAACCGACAACTGCCGCCGCTCTCCCGACGAGTGACGCCGACCCCTTCGCCCCCGAACACCTGCGCAATCCCGAACCGCTGCATCGCGCACTGCGCGAGGCCGGACCCGTCGTCCGCCTGTCCCGCTACCACGTCCATGCCCTGGCCCGTTACGAGGAGGTGCACGCCGCTCTGGGGGACTGGCAGACGTTCCAGTCCGGCGCCGGGGTCGGACTCGCCAATTTCCACCACGAGAAGCCATGGCGTCAGCCGAGTCTGCTGCTGGAGGCCGATCCACCGCACCACGACGCCCCGCGCCGCGTACTGCGTGAGATTCTCGCGCCATCCGCGCTGCGCCGTCTGCGTGAAACATGGCAGGCAGTCGCAGAAGACCTCGTCGACACCGTGCTGGCCGAGCAGGGAACGGAGTTCGACGCGTTCGACGCGCTGGCGTCGGCTTTCCCGCTGCGGGTCTTCCCCGATGCCGTAGGCATCGGCCCCGATGGCCGCGACAACCTTCTGCCCTACGGGAACATGGCCTTCAACGCCTTCGGGCCGCGCAACGACCTCGTCGCGGCCGACGCCGGCCGGGTTGCCGAACTGTCGGGCTGGGTGAACACCCGGTGCGCTCGCGAGGCCCTCGGTGAGGACGGTTTCGGAGCCCGTATCTGGGCCGCCGCCGACCGCGGCGAGCTCACCCACGAGCAGGCACCGCTGGTGGTGCGTTCCCTGCTGACCGCCGGCGTCGACACCACCGTCCATGGCCTGGCCGCCACCCTGTATGCCTTCGCCACCCACCCCGACCAGTGGCAACGGCTGCGCGAGCGGCCCGAGTCGGCCCGGGTGGTGTTCGACGAGGCAGTGCGCTGGCAGTCCCCCGTGCAGACCTTCTTCCGTACCGCCACCACCGACGTCACCATCGCCGGCGTCCGCATTTCCGAGGGCACCAAGATCCTTATGTTCCTCGGTGCAGCCAACCGGGACCCTGACCGCTGGACCGACCCGGACCGCTTCGACCTTGGGCGCGACCCCTCCGGACACGTCGGCTTCGGCATGGGCATCCACCAGTGCGTGGGCCAGCACGTCGCCCGCCTGGAGGCCGAGACTCTGATGACGGCCCTGGCCCGGCGCGTCGGCCACATCGAGCTCGCGGGCGAACCGCGCCGGCACCTCAACAACACGCTCCGCTCCTGGGCGTCCCTTCCCATACGGATCCGACGGGCCGCATGACTGGTCACCGATTCCGGATCCACCGCAGCGGCAGCGATTGAAAGGACCAGCGTCTCAGCACGTTCGGGGTGCCGTCGCCTGCGGCAAGGGGGAGCCGGTGCGTGCCGAAACGGTGGTGGAGGCAGGCATGCGGCGTCCGCCCCACCGAACTGCACTACCGAGAGGGCGGAATCAACGAGGACTTCCCGCTGTTCCCCGCCCATACGGCCGCCGGTGTCGTCGAACAGGTCGGCCCGGTGTGACGAATGTGGAGCCCGGCGATTTCGTCGTCCTCGACTGGCGTGCGGGGCCCGGCCGGTGCCGTGCGTGCCGGGGCGCGGAAACCTGCTGCCGTCACCATCCGGACGAGGTCCGGCAGTTCGGACACGACGATCGGTTTGTGCCTTGCGTCGGCCAGTCCCTCCCAGATCTCCGAGAGGGGGTGCGGGGCAGAGCTCCTTCACCTGCGTGGCTCTTCGGGGAGGAACGTCACCTGCGGGGCGCCCGTGCGCGGATGGGTGGCGACTTCCGCCGCCACTCCGTAGACCTCGGCCAGGAGCCGCGGGGTGAGGATATCGGCGGGCGGGCCGGAGGCGGTGACTTCGCCGGCGTGCAGGACGTAGAGGCGGTCGCAGTAGTAGGCGGCCAGATTGAGGTCGTGCAGGGCGAGCAGCACGGTCGCGGGCAGGCGGCGCAGGGTGCCGAGCACGGACAGCTGGTGCCGGATGTCGAGGTGGTTGGTGGGTTCGTCGAGAACGAGGAGGGTGGGCTGCTGGGCGAGGGCACGCGCGATGAGGACGCGCTGGCGCTCGCCGCCGGAGAGCCGGTCGAAGGGGCGGTCGGCCAGGTGGACGGCGTCGACCGCCAGGAGCGCGGCGTCGATGAGTTCGGCGTCCTCGGCGGTGTCACCGGAGAGAAGTCGTTTGTGCGGGGTGCGGCCCATGGCGACGACCTCGCGGACGGCGAGGTCGAAGTCGGCTGCCGAGTCCTGAACCACCGCCGCCACCGTGCGGGCCAGCTGCCGCACCGGCAGTGACCAGGCGTCGCCTCCGTCGACGAGGACCTGGCCGGTGTCGGGGCGCAGCACGCGGTAGACGGCGCGCAGGAGGCTGGACTTGCCGCTGCCGTTGGGGCCGACGAGCCCGATGGTCTCGCCCGGGCGGGCGGTCAGGGAGACGTCGCGCACCAGGTGGCGGGCTCCGGCGGTGAGCGTGACGCCGTCGACGCTCAGGTCGGTCGCGCTCATGCCGCTCCTCGGCCCGTGCCGCGCCGGGCGTCCCGGCGCATCAGCCACAGGAAGAACGGTCCGCCGCACAGGGCCGTGAGCACGCCGACGGGTATCTCCATCGGCGCGGCGACCGTCCGCGCGGCGATGTCGGCCCAGATGAGGAAGACCGCTCCGCCGAGCGCCGCCGTCGGCAGCACCCGGCGGTGGTCACCGCCGACGAACAGGCGCACGATGTGCGGCATCATCAGGCCGACGAAGCCGATCGGTCCGGTCGCCGCGACCAGTACGCCGGTGACGAGGGAGAGCAGGACGAACAGCCGGGCACGGAAGCGGCCCACGTCCAGCCCCATCGTGGTGGCCGCCTCCTCGCCCGCCAGCAGCAGGTTCAGGTTGCGTGCCTGCACCATGAGGACGCCGACACCGAGCAGGAGGGCCGTGCTCGGCAGCCACAGCGTGCCCCAGTCGACCCCGCCGAGGCCGCCCAGGGTCCAGGCGAGGACCGCGCGGGCCTCGTTGCCCCGGTCGGTGGTGAGCAGGAGCAGATCGAGTACCGCGGTGAGTACCGCCGCGATCGCCACCCCGGACAGCACGAGCCGTGACGAGCTGATGCGTCCGCCGGTGCGGGCGGTGGCGTACACGAGCAGGAGTGCGCCCAGGGCGCCCACGAAGGCGGCCACCGACAGGGAGACCGGTCCGAAGACGGTGACGCCGAACACGATCACGGAGACCGCGCCGAGGGACGCCCCGGAGGAGACTCCGAGCAGGTAGGGCTCGGCGAGCGGGTTCCGCACCAGGGCCTGCAGCGCGGTGCCGATCACCGCGAGGCCGGCTCCGGTGACGGCACCGAGCAGGACCCGGGGCGCCCGCACGTCGATCACGATGGTCTCCCGGGCCCGCGACCAGTCCGGTTCGTGCCAGTCGGCACCCAGCGCATGGGTCACGATGCCCCACACCTGGCCGGGTGGTACCTGGACGGAGCCGATGGCGAGGCCCGCCGTGGTGGAGACGACGAGCAGGATGGTGAGTACGAGCAGCGTGATGCCCCACCGTGTACGGCCCGGCTCTGGCTCGGTGGTCTTGCGCCGTTGGATCACCTGCGCGGTGGACGTGCCGGTGGCGGCCTGGGTCACTGGAAGTTCTCGGGGTGCAGTCCGCGGGCCAGGTCGTCGACCGCGTAGGCCGAGCGTATGCCGACCAGGGTGGCGGTCAGCGGCAGGACGACGAATCGCTTGTTCCTGATGGCGGGTACGCCGGCGAGCGCGGGCTGGGAGAGCAGGAACTTCTTCTTCTCCTCGATGCTTCCGGCGCCCGTGTAGTCGTAGATGGCGATGACCTCCGGCTTGCGCGCGACGACCTGCTCCCAGGAGACGTCGCCGAAGACGTCGTCGAGGTCGGCGAAGACGTTCTCGCCGCCGGCCAGCCGGATCAGTTCGGTACCGAGGCTCTTGCCTCCCGCGGTGAAGGCGGCCTTGTCACCGCTGTCGTACACGAAGACGGGCACCTCGGGCTCGGCTTCGACCTTGGCGGCGGCCTTGCCGACGCGGCTCTCCAGGCCGGCGACCAGCTTGTCGGCCCGGTCCGAGGCACCGAAGATCTTGCCGATGGTGCGGATCTCGTCGTAGGTGTCCTTCATCGTGACCTGCTTCTTGCCGCAGTACTCGCGGTTGAGGTAGGTGTCGATGCCGGCGTCGGCGAACGCCTTGCGGGAGCGGCCCTCGTTCTCGGCGAAGGCGCTGCCGTAACCGCCGTAGACGAGATCGGGTTCGGCGTCCAGAACCTTCTCGAACGACGGTTCCTTCTCCGCCAGTTCGGGGATCGCCTCGTAGTCCTTCTTGAGTTCGGGCAGGACGGCGGAGTCGGGGAAGGCCGTGCCGGCCATGCGGTCCTTCAGGCCGAGGGCGAGCATCAGTTCCGCCGGGTGCTGGTGGATGGTGACCACCCGCGACGGCGGCTTGTCGTACGTCGTCCTCACGCCGCAGTTGTCGATGGTGACGGGGAAGCCCGCGGGCACGGCCGCGGTGGCCTTCGCGTCCCCGCCGCTCGCGTCGGACGAATCACAGCCGGTGGTCAGCAACATGGACGAAAGAGCCATGGCAGCGGCCGTGCCACGAAGGACCCC
>NZ_DATMVN010000829.1:0-3202 GCF_035563135.1 Streptomyces sp.
TCGCTCCGTACCGCCCGCCGCCCGTCACTTCTCGGCGCCGCTCTCACCACTGCCGGGCTACTGCTCACGCTGACCGGTTCGGCCCTGGCCGTGCCCGTCGGGTCCGCCAGCGCCGCCGCTCGCCCCGGCCCGTCCCCCGCCGCATCCGCCTCCCTCCCGCCCGCTGGCCCCACGGCGGGGGGTTCCGAAGCCGAGGGGGAGGCGCAGGGAACGGAGGGCCGCACCGCCGTGGACCTCCCCGCGGACGTCACGGCGGGCATCGCGGTGTTCGACCGGCTCACCGGCCGCTTCACCGAGTCCCTCCAGGCGGACCGCGCCTTCCGTTCAGCATCCGTGGTCAAGTTGCTGCTCGCACTGGACTTCCTGTGGAACCGGGGACCTGACTACGAGCTGCCGCAGGCGGACCGGGACCGGCTCGAGGCGATGCTGAGCAGGAGTGACGACGCCGCCGCACATCACTACTGGTCCACAGGTGGCGGCAGCGCCGTGGTCTCCCGCATGGTGCCTCGTCTGGGGCTCACCGGTACGGCCCCGCCGCCGGCGGGCTACCCGGGTTACTGGGGTTACACGGCGACCACCGCCGCGGACACCGTCCGCGTCTACCGCTACCTCCTCGACACGGCACCGGCGCCGGTCCGGGACCTCGTCATGGGGGCTCTGCACCGGTCCGAGAGGTGCGCCGCCGACGGCTTCGACCAGGGATTCGGGCTGCCTTCCGCGTTCGACGGACCGGGGGCGGTCAAGCAGGGATGGTCCGGCTTCGCCTCCGGGGGCTGCGTCTCCTCCGGGCCTCCGGCTGCCGCACCCGGCCGCGTCGCGGGCGCTGACCCCCGCACGTCCATGGCGGACCCCCGCACGTCCATGTCGGCAGACGGCACCGGGGGGCCCGGGTCCCGAACGAGGTCCACCAGCGAGGTGTCTCCCCACGAGGGTGCCTCCGCCGCCGTGGTGGATCTGACGTCCGAGGCGCTGCACACCACCGGCACCGTGGGCCCTGACGACCGGACGGTGGTCGCCGTCCTCACCCTGCACCCCGACGGCACCCCGTACGGCACCGCGTACAGCGAGGTCACCGCCCTCACCGGTTCCCTGGACGTCCCCGGCGCCGTCCGCCCCTCCGGCACCCGCTTCACCACCTGGGGCAGTGGCATCCGTGTCCGCGCCTCCGCCACCACCTCCTCCGCCGCCCTCACGACTCTGCCCGCCGGGGTGGACGTCCTCGTCGGGTGCCAGCGGCAGGGCGGGCAGGTCTCGGTCCCGCCCTACGTCAACGACTGGTGGGCGTATCTGCCCCAGTACGGCGGCTGGATCACCAACATCTACATCGTCTCTTCCGGCAACACGCTTCCGGGCGTGCCCCGCTGCTCGTAATCGCCTTCCCCATCCCACAGAAGGAGGCGCCGTGCGCCGCGATCAGAGACCGAACGCCCCCACCGTCCGCCTCCGCCGAGGGACAGCTGTGGCCGTCTCCCTGCTGGCCGTCGCGGGTCTGACACTCACCGCCGGTCCCGCCGCCGCCCGTGATGCCGGGAACGGCGGAACCCCGCTCAGGGGCATCAGCTGGCGGGCGGACCTGTCCGCACCGACGACGGACGCGAGCAACGTCAGCCGCACGGACGGCGATCTGCGCCTGCGCGATCCCGGTACGGCCCCCGCTTCCTCGCGCTCCGCCGGTGGCCAGGGGACGGTCGTGCTGCCCGTACGCGTACTGGACCGCGCCGTCGACCTTGTCACTCCCGACCTCGAGGCCACCGTCCCCGCCGGATCCCGGGTCTCCGTCGAGGTGCGCGGGCGTGACGGGCTGGGCCGGTGGACGGAATGGCGCGAGGCGCGCGACGACGCCCCGGCCCTGCTCCCCCGGGCCGTCACCCGTGTGCAGCTCCGGATCACCCTGGTCTCCGCGCCGAACGGCACCGCTCCGACCGTCAGCGGCCTGCGTCTGAGTGCCGAACTCGGCGGCACGCCCAAGAAGGCCGAGGCCGCGGAGGCCTTCACGACCAGTGTCTACGCGACCCGGGAGGGCCTGGTCGGCGGCACCACGGCGAACGGGCACGTGATCGTCCCGAACGACCACTTCGTGGCGCTGCCCTCCCGGCGCGGTCTTTCCCCGAAGGGCAGTGGGCAGTACTCGGTGCGCGTCTGCGGACCGGTGCGCTGCGAGACCGCGCCGGTGTGGGACGTCGGCCCGTGGAACACCCGCGACGACTACTGGAATCCGTCGTCCGTCCGCGAGACCTTCAAGGACCTGCCGCAGGGCAGGCCCGAGGCACAGGCCGCCTACCAGAACGGCTACAACGGCGGGTTGGACGGCTCGGGTCGCCGGGTGCTCAATCCGGCCGGCATAGACCTGGCCGACGGAACGTTCTACAACGTCGGCCTGAACGACAACGGCTGGGTCACCGTCACCTATCTGTGGACCGGCACCGGTGCTCCGACCACTTCGTTCCCGACCTGGGGCACCGCCGTCAACATCCGTCAGCAGCCCACCGGCACGTCCACCCGCGTCGCTCAGCTCCCGGGCCCCACGACCGTGCGCGTGCAGTGCCAGGTGCACGGCCAGCTCGTCGAGGCCGACGGCCACAGCAACGACGCGTGGTCCTACCTGCCGGACTACGGCGGATACATCTCCAACATCTTCATCGACGTGGCCGACAGCTGGCTGCCCGGCGTTCCGAACTGCTGATCCGCCCGGCCGGCTCCCGGTGAGCAGCACCGCCCGGACAGCGGTGAGGAGAGGCCCGGCCCGCCACGGAGAAGACCATCGCCGCGCTGCTGGCCGGCCCGAACGCGGACACGACGAGCAGGCGGCTACAGCCACAGCCACTCCGGAGCCCACGGCCTGGCCTGATGGCTCAGTCCTCGGCGTTGTTCTTTCGTCGAGAACTGCTGGGGCCCCAGCACCCGCCGGCCTTCGCCGTGCGCTTGCCCTCCGTTCAACCGACGTTCCCGAGCGGGTCGTTCGGGGTACACCGGCATCACCGACGATGCTGGCCCGGGTCCATGGGGGGAGAGCGCAAGCGTCATGGAGGGGGAGACTCAGGTGCCCGAGAACAGACCCGAGACCGAAGAGCCGCAATTAACCGTCACCAGACCCCCGCGCCGACGCCTGCGCAGAGTGCTTGCGACGACGCTGCCCGTCCCGGTCGTCGGACTGGCCCTGCTCGTGACCTCCGGGAACCTGCTGCTGCCCCTGCGGCAGGTG
>NZ_DATMVN010000830.1:0-4302 GCF_035563135.1 Streptomyces sp.
CGGCCCTACACCTCCAACGACGAGCGGACAGCGGCCCTGGCAGACTTCCTCCACAGCTACAACCACCACCGCTGCCACACCGCACTCGACGGCAAGCCACCGATCAGCCGAGTTAACAACGCTGAGGGTCAATACAGCTAGGGGCGGGTCGGGGTTCTCAAAGATGATCACCTGTCCTGGGAAGGTGAGCATGTTCCGGTAGAAGTGATCGACGACGGTGAGGGACGGGCCGAAGTCCACTGTCGCGAGCGGCTTGGTCGCGGAGGCGTAGGTGAGATGTGTCAGACGCAGGTCAGCCATGGCCAGCCCCTTCGGATGCGGAGCCTGTTGCGGCACGATTAATGATCTGGCTCGTCACACTGTGGGCGTGCGCCGGGAAGGTGTAGTGGTGGAGGGCCCACTTGGCGCGTTTGCGCAGAGATGCGACGTAAGGGGCTTCCAACACCTCGATGAAGGTGGTGCCGGGACTGCTGCAGGATTGGGCGACACCTTGACCTGGCTTGCTGAGCTTGTCCTACCTTTCAAGCGGGCCGGATCTGGTCATTCGTAGGATCGGAGAAGCCCAGGGGTTTCGGGTATGGCTGTGAGCTTGTCGCCGCTTGATGGCTCAAAGAACTTGGCCGCCCGGAGCCCCGCGACGACTCGACCGCTAATTGGGATACGCGACTTGATCGCTTCGTAGGACAGCGCCGGCGAGGCCGTCTGCTGGGACTCATGCAAGACGACGAGCTGGCGGAGGTGGCCGTGCCCCAGATATGGGCCGGAGTGGACATCGGCAAGGAACACCACCACTGTGTGGTGATCGACGCTCAGGGCAAGCGCCTCCTGTCGCGCCGAGTCCTGAATGACGAGCCGGTCCTGCTGGAGCTCATCGCCGACGTGCTCGCGCTCTCCGAGGACGTCCTGTGGGCGGTGGACATCAACCACGGCGGCGCGGCCCTGCTGATCGGGTTGCTCCTGGGCCACGGCCAGCCGATGACCTACCTCACCGGCCTGGCGGTGCACCAGGCATCCGCCGGCTACCGCGGCCAAGGCAAGACCGACGCCAAGGACGCCTTCGTCATCGCCGACCAAGCCCGGATGCGCAACGACCTCGGCCTGCTGCGGCCCGGCGATGAGATCGCCGTCGACCTGCGCACCCCGACCGGCCGCCGCACCGACCTCGTCTGCGACCGCGCCCGGCAGATCAACCGCCTCCGAGCTCAACTCCTGGAAATCTTCCCGGCGCTGGAACGGACTCTCGCTCTGACGAACAGGGGCCCGGCCCTGTTGCTGACCGGCTACCAGACCCCGGCCGCACTCCGCCGCAGCGGCGCCAAACGCGTCGAGAACCGGCTCAGGAACCGCAAGGTCAAGAACGCCGCGACCATCGCCACCGCAGCCCTAGAAGCCGCTGCCAACCAGCAGACATCCCTGCCGGGCGAGAAGCTGGCGGCAGTCATGGTGGCCCGTCTCGCGGAGGGGGTCATCGCCCTCGATGAGGAGATCGCCGAGCTCGACGCGCTCACCGAGGCACGGTTCCGCGCACATCCCCACGCCGAGGTGATCCGCAGCCTGCCCGGGATGGGCGCACTGCTCGGCGCCGAGTTCATCGCCGCGACCGGTGGCGCCATGGATGCGTTCGGCTCACCGGACCGCCTCGCCGGCTTCGCCGGCCTGGCCCCCGTGCCACAAGATTCCGGGCGCGTCAGCGGCAATATGCGCCGGCCCCGCCGCTACCACCGGGGCCTGCTGCGGGCCTTCTACCTCTCCTCCATGGCCAGCATCAGGACATGCCCTGCATCGCGGACCTACTACCAACGCAAGCGCGACGAGGGGAAGGGCCACAAGCAAGCGGTGCCCGCTCTCGCACACCGCCGGGCCAACGTTCTCTGGGCCATGCTCCGCGACGGCGCGTGCTACCAACCCGCACGACCAGTCACGCTGGCGGCTTGACATCCTTATTGGGAAGTTCTTTGTCTTCCGGCCTCGAACAGTGTCTCGAACGGAGTCGCTCACCTGGGGATTCGCCGGACGCGGGGGCGGCCTTCGTCTGATCATGTGCTCCGACCAAGGTGCACTGACCAAGACGAAGGCCGTGAGAGTGAGTCTGCTGCCTGATGCCGTACGGAGGGAAGCGTTCGCGGAAGCGTCACGCTTCCGGGGAAAGTTCTACGAGTGTCTGACCGCCCGGCGGGATGAGTTGTTCGAGCTGGCGGACGCGGTGCTGTGTGCCGACGGTGCGGTGAAGTCCCCGGTGGACCTGACACTGTTGCCCGAACATCGTCGTGGACACGGAGCGATGTACGGCTCCGACTCATGTCCTGCTCAACCTGTCAGTTGGGGGGAGGGTTCACCCGGTCGGTGATGCGCAGGGAACCGGCCGGTGCTTCCCGGCCGGTCGCCGGATCGGCACTCGCCGGATCAGCACTCCCGCAAGCCGTAGGCCTTCGGGAAGGCGTCGAACCAGGAAGGTGTGTAGACCCTTGAGGCCGGTATGTACCCGGACGCTCCCCAGTCGGCATCCGTGTAGTACCACGTGTTGTTGCCGCCGCTGTGCTGTTCGCCCTTCTTCCAGCACAGGAAGTAGCTGTACGTCGTCTTGAGCTGTCCGTGGACCCCGGAGGCGGTGTGGGGCGTCACGAACAGGCCCGACGGAGCGTCATTGCCGCACCACAGCCGTGCGTCGGACCACCGGTAGGCGCACTCCTCCTCGGACGCGGCGCTCGCCGTCGGAGCACCGGTCAGGACAGCGGCCGTCATGGCCGTCGTCGCAGCCAGTAGGGCAGCGATCTTCTTCATCTCGTTATCCCCCGCATTTACCTGGTTTCGTGTGGGACGGACGGAGAAGAGTCTTGCTGCCCGTCGGTGCAACCACCAGGGTCACCGCTGCCTAAATTCACACCCCGGTCGATGACGGATCATGCATAAGGTCAGCCCGCCGGGGGCGCTTTGCGCCGACGGCAGATTCCGCGCGGCCGCCGTCCGACGGACGCGGTGGGGCACCGACGCGCTGCAATAATCGAATGTGTGACTGATACGTGCGGGGGGCGTGGGGGCGGCGGGTCAACTGGCACCACACTCGGCGTGCCGGGCGCCGGTCTGACACGTCCGGAAGCCACCGCCCATCAGTTGCGTCTCTTCCTGGCCACGGCCGAGGAGTTGCACTTCGGGCGCGCCGCTCGGCGGTTGCACATTTCCCAGTCGGCGCTGAGCCGCCAGATCCGGTTGCTGGAGGACCGCCTCGACCTCAGGCTCTTCCGGCGGAGCAGCCATGCGGTCGGCCTGACCCCCGCCGGGAAAGAACTGGTCGGCGACGCCCGGAGAGTCGTCGACGCTCTTGAGGCGTTCGGCGACAGCGCCCGGCGGTGGGCCCGGACCCCGTCCGGCCGACTGGTGGTCGGAGCCGTGGGCGGTGAGACGGCCATGCCGTACGTGCGCGGCATCGCCGAGCAGCTGAGGGCCGAGCACCCCCGCCTGGAACTGGAGATGCGCACCCTGAACTTCACGGACCAGTTCGCACACCTCCTCCAGGGGCACGTGGACGCGGTCTTCTACCGGCCGCCGGTGCCCGAAGGGATCGCCCTGCTGGAGCTGGCCACCGAGCCGCGTGTCGTCTGTGTCCCCGCGGACAGTCCGCTCGCCCGGAAACAGGCGGTGACCATGGACGACCTGGCGGGCTGGCCAGTGGTGGCCATGCCGCCCTCCGTGCCGTCCGTGTGGTGGGACTTCTGGGCGGTCGACCCCAGACCGGACGGCAGCCGAGTCACCTACGGGCCCGTCGTCACGGACGTGGAAGCGCTGTTCCTGGCCATAGCCGGTTCCGGCGCCATCTGCTTCCTCCCGGAAGCCGCACGTCGGCTCTTCCCCCGTCCTGGTGTCTCGTACCTCGACGTCATCGACCTCACACCCTGTATTTCGGCCCTGGGATGGCGCGCCGGAGAACATCGCGACCCGGTGGTCTCGGCTCTGCTCTCGGTGGCCGAGCGGGTCGTCCGTGCGTCGGCCCGGTGACCTTCGCCGGAGGCGCGGAACCGCGCAGGGGGGGTGTGCTCGGAGGGTCACCCGAGCTGCCAACCCCCGGGCCCGCGCAGGAGGTGCCCGTCCCGGAGACTCCCGCTGTGCGGGGCTTCGACGCCAAGCGCAGCAAGGAGCTGACGGCCGAGCGCGAGGAGCGGCAGCACTTAGAGGGCGTTTGATCTAGGCAGATTGCCCTTTATCTCCTAGTAAGTCCCTCGCCAGGTGGGTGTGGTCTCGTCCGTTATGCGCTTGGCAAGGTTGTCGATCGAGGCGATGTGGATCATGGCTTCGGAGCTGGTTGTG
>NZ_DATMVN010000831.1:0-6718 GCF_035563135.1 Streptomyces sp.
GTAGCGGATCTGGCCGCGGCGGAACTGCGGGCCGGCCTTCTCCTGGAAGGAGAGGGTGTCGAAGTCGGCGACCCGGGAGGCCTTGGTGGCGATGAGGGAGTCGGTGTACGCGGAGAGGTCGTCGCCGTTGTCGTACGCGTCGGTGGTCAGAGGCATGGTGGAGCTCCTACTCGGGGATGGATGCGGTGATGCGGAGGTGGGAGAGCACCCAGGCGTTGAAGTGGCCCGGCTGCTCCTGGTTGGCCAGGTGACCGGCGTCCTTGACGATCACGTAGGCGGTCTTCTGGACGGCCCCGGCGATGACCTGGCTCGCCCCGGTGCCGGTGACCCGGTCCTGTTCGCCGCAGAGCACGAGGGTGGGTGCGGCGATCGAGGGGAGCTCGGCACGCAGGTCGGCCGCAGCCATGGACTCGGCGGCGTACGCGTAGCCCGGCAGCCGTACCGAGGCGGCCATGGTGTCCACGACGCGGCGCACCAGCTCGTCCGGCGCGCCGGGCGACACGAGCCGCGGTCCCCGGGTCTCGGCGAAGGCCCGGGGACCCAGCTCGGCGAGGTCGGCCGCCCTGGCGCGCATGCCGGCCGCCTTGGTCCCGTCGGTGCCCGAGCCGGGGCTGGAGTCGGCGACGATCAGCGAGGCGACCAGCTCCGGGTGGCGGGAGGCGAGCCGCAGCGCGATCACCCCGCCCCAGGAGACGCCGAGGACGTGTGCGGTGGTGGCGCGCTCACGGATGAGGGCGGCCGCCGCGTCCGCGTAGTCGTCGAGGCTCATCGGCCCGGCGGGGTCGGGTGATCCGGCGTACCCGGGTGCGTCCCAGGCCACGACCCGTACGTACGAGGAGAGTTCGGCGAGCTGCGGTGCGAAGGCGGCCGAGGAGGAGCCGATGCCGTGCAGGCACAGCAGCAGGGGGCCGCGGTCGCCCGCCTCCTCGACGTGGACGCCGGCGGCGCTCACAGGATCTGCCCGGTCCGGCCGGCGAGGGCGGCGAGGCTGCGCAGCACGGCGTAGGGCACCACCTGGCTGGTGGCGGGGTTGCCGGGGTCGGGCAGGTGCGCGACCTCGAAGCGGTAGGTGCCGTGCCCGCCGGACGCCTCGATCACATGGCGGGTGTGGTGCGCCGCCGGGTCGGCGACGACCTGGACCCGCACAGCGTCCAGGTCGCCGACGGCCAGCGCGACCGAGGCGGCCACGTTCGTCGACTTGGGGAATTTGACCGGGACGTCGCGGGCGGTACCGGACATGACCTCGACCGGTCCGGTCGCCGTCCGCATACGCGCCAGCAACTCACCGTCCATCCAGGGCTGTTCGAGGGTGGACGGCAGTTTGGTGGTGGTCAGCCGGACCTCGTCGAGCGGGCCGAGGGTGCGCACCGCCTGGAGGAGGTCGAGTCCGCCGACGGCGCCGCCCGTGAAGTACACCCGCCCGGGACCGGCCGCGAGCAGCCGCTCGGTGAGTCCGTCGTCGGTCAGCGCCCCGGTGGAGGCGATCAGCAGGTCGGTGCCGGAGTCCAGGACCCGCTCGCCCCACTCACGTACGACGCCCTGCCCTGCGGCCTCCACGACGAGGTCGCAGATCTCCAAGGCCTCCTCGAAGGTGGTCTGCCGCACGGGGGCGGCTTCGCCGAGCGGGCGGTTGTCGACGACGCAGACCAGCTCGGCGCCGGTCACGCGGCCTTCGGCGAGCGCGGTGCCGACGACCCTGCCGATGGCGCCCCAGCCGATGACGGCGACCTTGCGTACGGTGCTCATGCGGTGGCCTCCTGGGCGTCCACGGGAACGAGTGGGCCCGGCCCCTGCGGGCCGGGGGTGGCGAGCGGGCCGGGGTCCGGGGTGCCGGCCATGCTGCAGCGGATCTCCTTCGACGGCGCGCCGGCCGTCCCCCACAGGTCCGACAGCTCGGGGACCCGTCGCCACACCCGGGCGATCCAGGCGTCCTCGACGATCTGGGCGACCTCGGAGGTGTACTCGCAGACCAGGCCGGAGGGGTCGGTGAAGTAGGAGAAGGTGTTGTTCCCGGGGCCGTGCCGGCCGGGCCCCCACTGGGGGGTGATGCCGTGGTGGCGCAGCCGTCCGAGGCCCCGCATGAAGTGGTCGACCGAGGTCATCTCGTACGCCACGTGGTTCAGCGAGGTCCACTCCGCCTGGTTGAAGGCGATGCAGTGGTGGTCGCTGTTGCAGCGCAGGAACGCCATCTGGTGCTCCGACCAGTCGGAGACGCGCAGACCGAGCACATCGCAGTAGAAGGCGACCGCGGCGTCGATGTCGGTGGTGTTGAGCACGGCGTGCGTCACTCCGACGGGCACGGCGCCGTCCCTGCCGCGCGGCACGACGGCCTCGACCTGGGCGCTGATCTCGATGAGGCGGCCCTCGGGGTCGGTGAACCGCAGTCCGTAACCGCCGCCGGCCTGGCCCAGCGGACCCGGCCCGGTGACGGGCACGAGGGAGCGGGCCTCGAGGCGCCGCGCGGCCTGGTCGACCTCGGCGGGTGTGGCGACGGCGAAGGCGATCCTGCCGAGGCCGACCCGGTCCCGCCGGGTCAGGTGCAGGACGTGGTGTTCGTCGCTCGTGCCCCGGAGCCAGCGGGCTCCGGTGTCGGACTCGACGGTTTCGAGTCCCCAGACGTCCTCGTAGAAGTCGGCGGCCTCGGTGAAGGCCGGGGTGTGCAGCTCGACGTAGCGCAGTGAGCGGAGCCGGGCGATCGGACCGGGCGGTGGCTGGTGCATGGGGTCCCTCCAGGACGGGCAGGCGTGCCGGGTCAGTTGGCCCACGGAAGCGGGTGGTCCGCGATGCCCCAGTACAGGGACTTCTGGCGCTGGTAGGCGCGGATCGCGCCGAGGCCCTTCTCCGTGCCGAGGCCGCTGTCCTTCCACCCGCTGAAGGGGGTGGAGGCGCTGAACTGTTTGTAGGTGTTGATCCAGACGGTTCCTGCCTCGATCCGGCGTGCCAGCGCCCCGGCGGCGCGCAGGTCACGGGTCCAGATCCCGCAGGCCAGGCCGTAGACGGAGTCGTTGGCCTGGCGGACCAGGTCGTCCTCGTCGTCGTAGGGAAGGGCGACCAGGACCGGGCCGAAGATCTCCTCCTGGCAGGTGCGCGAGGTGTTCGCGAGGCCGTCGAGCACGGTGGGCAGGTAGTACGCCCCGTCCTCGTACAGCTCTCCCTCGGGTGCCGATCCGCCGCACAGCACGCGGGCGCCCTCGGACCGGGCGAGGTCGACGTAGGCGGCGACGGAGTCGCGGTGGCGGTGGTGCACCAGGGGGCCGACCTGGGTGGACGGGTCGGTGCCGGGACCGACCCGCAGCCCGCGTACGCGCTCGACGAGCTCACCGACGAAGGAGTCGTAGATCTCCCGCGCCACGAAGAGCCGGGAGCCCGCGATGCAGGACTGACCGCTGGACGAGAAGATCCCGAACATCACGCCGGCCAGGGCCTGTTCGATGTCGGCGTCGGCGCGCACGATCGTCGGTGACTTGCCGCCCAGCTCCAGCGAGGCCGGGATCAGCTTGCGGGCGGCTGTCCCGGCGATGGACCGGCCGGTCTCCGTGCCCCCGGTGAATCCGATACGGCCGACGAGGGGGTGCCGCACGAGGGCGTCACCGACCACCCGGCCGCTCCCGGGCAGCACGGAGAGCAGTGCGGCCGGCAGCCGGAATTCGCCGAGCGCCCGGGTGATCAGCCGCCCGAGCGCCAGGGAGACCAGGGGGGTCCAGGCCGCGGGCTTGAGGATCACCGCGTTGCCTGCGGCGAGCGCGGGGGCGATCTTCTGCGCGTCGCTGGCGACCGGGGAGTTCCAGGGGTTGATCGCGCCGACGACGCCGATCGGCTCGTGCGTGCTCACCGTGACGTAGGGGCCGCGGGACGGGGTCACCGCGTCCTGCGCCGTCTCCAGGACGGCCGCCATGTAGCGGAAGGTGCCTGCCGCACTGAGCGCGAGGGCCTTCGTCTCGGTGAGGGTCTTGCCGGTGTCGGCCGTCTGCAGGGCGGAGAGCTCGTCGGCGGCCCGCTCGGTGAGTTCGCCGATCCGGTGCAGCAGCCGGGCCCGGTCATGGGCGGGCAGGTCACGCCAGGCGGGATCCGCCACGGCCTTCGCCGCGGCCTCGGCCGCTTCGGCGACCTCGTCCGCAGAGGCGGAGTGGACGGTGGCGAGGAGACGGCCGGTCGCCGGGTCGACCGTGTCGACGGGCTCGCCCGCACCACGCCGCCACTGGCCCGCGATCAGGATTTCGGTGGGGAACTGCAGCACGGGTGGACCTCCGGACGAGGCGGAAAGGGAGTGGACTCCGGGTGCGGACAGGCTCGTTGGGCTACCGCCACCGGACTGCCGAAGTGCTAGAAATCTAAGCGCTTAACTTTTTTCGCACAAGACCCCGAGGTGAAATCGTTGCCAGGAAGGTCTTGAGCACCGCATCCAGGGCGTCGATGATGAGGGCCGAGCCACCGGGAACAAGGTTACTAAGCCCTTAACTATTGACCGCTTAGATATGGCCCCCTACTGTCGCCGGAACTCATCTGCCCGCGGAAGGACCCCCTCCATGACGACTGTGGCCGGCAAGCCCGCACTCGGCTCGATAGCCGCGAGACTTGAACGACTGCCGCACTCGCGCTGGCACATCAAGGTCCGGTTCCTGATCGGCGCCGTCACCTTCTTCGAGGCGTTCGACCAGTTGCTGGCCGCATCCGCGCTGCCCGTCCTGATGAAGGAGTGGGACCTGTCCACCGGGCAGGCCACCTTCGCCGTCACGTCCGCGTCGATCGGCATGCTGCTCGGCGCCCTTGCCGCCGGCTGGCTGGGGGACCGCATCGGGCGGGTGCGCACCGTCGCCCTGGGTGTCGCCGTCACCGGTCTCGCCAGCCTCGCCGTGGCCTTCTCCGGCACCATCGAGACCTTCTCGCTCTTCCGGTTCGTACAGGGCCTCGGGATCGGCGGCGTCGTACCGGTCGCGGCGACCTACATCAACGAGATCGCCCGGTCCGACAAGCGGGGCCGCTTCGTCCTGCTGTACGAGATGATCTTCCCGGCCGGCCTCGCGGCCGCCACCCTGCTCGCCGTATGGGTGATCCCCGCCTTCGGCTGGCGCGCGATGTTCCTGGTGGGCGCTCTGCCGGTGCTGATCGCCGCGATGCTGCCCCGGCACGTCCAGGAGTCCCCGCGCTGGCTCCTGTCCCGTGGACGTACGGCTGAGGCGGAGGCGGTCATCGCCCGGATCGAGGCGGAGGTCGCCCGCACGGCCTCCGAGGAACTTCCCGCACCGGCCCCGTCCGTGGACCCGGTGAACGAGCCCAAGGGCACCCTGATGGACCTGTTCCGGGGCCGTTACCTGCGCCGGACCGCCGTCCTGTCGGGGCTGTGGTTCGTGGCGTACTACGTGAACCACGGCATCTCCACCTGGCTGCCCTCGCTCTACACCAAGGAGTTCGGGCTGGATCTCACCACGGCGCTCGTCTACACCCTGCTCAGCAACGTCACGGGTCTGCTGGGCACCTTCGTCATGGCCATGCTGATCGACCGCATCGGCCGCCGGCCCGCCCTGATCGGCGCGTTCGTGGGCACCGCGCTCTCGCTCGGCGTACTGGCACTCGCCGGGGCGGCCTCGGGCGGACAGATCGCCCTCTTCGCCTCCTGCACCACGTTCTTCCTGTACGCGATCAACGCGGGGCTCTACCTCTACTCCCCCGAGCTGTACCCCACCTTCAACCGCGCCAGGGGCGCGGCCTTCGGTGGTCTGTGGAACCGCTTCGGCGTCATTCTCGGCCCGGTGGCCGTCGGCGCGATCATCGGGGCGGGCGGCGGACTGGCCCTGGTCTTCGCACAGCTCGCCGTGATGGGCGCGGTGGGTGCCGTGATCGCGTGGTTCGCCGTCGAGACCAAAGGCAGGACCCTGGAGGAGCTCAACGCCTGATCGCGCCGGCCCGGGGGCGGTGACCCGGGAGGGAGCACGCACCGCTCCCCGCCGGGCCATCGCCCCCGGACGCGGGCGCCGCGCTCCTGCGGCCGAGTCCGCCATCGCCTCAGCGGTAAGATTTTCAGTGCCGTGATAAGCCGGGGCGCCGGCCGGAACCGTACAAGGGGATGAGATGGCAGCATCAAGGCCTGGGGACCGGGACGCCGTGGCGAAGGTCATCGAGGACTGGGCGCGGGAGCGGCCCGAGCTGGACACGAGCCCGCTCGAGGTCCTCGCCCGCCTCCACCGCTCCTTCCTGCGTTACAGCACCGGTCTCACGGAATCCGTCGAGCGGCACGGCCTGTCGGTGGCAGGCTTCGACGTCCTGACCGCGCTGCGCAGGTCGGGCGAGCCCTACCGGCTGACCGCCGGGCAGCTCGCCGACTCCGGACTGGTGTCGTCGGCGGGGGTGACCCTCCGGATCGACCGCCTGGAGAAGGACGGCCTCATAGTCCGGGAGCGGGACACCCAGGACCGCAGGGTCGTGTACTCACGGCTGACGGAGAAGGGCCTCACCACGGTGGACACGGCGTTCGCCGAACACCTGGACAACGAGAACCGGATGCTCGGCGGACTGTCCCCCTCCGAACGCCGTCAACTCGCGCGCCTGCTGCGCAAGCTGGAGATCTCCATCCTCGACGCCGAGGCGGCGCGGGAGGCCGAGACCGCGCGGTGACCCGCCGGCACGCGTGCCACGTGCCCGGCTTTGCACCAGGCAGTGTCATACGGTGCCGCCGGGGCGCGCCCCTGCCCGCCGAGGGGCGCCGCGTTCCGCGGGGGCG
>NZ_DATMVN010000832.1:0-2774 GCF_035563135.1 Streptomyces sp.
GAGCAGGAGGTCACCGAGCAGATCAAGGCCCTGTTCGCCGCCGCGCGGGCCGAGAACGACGCGCTGGGGGAGCAGTTCATGCTCTGGTTCCTCAAGGAGCAGGTCGAGGAGATCGCCTCGATGACCACCTTGGTGAACATCGCACGCCGGGCGGAGAACCTCTTCGATCTGGAGAACTTCGTGGCCCGGGAGCAGGTCGGCGACGGCGGGCACGGATCGGGGGCCCCGGAGGCCGCCGGCGGGGCCGTCTGACCCCTCAGGCACCCCACGGGTCCGTGCTCGACGGAGTCTTCAGGCCGCCGGCTCCAGGCGGACGTTGTCGAAGGTGACGGTTGCGGGTTCCAGCAGGGTCAGCTCGTGGGCGTGCTCCCCGTGGTGGGGGAACTGCGGGGCCTGCAGGCTCGCGCGCAGGGTGTAGTCGCCGGCCTCGGGCACGCTGAAGTTGTGGGCGTAGTGGAAGAACTCCGCGTGGAAGAACATCAGCTCCTTCTCGTCCACCACGGTGCCGTCCTCGTCGAGGACCTCGAGCCGGATCGGCACCTCGGGCACGACGCGACCGGTGGCGGCCTCGATCGGGATGATCTCCAGGTGGTGGGTCTCGCCGGCGGCCGGTTCCCGCCGGGTGGGCTCCCCGCCGGTGGTCTCGAACCACGGCTCAGCGGGCTCCACGATGTAGGCCACCTCCCAGTCCCCGGAGGTGGTGCGCCCGCCTTCGGCCTCGACCTCCTCGTTGAGCACCGCGTACTGGGCGGCCACCCCCTCAGGCACCGCACCGGCCGCCTCGGCCGTGGTGGCCGCGCCGGTGTCCGGGGTGGCGGCAAGGGTCTCCGCGCCGGGGCTCTCGGCGTCGGTGGTCTCGGTGCTGGCGCCGGTGTCGGCGCCGCAGCCGGTCAGCAGCAGGGTAGTGAGGGCCGCTGCGGCGGCCACGGGGCGGTACTGGGACATGGTCATCGTCTCCCTCGCAGGCAGGTGTGCAGAACAGGACGTGGCGGACACGAGGTGCCCGGTGCTGGCCGAGGGGTGACGAGGAGCCCGCCCCGCGCCCCGCAAAGCGGTGTGCTCCCCCTCGTCACTGCCAACTTAGGCCATCCTAACCAAGGTGTTTCCACCGGTGCGCGGGACGACGTGGTACTACACGGGCCCCGTGCCGTAGCCGGCCCTGTGACAGCACCCCGGGGATGCTGGGTATGGCGCGCTGCTGTCGCACCGGCCCCCACGGGTGCGTCCAGGCCTGGTCTCATCACCCTGTCGGTTCCTGCCTGCTCCCTGCGTCATCGTCGACGGGGACGTCATCCTGAGAAGGGAGCAGGCACGGGTGGTGCGCTGCCGGCTGTGGGCGCCGTTGGCTCCACGGATTCCCGTCCCACCCCCGGGCTCAGGAGCGAGGTGGGCGGCCCTGGTTCGAGGGCCAGAACGCCTCGAAGGCGCGCTGCTCGGCATGGCCGGCCGGGTTCATCGGCACAGGGAACGATGCGGTGCCAGGGTCACGCAGAAGGACTCGGGGGTGCCCACCCGATCCGGGTCGAGCTCGTTGCCGCACTGCACGGCCCCACCCCTGGGGTGGGGAGGTCATCGCGTAGGCGTAGTGGCGAAGGGGGTGGTGCCTGGATCACGGTGATCTCCACGGCCTCGAGTTCCTCCCAGTCCTCCACCATCACCACCGCGGGGGGCTGCGCTCATGTGGCGCAGTGGCCGGCGGTGGAACCGGGGACGGGCCGGGCGTGCCGGACGCAGCGTTGCGGGCCGGCCGGCGGGGAGGAGGCGGCCCCGTGCATCTGGCACAGCCCGGCGGTGTCACCGGTGTGGTAGGCCAGCGGCGTGAGAGAAGCCCCCGCCGGCAGGCGCCCCCTCGGTCGCCTCGGCACCGCCGAGGAGGTCGCCCGCCTCGTGAGCTTCCTCCTCTCGTCAGGAGGCCTCGTTCATGACCGGCGGCTACTACCTCGTCGATGGCGGCTGCACCGCCGTGTGACCTCGCGGCCGGGCGGGATCGGGTCCTGCCCGGCACCAGCGGCGTGCGGGGCGATCGCCGAACGGTTCCTCCACGAACGGCCGCCACGGCGGGGAATCGGAGCAGCGGATACACGTTGCGCGCTCAGCGCTCCATTGCGGGCACCGAGAGCATGATCACGATCCCGCACCGGGGCTGCTGAAACCAGTCCTGAGACCCTGCCGAGCATTGCGCACGGTGTGACCCGCGCCGTGAATCATGGTGGCGGTTCGTCAAGGTGCGCAGTCGGGGCGGGTCTGCCTTCCAGGAGGCGCCGTGCTGCATCCGATGGCCAGCGTAGGAGGCAGCAGTTCGTCCGCGGGGCGGGGGGCGCCGGGAGCCAGCTGAGCCAGCAGCAACTCGGCGGCCCTGCGTCCTGCGGCGTGGCTGGCGTTGTCCACCGAGGTCAGACTGATTCGGCGCATCCGGGCCAGGGGAGTGTTGTCGTAGCCTGCCACCGAGAGGTCTGCGGGCACGGACAGCCCCTGCTCCTCGGCGGCGGACATGACCCCCAGGGCGGCCATGTCGTTGACGGCGAAAACGGCCGTGGGCCGTTCCGTGCCGGCCAGCAGCTCCATTCCGGCCTGGTAGCCGGCTTCCTCCGTCAGATCCCCATCGATCCAGCGCATCCGGTCCGCCAGGCCGGCGGCGCGCATGGCCTGTTCGTAGCCTCGGCGGCGAGCCGCCCCGACCGCCGTCGACGCCGCGCTCACGTGGGTGATCGCACGGTGGCCGAGGCCCACCAGGTGGTCCACGACGGAGACGGCGCCGGCGACGTCGTCGTTGG
>NZ_DATMVN010000833.1:0-4887 GCF_035563135.1 Streptomyces sp.
CCCCCTGACGGCCCCGGTCCACGGTCGCGAAGACGCGTGGACCGGGTGCCACTCACGAGCCGGGTGCGGACCGCACCCGGCTCGGGCGCGTGAACGGCTACGCGGCGGGGCGGACCCGCACCGTGGCCGACGCGGTCGACGCGCTGTGCAGGTCGTCCCCCGCGTACGCGACGGTGTAGACGACCTCGCCCCGGACGGACGCCAGGTCGTTGATCCTGAAGGTGCCGTCCGCCGCGACGGCGGCCGACGTGAGCGTGCCGGTGCCCCGCCTGTCGGTCCGCTGCACGGACAGGGTGATGCCCGCGGGCAGCGCCCGGCCCTGACCGGTCAGGGTGCCGGTGATCTCCAGCCCCTGGTTCTTCGTCACCTCCGCCGGAGCCGTGAGCGCGATGGCCGTCGGCGCCTTGGCCACCGCGACCTGGAGGGTGACGTCCTCGGCGGGACGGTGGGTCACATCGCCCAGGAAGGACAGGGTGTACGTGGACTCGCCGACCAGCGAGGGCACGTCGAGGACCGTGAACGTGCCGTCCGCGTCCACCTCGACCGCCGCCAGCTTGCGGTCGCCGTCGGCGTCATGGCGTGTCGCGGCCACCTTGACCGGCTCCGCCGGAGCGGGGCCGTCGAGTTCGAGCCGGCCCCGGATGCCGAGCGGCTCACCGACGACCGGGGTGGCCGGGGTGGTTGTCAGGGTGCCCGTGAAGCGGGAGTCGTACTGGGCGGCCGGGGGCTGGATCACATGCAGCCAGTAGGCGGAACCGGCGGCGTTGGTGGTGACGGCGAAGAGCCGGGAGCCGTCCTGGGACCACCCGAGGCCACGCGGAGTGACGCGGGAACCGTCCAGTTCGCCTTCGAAGGCGAACTCCAGCGCCGTGGTGCCCTCCGCCGGATCGGCCTTCTGGATCAGGAGGTCGGCCGTGGACCCGGCGGCGGTGGCACCCCGCGCGATGTACTTCCCGTCCCCGCTGAACGCGACGGCCGACGCCTTCGCGCCCTCCGGCAGCGGCTGGTACGGCGTCGGGGCGTCGGACAGGTCGGCGGTGCTCAGCAGCCGGGTGCCGTATGCGGCGTCGGCGACGGCCAGCCGGCTGCCGTCGGCGGACAGCGCCAGGTCCTTCTGGTCGAGCGCGCCCGCGCCCGTGCTGTCGGCGAAGCGGCGCTGCGGTCCGCGTACGAGCGTGTCGCCGCTGCTGTCGAAGACGGTCAGATAGGGGTTGGTGCCGCCCGGGGTCAGCGTCTGCCCCATGGCGAGCAGGTCCGGAGCCTGGGGCGCGGTCGCGAAGTTGAGCCTGCCCGCCCCTTCCCAGCCGGTGTAGGAGTAGAAGCCGTTCACGCTCCCGTACAGATAGCTCTGGCTCTCGTCGCACCGGCCGGTGTACGTGGTCTCGGTGTACCACGCCTTGCCGCCCGCGTGGGCGACCTGACGCCCGCACTGCCCGGTCCCGCTGTTCCCGTTGTAGAGGGTCTTCGCGTACGTCTCGGTGTCGTACACGGAGATCCGGTACATCTCGGAGACGTACAGCTTCGAGCCGTCGGGCGCGAGGGCCATACCGCCGACGGAACCGGCCGTGCTGGCCAGCTCCTGGACCTTCTGGCCCTGGAAGTTGTAGACGTGCACCGCCGACTTCGCCGACGTGCTCCGGGTGTCGTCACTGATGTAGACCCGCTCGTGCGCGGAGTCCACGACCATGGACGAGAACGACGAGATGGGCAGCTTCGCCACGTCGTCGTCCGCCGCGTGGGCCGCCGGTGCGGCGAGCACCGTGAGACCCGCGCTTCCGAGCGTGAGCGCGAGGAGTGTCGCGAGGCCGCGCTTCCTCTGTCCTGACCTGTTCAACTGCTTTCCCCCACAGGATCGTTGGCACCCCGGTCTCCCCCGAGCGCCCTATGGGGATCATGCAACAGATGTGAAGGTTATGTGCGCAAGTTGTTGGCGATTCATGGGCGTTCTCGTTGAAAACGGGGCGCCGTCCCGCCGGAGGCGGCCCCCTGGAAAGGAGCGGCACCCGGAACCATGAGAGGGCTCCGGGTGCCGTGCCGCGGCGGGCCGCCGGCTCCACAGGTCAGGGCGGTCGCCGAAGAGGCCCGGCCGCGGGGACCGGGGGGATCAGCCCAGGCGCTGGACCAGCGCGCGGTACTCGTCCCACAGCTCCTTCGGCGTGTGGTCGCCGAAGGTGTCGAGGTGCCCGGGGATCAGCGCGGCCTCCTCGCGCCAGACCTCCTTGTCCACGGTGAGCAGGAAGTCGAGGTCGGACTCGGAGAGTTCCAGGCCGTCGGTGTCCAGGGACCCCTTGGCCGGCAGGATGCCGATCGGGGTCTCGACACCCTCGGCCCTGCCCTCCAGCCGCTCGACGATCCACTTGAGGACACGGCTGTTCTCACCGAAGCCGGGCCAGACGAACGTGCCCGCCTCGTTCTTGCGGAACCAGTTCACGTAGTAGATCTTCGGGAGCTTCGACTGGTCCGCCTTGCCGGCGCCGACCTCGACCCAGTGCTTCATGTAGTCGCCCATGTTGTAGCCGCAGAACGGCAGCATGGCGAACGGGTCGCGGCGCAGCTCGCCGACCTTGCCCTCGGCGGCGGCGGTCTTCTCGGAGGCGACGTTGGCCCCGAGGAAGACTCCGTGCTGCCAGGTGAAGGACTCGGTGACCAGCGGCACCGCGGAGGCGCGGCGGCCGCCGAAGAGGATCGCCGAGATCGGCACGCCCTTCGGGTCCTCCCACTCCGGCGCGATGATGGGGCACTGCCCGGCCGGGACGGTGAAGCGGGCGTTGGGGTGGGCGGCGGGCGTGCCGGACTCGGGGGTCCAGTCGTTGCCCTTCCAGTCCGTGAGGTGCGCCGGCGGCTCCTCGGTCATGCCCTCCCACCACACGTCGCCGTCGTCGGTGAGCGCGACGTTGGTGAAGACGGAGTTGCCCCACATGGTCTTCATGGCGTTGGCGTTGGTGTGCTCGCCGGTGCCGGGCGCGACGCCGAAGAAACCGGCCTCCGGGTTGATCGCGTACAGCTGGCCGTCCTCGCCGAACCGCATCCAGGCGATGTCGTCACCGATGGTCTCGACGGTCCAGCCGGGGATCGTGGGCTCCAGCATGGCGAGGTTCGTCTTGCCGCAGGCGCTGGGGAAGGCGGCCGCGACGTACTTCGACCCACCGCGCGGCGGGGTGAGCTTGAGGATCAGCATGTGCTCGGCGAGCCAGCCCTCGTCCCGCGCCATGACGGAGGCGATGCGCAGCGCGTAGCACTTCGTGCCGAGCAGGGCGTTGCCGCCGTAACCGGAGCCGTAGGACCAGATCTCGCGGTCCTCGGGGAAGTGCGAGATGTACTTGGTGGAGTTGCAGGGCCACGGCACGTCCTCCTGGCCCTCCTCCAGCGGGGCACCGAGGGTGTGGACGGCCTTGACGAAGAAGCCGTCGGTACCGAGCTCGTCCAGGACCTCCTGGCCCATGCGCGTCATCGTGCGCATCGAGACGGCGACGTACGCGGAGTCGGTGATCTCGACACCGATCGCGGAGAGCGGCGAGCCGAGGGGGCCCATGCAGAACGGGACGACGTACATCGTGCGACCGCGCATGGAGCCGCGGAAGACGCCCTTTCCGCCCGTGAAGATCTCCCGCATCTCGGCGGGGGCCTTCCAGTGGTTGGTCGGGCCCGCGTCCTCCTCCTTCTCGGAGCAGATGAAGGTGCGGTCCTCGACGCGGGCGACATCGCTCGGGTCGGAAGCCGCGTAGTAGGAGTTGGGGCGCTTGACCGGGTCGAGCGCGGTGAAGGTGCCCTTGGCGACGAGCTCCCCGCACAGGCGCTCGTACTCGGCCTCGGAGCCGTCGCACCAGACCACGCGGTCGGGCAGGGTGAGAGCGGCGATCTCGTCCACCCAGGAGGCGAGCTCCTGGTGCCGAGTGGGAACAGTGAGGGGAGCCGCGATGTCTCGCGCCACGATCGCTCCTAGTCGAGAGGGTGTGTTGTCAGGCCCCGTGGGGGCTGCGACCCGGATGCTGACCCCTTCGAATTCCCCTGGCGCTCATCCGGTGCCGACCGCACTCATTTGATCATCCGACCAACTCGCCCATATGTCCAGAGGGCCGCACACGTGAGCATCGCCACTCGAATCGGCTACCTACGGAAGCGTAGGTAACATGCCGATATGACTTCTGCCGCCTCCGGTCCCGTCGAACTCACGGACCCCGTCCCGGTCAAACCGCGGATGCGCGGCTGGCTGCACGCCGGAATGTTCCCCGCGGTGGTCATCGCCGGAATCGCCCTGATCGCCATGGCGGACAGCACGCGTGCACGGGTGGCCTGCGCCGTCTACGTGCTCAGCGCCTGTCTGCTGTTCGGAGTGAGCGGGGTCTACCACCGGGGCACCTGGGGCCCACGCGGCGAGGCGGTGCTGCGCAGGCTCGACCACGCCAACATCTTCCTGATCATCGCGGGCACCTACACGCCGCTGACCCTCCTGCTGCTGCCCGAGTCCACCAGCCGCCCGCTCCTGTGGGCCATCTGGGGCGCGGCGGCGGCCGGCATCGCCTTCCGCGTGTTCTGGGTCGGCGCCCCGCGCTGGCTCTACACCCCCTGCTACATCGCCATGGGCTGGGCCGCGGTGTTCTTCCTGCCGGACTTCATGCGCGCCGGCGGCGTCGCGGTGCTGGTCCTGGTCGTCGTCGGCGGGCTGCTCTACAGCGCGGGAGGCATCATCTACGGCCTCAAGCGCCCGAACCCGTCACCGCGCTGGTTCGGCTTCCACGAGGTCTTCCACTCGCTGACGCTGGCGGCGTTCGTCGCGCACTACGTCGGCATCTCCCTGGTCGCCTCCCAGCACTGACCCGCCTCCCGTACGGCGATGGGCCCGGCCGTCCGGCCGGGCCCATCGCCGTACCTCCCCGTCAGCCGCCC
>NZ_DATMVN010000834.1:0-4734 GCF_035563135.1 Streptomyces sp.
GTCACGCAACCCCATCGGCCGCCCGCCGGACCCCGCCACCCGCTGCCCGGCCGGGGATACTCGGACGCCCGACGGCCTGGCCGCCCCGCTCGACGCGCATCCGCAGGCCGCCGCCGTGGGCGGGCGACCGTGCCGCCGGCCGGAACGGCGCCCGCCCCGGCAGCCGAACGGCCGCCGGTACGGGACACATCGGGGCAGACGCAGGTCGGGTAGTGTGGCCCCTCCCGAGACCGGGACCGACCCAGGAGGTGAGACCCATTACCGCTTCAGCAGGCTGGGCGCTCACCCCTCGCCGTCGTACGGCTCACCGGGCCTGAGCGATCGCGGAGCGCCCATCGGTCCATCCGAAAGGCTCCGCCCCCATGCAGGAATTCGCTCCCTCGCCCACTTTCTCCACCCTCGTCACCACGCTCCGCACCGCCGGCTGTGTCTTCGCCGAGGACGAGGCGGAACTCCTTCTCTCCACAGCGGCCGGCCCCGCCGCACTCGCCGCCATGCTGGAACGCCGCACGGCCGGGCTTCCGCTTGAACACGTGCTCGGCTGGGCCGAGTTCTGCGGGCTGCGGATCGCCGTGGACACCGGGGTCTTCGTGCCCCGGCGGCGTACCGAATTCCTCGTCCGGCAGGCCGCTGCCCTCGCACCCGACCGGGCGGTCGTGGTCGATCTCTGCTGCGGCACCGGGGCGCTCGGCAGGGCACTCATCTCGTCGCTGCGCGAGGCCGAACTGCACGCCGCCGACGTGGAACCCGCCGCCGTGCGCTGCGCCCGGCGCAACGTGGGAGGGCGCGGGACGGTCTACGAGGGCGACCTCTTCGCCCCCCTGCCCCGTTCGCTGCGGGGGAGGGTCGATGTCCTGCTCGCCAATGTGCCGTACGTACCGACCGAGGACGTCGAGTTCCTGCCCGCCGAGGCGCGGGTCCACGAACCGCGCGTGGCGCTCGACGGGGGCAGCGACGGGCTCGACGTGATGCGGCGGGTCGTCGCCGAGGCGAAAGACTGGCTCGCCCCGGGCGGCAGCCTGCTGGTCGAGACGAGCGAGCGGCAGGCCGCGCGCGCCGAGGAGACGGTGGGAAGCGGCGGACTGACCGCGCGCGTCGTCGTCTCCGAGGAGCTGTACGCCACGGTCGTCATCGGGACCCGCCCCCGGTAGGGGCTCATCGGGAACCGCCCCGTCAGGGGAGCCCGGGGATGGCATCACGCGGACTGCCCGGGTCGGCCGGGGCCGGACCAGGCGGCCCGGGGCGGCCCGGGGCGGCCCGGAGTGCCTCAGGCGAAGCGCCGGCGCGTCCGGCCGTACGGGTCGCCCTTGGCGAAGCCGAAGGCCGTGCCAGCTCCGCGCGGTCCAGCAGCCCGGCCGCCTCCGTCCAGGGCCGGGCGCCAGGGCCGGGCGGTGGCGTCCTCGTCGCCGTAGTGGGGGTCGAGGGTGGTCGCGGGGGCGCCTGTGGTCCCGGTGTCTTCGGCCTGTTCGGCCTGTTCGGTGTTCTCGGTGGTCCCGGCGTTCTCGGCCGGCATGACGGGCCTCCTGGGACGGTACGGCGGCGTGCGGGGGCCTTCGTCGTTCGCGCCCTGGAGTGCGGACTCCGCCCCCGCCCCGGATTCATCGGCGCGGGGATAGGCTCGAAGAGCGGATATGGGTGATCGGCGGGCAGGAGACACAGGATGACGACGGTGCCGGGACGCAGGAGCAGTACGTTCACCAGACTGCTGCGGCACGGTTTCACCGATCCGTCCGCCGCCGAACGGCTGCTGGACCTGCCCGAGCTCTCCTCCGTACGGGCCGATCCCGTCCTCCTGGAGGCCCTCGGCGCGACCGCCGACCCCGATCTGGCCCTGCGCGGCCTCGTACGGCTCGTCGAGGCCGAGGAGGCGGAGGAACGACAGGTCCTGCTGGACACCCTGGTCACGGCCAAGCCGTTGCGCGACCGGCTCCTCGGGGCCCTCGGCGCCTCCGAGGCACTCGGGGACCACCTGGCCCGGCACCCGCGTGACTGGCAGGTGCTCGTCACGTACGAGGCCACCGATCTCCACCCCGGGGTCCCGGAGTTCGAGCACATGCTCTGCGACGCGGCCGACCCGGACTCACTGCGCGTCGCCTACCGCAGGTCACTGCTGTCGATCGCCGCCCGCGACGTCTGCGGTACGACGGATGTCGCACAGGTCGCCGCAGAGCTCGCCGACCTGGCGACGGCCACCCTGCGGGCGGCGCTGGCCATCGCCCGGGCCGCCGCGCCCTCCGACGCCGCACAGTGCCGGCTCGCCGTCATCGCGATGGGCAAATGCGGCGGGCACGAGCTGAACTACGTGTCCGACGTCGACGTGATCTTCGTGGGCGAGCCCGTCGACGGCGCGGAGGAGAACGGCGCCATGCAGGCCGCCACCCGGCTCGCCGCCCATCTGATGCGGATCTGCTCCGACACCACCGTCGAGGGCACCATCTGGCCCGTCGACGCCAACCTCCGCCCCGAAGGCCGCAACGGGCCCCTGGTGCGGACGGTGTCCTCGCACCTCGCCTACTACCAGCGCTGGGCCAAGACCTGGGAGTTCCAGGCACTGCTCAAGGCCCGGCCGGTCGCCGGGGACGCCGAGCTCGGAGCGCAGTACGTCGAAGCCGTGTCGCCGCTGGTGTGGCAGGCCGCCGACCGGGAGAACTTCGTCGGCGACGTGCAGAAGATGCGCCGTCGCGTCGTCGACAACATCCCCGTCGACCGTGTCGACCGCGAACTCAAGCTCGGCCCCGGCGGGCTCCGGGACGTCGAATTCGCCGTACAGCTGCTCCAGCTCGTCCACGGGCGCAGCGACGGCACCCTGCGCTCCGGCTCCACCCTGGAGGCCCTGCGGACGCTGGCCGAAGGCGGGTACGTCGGACGGGCGGACGCGGCGCAGCTGGACGAGGCGTACCGCTTCCTGCGGACCATGGAGCACCGCATCCAGCTCCACCGGCTGCGCCGCACCCATCTGGTCCCCGAGGAGGAGACCGACCTGCGCAGGCTCGGGCGCTCCCTCGGCCTGCGCACGGACCCGGTCGCCGAGCTCAACCGGGCGTGGCGGCGGCACGCCTCCGTCGTACGTCGGCTGCACGAGAAGCTCTTCTACCGGCCGCTCCTGGACGCCGTCGCCCAGCTCGCGCCCGGCGAGAGCAGGCTCAGCGCGAAAGCCGCAGGCGTCCGGCTGGAGGCCCTCGGCTACGCCGATCCCGCCGCCGCGCTGAGGCACCTGGAAGCCCTGTCCTCCGGGGTCTCCCGCAAGGCCGCGATCCAGCGCACGCTGCTGCCGGTGCTGCTCGGCTGGTTCGCGGACTCCGCCGATCCGGACGCCGGGCTCCTGGGCTTCCGGCAGGTGTCCGACGCCCTCGGCAAGACTCCCTGGTACCTGCGGCTCCTGCGCGACGAGGGCGCGGCGGCCGAGAACCTCGCCCGCGTCCTGTCCGCAGGGCGGCTCGCCCCCGACCTGCTGATGCGCGCCCCGGAGGCCGTCGCCATCCTCGGCGACCCGGAAGGGCTGCGGCCGCGCAGCCGGGACCACCTGGAGCAGGAGGTGCTGGCCGCCGTCGGCCGGGCGCCGGGGGCCGAAGCAGCCGTCGCGGTGGCGCGCGGGGTGCGGCGGCGGGAGCTGTTCCGTACGACGGCCGCCGACCTCATCGGCTCGTACGGCACGGAGGACAACCCGGCCGAGCCCGACCCGGGCGCCCTCGTGGACCGGGTCGGCTCCGCGGTCACCGACCTGAACGCCGCCACGCTGTCGGGGGCGCTGCGCGCCGCTGTCCGTGAGCGGTGGGGCGACACCCTGCCGACCCGGTTCGCCGTCATCGGCATGGGCCGTTTCGGCGGGCACGAGCTGGGCTACGGCTCGGACGCGGACGTCCTGTTCGTGCACGAGCCCCGGGAAGGGGTCGGTGACGAGGAAGCGGCCCGGGCGGCGAACGCCGTGGTCACGGAGATGCGCAGACTGCTGGAGCTGCCGACGGCCGACCCGCCGCTCCTGATCGACGCCGACCTGCGGCCGGAGGGCAGGACCGGGCCCCTGGTGCGCACCCTGAAGTCGTACGAGGCGTACTACCGGCGCTGGGGGCTGGTCTGGGAGAGCCAGGCGCTTCTGCGCGCGACGCCGATGGCCGGGGACGAGGAGCTGGGCCGCGCCTTCATCGATCTCGTCGACCCGCTGCGGTACCCGATGGAGGGGCTGGGGGACGACGCCGTCCGGGAGATCCGGCGGCTCAAGGCGCGGATGGAGTCCGAACGCATGCCGCGCGGGGCCGATCCGACGCTCCACACCAAGCTGGGGCGCGGCGGGCTGAGCGACGTCGAGTGGACGGTCCAGCTGATGCAGATGCAGCACGGCTGGGCGGAGCCCGGACTGCGGACCCCGCGTACGCGGGAGGCGCTGGCGGCGGCCTGCGCGGCGGGACTCGTCCCGGCGGAGGAGGCACAGACGCTGGACGAGGCGTGGGTGCTGGCCTCGCGCGTGCGCAACGCGGTGATGCTGGTGCGGGGGCGGCCGGGCGACACGTTCCCCTCGAACCCGCGTGAGCTGACCGCGGTGGGGCGGTACCTGGGCTATGAGCCGGGGCACGTGGGGGACATGCTGGACGACTACCGGCGGATCACCCGGCGGGCCCGGGCGGTGGTGGAGGAGAGGTTCTACGGCGCCGCGGGGTGAGGCCGGGCGGGCCTCGCATCCGGGCGAGTGGGCCTCGCATCCGGGTCGGGCGGGCCTCGCATCCGGGCGAGGAGCCG
>NZ_DATMVN010000835.1:0-14980 GCF_035563135.1 Streptomyces sp.
CCGCACGCTCCCGTCCCCCTGCGGGCGCCCCGCCATCTCACGCGCCCCCGGGAGGCGCGCCGGCGGCAGCCAGCGCCGTCAGCTCGGCCACCCCGTCCGGCCCCACCGGACTCTGCGGGAACTCGGCGATCACCTCCAGGGGCATCCCGGCGAGGAACCGGGCCATCACCGGGTCCTCCATGGCGCCGGCAGCAGCCCCCGCCTCGGCGCGGGCGGCCAGGAACCTCTCCATCAGCAGCGGCCCCCCGACCGGGTGGTTCAGCCATTCGGCGACCGTGCTGCGGCCGCTCAGCGCGATGCCCGAGGGGTCACCTTCCACACGGATCACGGCCGACTGCCGGATGTCGCGGGAGGACGCGCAGGCCTCGATGCCGTAGTCGCCGCCCTCGACCCGCCACGCGCCCTCGCGTGCGCTGTAGTGGGCGAGTTCGCCGCGCGCCACCTCGACGGACACCTCCTGGCTCTCACCGGGGGTGAGGGTCACGGACGCGAAACCGCGCAGTTCCCTCGGGGGACGGGCGACCGCGGACCCGGGCGGGCCGCTGCTGTAGATCTGGACGACCTCGCGTCCGGGGCGCGCACCCGTGTTGGTGACGGTGACGGTCACGGAGAAGGTGTCCCCGGTCTGTACGACGCGCAGGCCGGAGTAGGAGAACGTCGTGTACGACAGCCCGTGGCCGAACGGGAAGGCGACCTCGCGGGCCCCCGCGTCGTACCCCCGGTACCCGACGAACACGCCCTCGCCGTAACGGACGTGACCCTCCTCTCCGGGGAAGGAGAGGTGGCTGGGCGAGTCCTCCAGGCGCAGCGGGACGGTCTCGGCCAGTTTGCCGGAGGGGTTGACGGTGCCGAAGAGCACCCGGGCCAGCGCACCGCCTCCCGCCTGGCCGAGCAGCCAGCCCTCGACCAGTGCGGGCACGGTGTCGTGCCAGGGGGCGGTGCGCACCACACCGCCGTTGGACAGCACGACCACGACGCGCGGATTCGCCGCGACGAGGCGTTCCAGCAGCCGCAGCTGACCGTCCGGCAGGTCGATGTGGCCGCGGTCGAAGCCCTCGGACTCATCGGCCGCCGACAGGCCCAGGAAGACGACCACGGTGTCGCAGCCGGCCGCCAGGCGCACGGCTTCGTCACTCAGCGCACCGGCGGCGTCCGCCGTCGGAGCGTCCGCCGCGCCACCGGGGACCGTGTAGCCGGGGGCGAAGTCGACGCGGGTGCCCTCGGCCAGTCCACGCAGGCTGTCCAGAGGTGTGTCGAGCCGGGTCGGGGTGACCTGGGAGCTGCCCGCACCCTGGTAGCGCGGCGTGCGTGCCAGCTCGCCGATGACGGCCACGCTGCCCCTCGAAGGGTCGAGCGGAAGGACGTTCCCTTCGTTCTTGAGGAGTACGACGCACCGGTCGGCGGCCTCCCCGGCGAGACGGTGGTGCTCCTCGGCCGGCATGCGGCCGCCGGGCCGTCCGCCCCCGGCCGCCCTCCGGGCGAACAGGGCCAGGCGCTCGACGGAGGTGTCCAGCACCGACTCCTGGAGCTCTCCCGCCGTCACCGCGGCGACGACCTCGGCGTCGGTGCGCCCGTGCGTGCCCGGCATCTGGAGGTCGAGTCCGGCGCGGAGGGCGGCCACCCGGTCGCGTACGGCGCCCCAGTCCGACATCACGATGCCGTCGAAGCCCCACTCGGTGCGCAGGATGCCGGTGAGCAGCCGGGTGTTCTCGGTCAGGGGAGTGCCGTTGACCGCGTTGTAGGAGCACATGACGGACCAGGGGCGGTCGCGGCGGACGATGCGTTCGAAGGCCCGCAGATAGATCTCGCGCAGCGGCCGCTCGTCGATGTCGGCGCTGACGCGCATGCGGTCGGTCTCCTGGTTGTTCGCCGCGTAGTGCTTGAGTGCCGCGCCGACGCCCGACTCCTGGAGTCCGCGGACCATGGCGCCGCCCAGTTCGGCCGTGAGCAGCGGGTCCTCGGAGAAGTACTCGAAATTCCGTCCGCACAGCGGGGACCGCTTGATGTTGATGCCCGGTCCGAGCAGCACACGGATCCCGTGCGCGGTCGCCTCGTCCGCCAGCGCACCGGCGACACGGCGGGCGAGCTCCGGGTCCCAGCTGCTGCCGAGCGCCACGGCGGGCGGGTAGCACGTGGCCGGTGCGGCGCTGTGGAGATCCACCTGGCCCCCGTCGCCGCTCTCCTTGGGGAGCCGCAGCCCGTGCGGACCGTCGGACAGGGTGACGGCGGGGATCCCCGCATCCGGAACGGCCGTCGTGACGAAGTCACCGGCGCCACTGGTCAGGGATGCCTTCTCGGCGAGGGAGAGCCGTGGAGCGGCCGGTTCCACGGCCGGGGGAGGCGGGGTCTGCTGGGTCATGCGGCACCTAAGGGTCGGGGCGGGAGAAGCGGTGTGGCGGCATCCGGCCGGTCGGGCGGGCCCGGTCCGGTGACCGCGCGATCTGAAAACCGTAAATTGATCGGTTTTGGACGTCAAGGGTTCGCGCCCTCGCGTCAGCCGTACGGCGGACGGGGGCGCCGCACGGCGTCGTGACCGCTGCGGGACCCCTTGACGACTAGAAACCGTTCAACGTACGGTTTTCGCGCTCGAGCAGCGCCGCTCCGGGACGTGCAGTGCACCCCGTCCTGAGGCCGCGCCTCTTTTCCAGCAACGAAACGAGGAACGGTCATGCCTCCTGTCAGTCAGCCGTATGCACGGAACACACTCCTGGGTCCCCTCCGCCGGGCGGCACGCGTCACGTTCGCCGCCGCCACCGTCATGGCGGCGCTGGCCGCCTCCGCCGCCTCCGCCACCGCCGGCCCGGCGGAGGAACGCCAGGGTGCGGGAGACCGGGAGGCCGTCCGGTACGTCGCACTCGGCGACTCCTTCAGCTCCGGACCGGGCATACCCGAACAGACCGACGTGACCTGCGGCCGCTCGGCCAGGAACTATCCCTCCCTCATCGCTGCGGAGCTCGGCGCGGTGTCGTTCACCGACGCCACCTGCGCGGGGGCGGACACCAGCCATATGACGAACCCGCAGGAGACGGTGCCCCCGCAGCTCGACGCGCTCGAACCCGACACCACCCTCGTCACCCTCGGCATCGGCGGCAACGACCTCGATCTGACCGGGATCCTCACGCGCTGTGTCGTCCTCGGCCAGCTGGCCCCGTACGGCGCGCCCTGCAAAACCAGCTACACGCTGCTCGGCACCGACGAGATCGGCTCCCGCATCGCCTCCACGGCCCCCGGGGTCGCGTCGGTGCTGGCGCAGATCCACGACAGGTCACCGCAGGCCAGGGTGCTGGTGGTGGGATATCCCGCGATCTTCCCCGACGACGGGACGGCGTGCCGGGCGACGGTGCCCCTCGCGACCGGGGACTTCCCGTGGATCAGGGACAAGCAGAAGCAGCTCAACTCCATGCTCGCGCAGCAGGCGGAGGAGCGGCAGGACGTGTACGTGGACGCGTACACGCCCTCCGTCGGGCACGACGTGTGCAAGCCGGCGGGCGTCCGCTGGATCGAGCCCGGGGACACGGCGGAAGCGGCAGGGTTCCACCCCAACGCCGCCGGGCACAGAAGCACGGCCGATGCCGCACTCGCGACGCTCACGCGCTGACGGGGCTTCTTCCCGCCCCGTCGTCGGGGGCGAGTCCGAGCCCGGCCAGGAAGGCGCGCACCAGCGCCTCCATGGGCACGGCCTCGGGCTCCAGCAGCCACTGCGTCTGGAGGCCGTCCATCAGTGCGAGCAACTGGACGGCCACGACGGCGGGTTCCACGTCGGCGGGAGGATCCGCCTCGGCCCGGAGCGCCCCGACGAGTTCGGTCAGCTCCGCCCTGACGACGCGGTAGCGCTCCTTGAAGTAGTGGTGCGCGGGGTGGCCGGGGTCGGTCGCCTCGGCCGACAGCTTCGTGTAGAGCGCGACCATGCCGTGCGTACGGCTGTTGCGCACCACCAGGTCGACCAGGCCGCGCAGGCGGTCGGACGCCCGGGCCGGTGTTCCCGGCCGGACGATGCCGGGGAAGACGGTCCGTGCGTCGGTCCGGTCCCGCCGCGCCAGCACTTCGAGGAGCATGGCCTCCTTGCCGGGGAAGTGGTGGAGCAGCCCGGCGTGGGTCATCCCCGCATGCGCGGCGATGTCGCGCAGCGAGACCGCGTTGAAGCCGGTGCGGGAGAACAGCTCCGCCGCCGAGTCGAGGATGCGGGCGCGGGTGCGCTCACCCTTCGACCGGCGCTGCGGGGCGTCCTCGGGTCGGTCGTTCACCTCGGCGGCCTCCTGCCGTCGCGGGGCGGCCGTCCACCCCACCGCTCGCACGGTCGGCTCACCATGCCTGCCCTGACCTGCGAATTCGTCATGCGCCCCAGGAATTTACCAGGCGGATGAACTCTCCCCGTAAAAACCTACCAACTGGTTGATTCCGTGTGTAGGCTCACCGCCACTCTCACCCGGGACGTCCTTCCCCGGCCCTCCAGACGGAGCGAATCTCATGAGCAGAACCACTCGGACCGGGGCTCTCGCCGCTGCCCTGGCGATCTCCCTCGCCCTCGCGGGATGCGCGGGCCCGGGCACCAGGAGCTCCGGCGGCTCGCAGCTGGACATCGCCACGCTGAGCTTCCCGCAGAGCCTCGACCCCGCGCACGCGGTCGGCAGCGCGCTGCCGTTCTTCCAGGCCACCTACGACACCCTGGTCAAGCGGGAGCCGGACGGTGAGTTCAGCCCCATGCTCGCCACCGGGTGGACGTACAACGACGACGCCACCGAGCTCACCCTCACCCTGCGCGAGGACGTCGAGTTCGCCGACGGCACCGCCTTCGACGCGGCGGCCGTCAAGGCGAACATGGAGCACTTCAAGAAGGGCGGCGGCGCCGACGCGAAGTGGCTGAACGACCTGGAGACGGTCGAGGTCGTGGACCCCACGCACGTGATCCTGCGGCTCAAGCAGGCCAACCCGGCCATGCTGTTCTACCTGAGTGACGCGGCGGGCCTGATGGCCAACCCGGCGAAGTTCGCGAAGGCCGACAGCCTCAGGACCACCCCCGACGGCACCGGGCCCTACCGTCTCGTCAAGGCGAGGACGACCATCGGGACCAAGTGGGTCTACGAGCGCAACAAGGACTACTGGGGCGAGAAGCTGCCCTACGAGAACCTCACGATCAGCTTCTTCGACAACGAGACCGCGATCGTCAACGGCATCAGGACCGGCCAGGTCAACGCGGCCCTCCTGCAGAACGCCGACCAGCAGATCAGTATCGAGGCCGACCCCCGGGTGAAGACGACCGAGCAGGAATTCGACTTCCAGGGACTGCTGCTGTTCGACCGGGCCGGCCGGCTGACCCCCGCGCTCAAGGACCCCCGGGTCCGTCAGGCCCTCAACCTCGCGATCGACCGCGGGACGATGCTCTCCACCATCCGGCAGAAGAGGGGCAAGGCCACGAGCCAGGTCTTCGGCCCCGGCACGCAGGGGTACGACCCGGAGCTGGACACGTACTACTCCCACGATCCGGCCAGGGCCAAGAGCCTGCTGAAGGCGGCGGGCCACCCCAAGGGCTTCACGCTGAAGCTCCCCCGGATCGCCGCGATCGTCAACGACGCCCTCGCCGCTTCCCTCGCCACCGACTTCAAGGCCATCGGCGTCGATCTGGTCTGGGACGACCTCGACGGCGGCTCGGCCGTCCAGAAGGTTTTCACCGACCGCGCCTACTCCGGCATGGTCATGAACATGGGGCAGTCCTCCTCCGACTGGGTCGTCGTCAACGAGCTGGTCACTCCCGGTGCCTTCAACATGTTCGGTACGACGGACGCCACGGTGCGCAAACTGATACCGCAGATCCAGACAGGCACGGGAGCGGAAGCGGAGCAGGCCGCGAAGGCGCTCAACGCACACCTGGTCCAGGAGGGCTGGTTCGTGCCCTTCTACCGGATGTCCTACCTGCACGTCTCGGACGGCACGGTGGAGATCACTCCGCAGTCCGGCATGGCCGTGCCGTCGATATACAACTACGCCCCCGCCTCATGAGGCCCTGCCGGGGGCCGTCGGCCAGGTGCGACAGCCCCCGGCGGCCGGCCATGGACAACCGAGTGCCGAACAGATACCGAGTGCCATGCTGAAATTCATCGCCCGACGGATCGCGGCGGGGGCCGTGCTCCTGGTCGTCATCTCCTTCCTCTCCTACCTGCTGCTGTCGGTCCCCGACGCGGACGTCGGCAGGCAGCTCCTCGGCCAGGGCGCCGACCAGGCCGCCGTCGACGCCAAGAACGCCTCGCTCGGCCTGGACCGGCCCGTCCTCACGCAGTACGCCGACTGGCTGGCGCACGCCGTCCGCGGCGACCTCGGCACCTCCTGGTTCACCAGTGAGGACGTCGGGACCGCGGTCGCGGGCCGGCTGCCGGTCACCGCGAGCCTCACGCTGGGGGTCACGCTCGTCACCACCGTCGTGTCGTTCCTGCTCGGCGTCTGGGCGGGTGTCCGGCGCGGTGCGGCCGACCGCTTCGTCCAGGTCCTCGGGGTGATCGGATACGCACTGCCGGGCTTCCTCGTCACCCTGGTGATCGTGCTGGTCTTCGCGGTCAACCTGAACTGGTTCCCGGCGATCGGGTACACCGCGTTCACCGAATCGCCCGGCGGGTGGCTCTCCACCATCACCCTGCCGGTCCTGTCCCTCGCGGTCGCCTCCGTCGCGGGGGTCTCGCAGCAGGTCCGGGGCGCGGTCGTCGACGTACTGCGCCAGGACTACGTCCGTACCCTGCGCGCCCGCGGCCTGCCCACCTCCCGGATCGTCTTCCGGCACGTCCTGCGCAACGCGTCCGCACCGGCGCTCTCGGTCCTCGGCATGCAGTTCGTCGGCCTGCTCGGCGGTGCGGTGCTCGTGGAGCAGATCTTCGGCCTCCCCGGTATCGGCAGCATGACCGTCACGTACACCACCCGCGGCGACATTCCCGTGATCATGGCGCTGGTCATGTTCACCGTGATCGGTGTCGTCCTGATCAACCTCCTGGTCGACACCATGATCGGCTGGCTCAACCCGAAGGCGAGGGCCGCATGAGCGAGAACCTCCCGGCCGCCGTGCCCACCGGTCCCCGTCCGTCCGCGCCCGCCCCCGGCACCTCCACCGCCCGGCCCGCGCCCCCGGCGGACGGCAGTCTGCGCAGGCTCCTGCGCAACCCGCTCGGCGCGGTCTCCGCGGGAGTGCTGCTCCTGCTCGTCGTCGCCGTCGTCCTCGCACCCCTGCTCGCACCGCAGGCCCCGGACGTCTCCTCGCTCGGCGACGCGTTCGCCGCGCCCGACGGAGCACACCCCATGGGCATGGACTCCGCGGGCCGGGACATCCTCTCGCGCATCCTGTACGGCGGACGCAGCACACTCGGCGGCGCGGTGGTCGCCCTGGCGATCGCGCTCGCCCTGGGCGTGCCGTCCGGACTGTACGCGGGCTACTACGGCGGCCGGTTCGACTCCGTCGCCAACTGGGCCGTCAACCTCGTCATGGCGCTGCCCGCGATGGTGGTGCTCCTCGCCTCCCGCGCCATCCTCGGCCCCGACGTCCTCGTGCTGATGATCGTGCTCGGGGTGCTCGTGGCCCCCGGCTTCTTCAGGCTGGTCCGCGGCATCGTCGCCAACGTCCGCAAGGAGCTCTACGTCGACGCCGCCAAGGTGTCGGGGCTTTCCGACACCCGCATCGTCGCCCGGCACATCCTGATCGTCGTCCGCGGCCCCCTCATCATCCAGGTGGCCCTCGTCGCAGGGATCGCCATCGGCCTCCAGGCCGGTCTGGAGTTCCTCGGCGTCGGCAGCGGTTCGGCGGCGACCTGGGGAGCGATGCTCAACGAGGCGTTCCAGAACATCCAGCGCGCACCCCTGCTCATCCTGTGGCCCGGACTCGCCCTCGGCCTGACCAACGGCAGTCTCGTCCTGCTGGCCGGGGCGCTGCGCGACGTACTGGAGGACCGCGGCGGCGAGCCGGCCGGACGGCGCCGCGGACGGCCCCGCACCCGGACGGCCTCCCCGGCGCCCGAGGTCCTTGACAGGCCGTCGGAAGCGGCCGCGCTCCTGTCGGTCCGCGGTCTCACCGTCGCCTACGACCGCCCGGACGGCACCGGCAGAGAAGTGGTGCACGGCATCGACCTCGATGTCCACCCCGGTGAAATCGTCGGCCTGGTGGGGGAGTCGGGCTCCGGCAAGACCCAGACCGCCTTCTCGGTGCTCGGGATCCTGCCCGAGGGCGGCCGGATCGGCTCGGGCAGCATCATGATCGAGGGACAGGAGACCGTCGGTCTGCCCGAGCGCGCTCACCGCGCGCTGAGGGGAGGCACCGTGGCCTACGTCCCGCAGGAGCCGATGAGCAATCTCGACCCCGCCTTCACCGTCGGCAGCCAGCTCATGGAACCCATGCGTCACGTCCTCGGCATCTCGCGCAAGGAGGCAGCTGTCCGGGCACTCGACCTGCTGCGCCTGGTGGAGATCCCCGACCCCGGGCGGACGATGCGGCTGTACCCCCACGAGATCTCCGGCGGAATGGCCCAGCGCGTCCTGATCGCCGGCGCGATGTCCTGCGATCCGCGCCTCCTCATCGCTGACGAACCCACCACCGCGCTGGACGTCCGGGTCCAGGCCGAGATCCTCGGTCTGCTGCGCAGGCTCCAGCAGGACCGCGGCCTGGGCGTGCTGCTGGTGACCCACGACCTCGGGGTGGTGGCCGACCTCTGCGACCGCGTGGCCGTGATGAGCGACGGCCGGATCGTCGAGACCGGAACCACCGATCGGATACTCCGCTCCCCTCAGGACCCCTGTACCCGGGCACTGCTCGGCGCCGTTCTCGACGAGGCCCCGGCCCGGGAGCCCTGGCAGCCCCGAGAGGCGAGGAAGACCACCGCATGACCGACACCGGCACCACCGCATCCGCCCTCCCCGACGCCCTGCTGCGGATCCGGGATCTCCACGTCTCCTATCCGGGCAAGGGATGGCGCGCCCCGCGGACCGAGGTCCTCAACGGGGTGTCCCTCGACATCAGACCGGGTGAAACCCTGGGGCTGGTCGGCGAGTCGGGCTCGGGCAAGACGACGATCGGACGCGCGGTCCTCGGGCTCGTCCCCACCCGTTCCGGGAGCATCACGTTCGACGGTGAGCGCATCGACACGGCGGGGCCTTCACGCCGCCGTGAGCTGAGCCGCGACCTCCAGGTCGTCTTCCAGGACCCGTACACCTCCCTGAACCCCTCCCTCACCATCGGGGACACGCTCAGCGAGCCGCTCCTGGGGCACGGTATGGGCGCCCGCGAGGCGCGCGGCCGGGTGGGCGACCTCCTCGCGCGGGTCCACCTCCCGTCGGACGCGGCCGGCCGTCTGCCCCGGGAGTTCTCGGGGGGCCAGCGCCAACGGGTCGCCATCGCCCGGGCACTCGCGCTGCACCCCCGGCTCGTGATCTGCGACGAGCCGGTGTCCGCACTCGACCTGACCACCCGGCGGACGGTCCTCGAACTGCTGCTGGAGATCCAGGAGGAGACGGGTGTCGCGTACCTCTTCGTCACCCACGACCTCTCGGTCGTGCGCTTCATGAGCCACCGGGTGGCGGTGATCAAGGGCGGATCCCTCGTGGAGACGGGTGACGCCCATGCCGTCACCACCGGTCCCCGGCATCCCTACACCCGTGCTCTCATGCTCTCCGCTCCCGTGGCCGACGTCACGCAGCAGCGGCGCCGCAGGGAGTCGGCGGCCCTGCTCGGCCGGGGCACCGGCGCACCGGCGGTGAACCAGGGCTGATCCACCGGTCAGGCTCCGGGAACCCGCCGGCCGCGCTCCGCGCGTCCGGACGCTCCGCGCGTAGACTCCCCCTTCCCAAAGCCCGGGAAGCAGTCCAGGATTGTCCCTCCGCGACTCGCGTCCCATGAGCCGTGGCAGCAGGCCGGGGGCTGCCCGATGTGGAAAGCTCTGCCCGGAGGACGTCGCCGAGGGCACCGCCCGCCGCCCTTCCGCCCGCGCGCCGACCGCCCGGCGTACGCGGGCGGGCGGCTCGCCCGCCGGTCCGGCCACGGCATCCGTACCCGCGCGCCATGTGCCAGTACTTCGAGCAGGAGCATCTGTCATGGATTTCGGACTCGTCCTCCAGACCGACCCGCCCGCCTCGGCCGTCGTCGGACTCATGCGCCGCGCGGAGCGGAACGGGTTCCGCTACGGGTGGACCTTCGACTCGGCGGTGCTGTGGCAGGAGCCGTTCGTCATCCACAGCCGGATCCTGGAGCACACCGAGCGGATGGTCGTCGGCCCGATGGTGACGAACCCGGGGACCCGGACCTGGGAGGTCACCGCCTCCACCTTCGCCACGCTCAACGAGATGTACGGCAACCGCACCGTCTGCGGCATCGGGCGGGGGGACTCCGCGATGAGAGTGGCGGGCCGCAAGCCCGGCACGCTGGCCGAACTGGGTGAGGCCATCGAGGTGATCCGGGACCTCGCGGAGGGCCGGGAAGCCGTCATCGACGGACAGCCGGTCCGCATCCCGTGGGTGAAGGACGGCAGACTGCCCGTCTGGATGGGCGCGTACGGCCCCAAAGCCCTCGCGCTGGCCGGGCAGAAGGCCGACGGCTTCATCCTCCAGCTGGCCGACCCCTACCTCACGGAGTGGATGGTCAAGGCGGTGCGCCACGCGGCCGCCGCAGCCGGACGCGACCCGGACTCCGTCACCGTCTGTGTCGCCGCGCCCGCCTATGTGGGTGAGGACCTGGATCACGCCCGCGAACAGTGCCGCTGGTTCGGCGGCATGGTCGGCAACCATGTGGCCGACCTCGTGGCCCGGTACGGGGAGCACTCCGGCCTCGTGCCCGAGGCCCTCACGGCGTACATCGCCGGGCGCTCCGGCTACGACTACAGCCATCACGGCCGCACCGGGAACCCGGACACCGCCTTCGTCCCCGACGGGATCGTGGACCGCTTCTGTCTGCTGGGGCCGGCCGAGGCCCACATCGAGAAGCTCCGGGTCCTGCGCGAACTGGGCGTCGACCAGTTCGCCCTCTACAACATGCACGACGCGCGGGAGGCGACCATCGACGCCTACGGCTCCACGGTCATCCCCGCACTGACCGCCTGACCTCTCGCCGCCGGTTCCCCGGAACTGTTCCTTCAGGGGCGGAAGGTGCGGCGGTAGGTGTCGGGCGGGACGCCGACGGTGCGCTGGAAGTGGCGGCGCAGGGTGGTGGCGGTGCCCATTCCGGCGGCCTCGGCGACGGCGTCGACGGTGGTATCCGTGGTCTCCAGCAACTCCTGTGCCCGGCGGATGCGTTGGATGTGGAGCCACTGCAGGGGCGTGGTGCCGGTGAGGTGTTTGAAGCGGCGGGCCAGATGGCGTGAGCTCAGACCGGCCCGGCGGGCGAGGTCCTCGACGGTGAGGGGCTGGTCGAGGCGTTGGAGGGCCCAGGGGAAGAGCTCGTCGAGGGGGTGATCGGCCGGCCCGGGGACGGGGGTGGCGATGAACTGGGCCTGTCCGCCGTCGCGGTGCGGAGGGACGACCAGGCGGCGGGCGATCTTGTTGGCGCCGGCCGAACCGTGGTCGAGGCGGACCAGGTGCAGGCACAGGTCCATGGCGGCGGCCTTGCCCGCCGAGGTGAGGACGTCGCCGTTGTCGACGTAGAGGACGTCCGGATCGATGGTGGCGGCCGGGTGCCGCCGGGCCAGCTCCCCGGTGTGGGCCCAGTGCGTGGTGGCGCGCCTCCCGTCGAGCAGGCCGGCGGCACCCAGGACGAAGGCGCCGGTGCACAGTGAGGCCACCCGGGCACCCGCCGCATGGGCCGCGCGCACCGCGTCGACCAGTTCCGCCGGAGGTTCGCGGCCGGTGTCGGCCCAGCCGGGCACGAGCACGGTGTCCGCCCGCGGGAGGTGGTCGAGTCCGTGGTCGGGCTCCAGGCGGAAGCGGCCGATGCGCACCGGGCCGGGTCCGCAGAGGGCGAAGTCGTACCAGGGGTCCACGACGTGGGTCAGGTCGGCTCCGAAAACCTCGAGGGCCACGGACAGTTCGTAGTGGAGCATGCCTTCGGTGACGACCAGCGCGACGCGATGCATGTCCGAAAGTGTATGTGACATGTCGTTTCCGACGATCGCGCGGGGCCTGGCCGGAGGGACAGGATGGGGGTGTCAGGCCGCCGGCGGATCGGCATCGCAGCGGACGATCGAGTACACGGGAGCAGTCACATGGAGTCAGGCCGGCTGGTGGCGGTGTTCGGTGCGTACGGTCACACCGGACAGTTCGTGGTCGCGGAACTCGCCGCGCGCGGGTTCGTCCCGGTGCTGTCCGGGCGCAACGCGCGGGCGCTGGGTGAACTGGCCGACGAGTACGGGCTGGAGGCCCGGACGGCGTCGGTCGACGACCCGGCCTCGCTGGATGGGGCCCTGGCCGGTGCGGCGGCGGTCATCAACTGTGCCGGCCCGTTCGCTTCGACCACCGGCCCGGTGATCGAAGCCGCGCTCCGGGCCGGGGTTCCGTACCTGGATGTGGCCGCCGAGATCGAGGCCAACCTCGACACCTTCGCGCACTTCCGCGAGCGGGCCCGGGACGCGGGAGCCGTGATCGTCCCGGCCATGGCGTTCTTCGGTGGTCTCGGCGACCTGCTGGCCACCGCGGCGATGGGCGATTGGACCTCGGCCGACGAGGCCCACATCGCCTACGCGCTCAGCGACTGGCACCCCACCGCCGGCACCCGGCTGTCGGGCGCGGTCTCCCGCGAGCGGCGCGGCAACTTCCGCCTGCGCTACCGCGGCGGACAGTGGGAGCGCCGCACCGATGCCGCGCCCACCGCGGAGTGGACCTTCCCGGAGCCGGTGGGACGCCGTTCCGTGGTCGCGGAGTTCACCATGGCGGACGTCGTGACCGTCCCCCAGCATCTGGCCATCCCCGACGTGACCACCTACATGAACGCCGAGGCGGCCCGCGATGTCGCCGCCCCTGACACACCGGCCCCGGCCGCCGCCGACGGGAGCGGATGCTCCGGCCAGACCTTCCTCGTCGACGTCGTCGTCCGCTCGGGTGGCGCCGAACGCAGGGCCACAGCCGCCGGCCAGGACATCTACGCCATCACCGCGCCCCTCGTCGTCGAAGCCCTCGACCGCGTCCTCACCGGCCGCGTCCAGGCCGTGGGCGTCGCTTCCGCCGGCGAGATCTTCGATGCCCCTGACTTCCTGCGGGCGCTCGCCCCCCGTATCGCGTTCGACCCGCACTGCCAGGAGCAGCTCGCCTGACCCGTTCGGTCCGTCCAGCCGGCGGGCGCGCGCCCCGCGACGGCCGGCTTCCCGCCGGCGCGACCCGCCGGAGGAGCCCCGTGCCGCGTGCGGAGCGGTTCGGGGCCGTCGTCCGCGTGCGCCGCCGGGCCACCGCTGACGGAAGGTGCGCCCTGGTGCGCAGGCTCCGCAACTCCTCGCGACGCGCCGTCCGGCCGCAGCCGCTCCCTCGCGAACATCCCTGGTCAGGGTCTGTGCGGGGGAGATTCACCCCAGTCGGCGGGCGTACGCCCGCGCACGGTTGCGTGCACGGGGGCCCGATGTACGGAGGGTGAGGTTCGGCGGTGTTTTCGGCTACGGAGGGTGGGGGAGAGCTGCCCTGGAGTTCACCGGAACCCGACCGGAATCAAAGGGGAGACATGAAGAAGCTGTTCAAGAGGACCGCCGGCCGCACGCCGGCACGGAGTGCCGCAGCCGTCGGCCTGGCCGTCGCACTGGCCGTCCCGGCCACCGCCGCGGTGGCCGTCGCGCCCGTGGCCGCCATCCCGCCCGGCCTGTCGTGCGACACCGGCAAGCACGCGATCGACGACTACACCGGCTACGCGCTCTGCAGGAACAACGGCTCGACCACGCAGACCTTCTGGGTGCACCTGGTCTGCGGCTGGTCCCCCGACGTGGACGGTGAGCACGTCACCCTGCGGCCGGGCGCCTCCGGGCAGTCGACCGCCCACTGCGCCGGCCTCGGCACGGGGATCGGCGAGATCCACGTGCGGCCGTAGTCCCCCGTCGTCGGACGCCCGTCTCCCGCAGGGCCCTCCGCAGGGCGGTGGGAGACGGATCCCGATCCTCGTGCGGCGTGCTTGAGCGGGTCCCCACGCCTCGTTACTCTCCAGTAGACCCGCCCGGGCGGACTCCGGGCGGACCCCGGGAGCCGGTGCCCCGGCGGACGCGAAGAGGCGGTGGCGATGTCCTCAGCAGACCCCACGGAGCGGACCGGGCCGAGCAGGCCGACGGATCGGCCCGTACAGCCCGGCCTCACGGACTGCGCCCGGGAGCTCGCCGAGGGCCGGACGACCTCGTCCGCGCTGGTCGGCGCGGCGCTGGCACGCATCGAGGCGAGCCGCCACACCCTCAACGCCTTCCGGCAGCTGCGCACGGAAGCCGCGCTCGCCGAGGCGGCCGAGGCCGACCGGCGGCTCGAAGCGGGGGAGCGGCTCCCGCTGCTCGGGGTGCCGGTGGCCGTCAAGGACGACACCGACGTCGCCGGCATGCCCACCTACTTCGGCTGCGACGGCGCGCTGCCGCCCGCCACCGACGACAGCGAGGCCGTCCGCAGGCTCCGGGCCGCCGGGGCCGTCGTCGTCGGCAAGACCAACTCCTGCGAGCTGGGGCAGTGGGCCTTCACCGAAGGCCCGGCCTTCGGCATCACCCGCAACCCCTGGAGCACCGCGCACACGCCCGGCGGGTCGTCCGGCGGCTCCGCGGCGGCCGTCGCCGCCGGGCTCGTCCCGGCCGCCCTGGGTTCGGACGGTGCGGGCTCCATCCGCATCCCCGCCGCCTGGACCCATCTCGTCGGAATCAAACCGCAGCGCGGCCGGATCTCCGTCCACCCCCGCAGCGACGCCTTCCAGGGCCTCACGGTCAACGGCCCCCTCGCCCGTACCGTCGCGGACGCCGCCCTTCTCCTGGACGCCGCAGCCGGACCGCACCCCCGTGACCCGCACCGGCCGCCCGCCGTCGACGCGTCCGCCGCGGCCCGCCGCGACCCGGGCAGGCTGCGCATCGGCCTCTGCCTGCGGGCT
>NZ_DATMVN010000836.1:0-9270 GCF_035563135.1 Streptomyces sp.
AGAGCTCCTCCGCGAGCGAGAAGACGTCCCGGTGCCGGTAGCGGGCGGCGGTCCGGTCGGTGAGGCCGTGCGCCTCGAGACCGGCTGCGATCTCCAGGGGGTCGACGGCACGCTCGCAGAGGTCCCGGTGCCGGTGCATGAGCACCTTCACCGGGTCCGCGGAACCGCGCCTGACGACGGGTCTGCGGGCGGGGTGACAGAGGATCTCGGGTGCCCGGACGGCGGAGCGGACCGCACCCGTGCTCCCGTCGGCCGGCTCGCCACCGGCTTCCGTGGCGTCCGCCGGCTCGCCACCGGCTTCCACGGCGTCGGCCGCTGTGCCCATGAGGGCTCCTGCGTGGTCGTGCCCGCTCGTGTCGTCACGCATCGCCGTCCCCCGCTCCGCGTGCGCCCGCGCACACGCTCTCCGCGCCGATGGCCCAGCTCGGCACCCGGGAGGCACCGGCCGAGGCACCCGATCCGGCCGGTCCGGAAGGCAGGGCGCCCCGTAGATGGGCCTCCGGGGGCGTGGCGAACGGGCGCGGCGGCCCGGCCGGGACCAGGGGACCCGCCGAGGTCGCCCGGCGGGCCGGTACGTGCCCCACCAGTTCCAGGTAAATGCTGTTGAACGCCGTGATGTTCTGCTCGACGGTGAAGAGTTCGAGCGCCCTGGCACGCGCCGCCGCACCCAGGCGCGCGCGGCGCTCCGGGTCGCGCAGGAGCGCGACACAGGCGTCGGCGAGCGCCCGCGGATTGCGCGGGGGCACCACCAGTCCGGTCCCTCCGACGACTTCGACCACGGCGCCCACGTCCGTCGAGACGGTGGCCCTGCCGCAGAACATCGCTTCGGCCAGGCTGACGGGAAAGCCCTCGGCGACGCTGGACAGGACGACGACGCCGGCGGCGGCGTAGGCCTCCGCGAGATCGGGCACCTCGGGACCGCCGATCTCCTCGAAGGTGACCGGGTTGTCGCCGACGGCGTGCGCATCCGCGGCCTCGTCGGGGAAGAGCTGGGCGGCGAGTGCCCGGCAGTGGGCGAGGTAGGTCTCACCGTCGCTCCCCCGGACCGGCGCGCCGAAGATGCGCAGCCGGGCGTCCGGCTCGGCCCTGCGCACCTCGGCGAAGGCGTGGAGCAGGGCGATCAGGTCCTTGGCGGGTTCGATCCGCCCGATCCACACCAGTGTGCCGGGTCCGCCTCCGTCCTCGTCGTCGCCGACGGCCCGGAACTGCTCCGCCTCCATACCCGGGTGGACCGTGCGCAGCTTGCCCCGGCCGGCGCCGAACCGCTCCTGCCAGCGGCGGACGTGGGTGCTGCCGGGGGTGATGAGCGCGGCCTGCCGGTAGACCTCGGAGGCGAGCAGCCCGTGGAGGCCGGCCAGCAGGGCGCGCGCCGGCGCACCGAGTGGGGCCTCGGGCGCCGCGAGGTAGTGGGCCCGCAGCGGCACACCGTGCTCCGTCACCAGCAGCGGCACCCCGAAGAAGCGTTTGGCCAGCAGTCCGGGGAGAGCCGCAGCGCCGCCGGACGCCGCGTGGCAGAGGTCGACCGCGCCGAGGCCGTCCTCGTCGTACCAGTCGAGGGAGAGAGGGCGCAGGGCGCGCTCCAGCTCGGCCACGAAGGCGAGGTGGTCGGGGAGGGTGGCGCCGTGGACGGTGCGACCGGCCCCCGGAGCACGGCAGGCCGACTCCACGATGCGTACGGTCGTCTCGGAGCGCAGGGCACCGGGCAGTCCGCCGCGTTCCCCGGCCAGCTCGGCGAGGCCGTAGACGCCGTCCGTGAAGAGGCCGACGGCCGCCTCTGAATCCGTGCCGGCCACGGCGGGCCCGGTCCCCGCGCAGGTGCGGACCGCACCGACGAGCGCCGCCACGTGCGCCTCGAAGCGCCGTCGGTCCCGTCGTCCGTACGAACGTCCCAGGCCGGTGGCAAGTCCGCCCGTCAGTCCTCGGGGGCGGCCGGTGTGCCGGGCGTCCCGCTCACGCGTCCACAGCGGCGCCGTCCGCACCCGCCCGACCTGGTCGGGGAGGTTCACCCAGCCCTGCTGTTCCTGCCGGGGGGAGCGGCTGAGCGCGAAGAGGTCGAACTCGTGCTGGGGAAGACCACGCACCAGACGGTCGCACCAGAGCCTGGACTCACCCGTCGTATACGGGTAGCCACCGTCCGTGAGGAGTCCGATCCGCACGAGCACACCCCCGATCTCCCTTGTGGTCAGCCGCCGTTACCCGGCGACTCGCAGCGGGACGACCGTATGCGGACACACAGGTGGTGCGACGGACGGTTGTCCGTCGCACCACCGAAAGGGGTGAACCGGCGTAACCTTCCCGCCCCGGTCGCGTTCTGCCGCAACAGCCCGGCATCGGCCGCACGGAGTCAGACTGCGGCCGGCTCCGCACGAGGCGCACGGCGCGCCCGGGCCCGTACGGATCCGGGCGCGGGGGCCGCCGCCACGAGCCGGCTCGCCGTACGGGACCCGTGCCGGTGACCGCTCCCGCCGGCCACGGACGCTCCACCGGCCCTGCCCCGGACACACCGGCCGGCGGCGCCCGGCGGGACACCCGTCCCGCCCTACGGACCTCACGCCCGGGCGGGCGGCTCAGCTCCCCGGGTAGACCCAGGGATTGGGACGGCACTTGATGCCGTCCAGATTCAGGGTCTTGGTCTGCTGCTGCATCACGGGTGCCAGGGAGCCCGGGGTGCGGCAGCTCGCGTGGTTGTGCCCCAGCCGGTGGCCGACCTCGTGGTTGATCAGCATCTGACGGTAGGCCAGGAGCTTGTCCGCCCCGAAGGTCGAGGCGCCCTGCGCCCACCGGTAGGCGTTGATCATCACGCGGTCGGTGGCGGCCGAATCGCAGGAGACGTTGTCCTCCGTGGTGTCCAGGCCGGATTTCGCGCACCAGACGCCCGTGGTTCCCGGGCTCGCCAGGGTGATCACGAAGGCGGGTTCACCGGAGGAGATCCGCTCGAAGGTCATGGCGCCGTTGTGCGCCCAGCTGCGGTCGTCGTTCAGCGTCTTCTGCACGGCTTCGGCGAACAGTGCGGCATCCAGGCCGAGCCCCTTCTCGACATCGATCCTGTACCGGTACTTGTGCCCCTTGCCCGGCGCCTTCGCCAGCCCCGGCACCGCCTCGAACTCCCCGGACGCCTTCAGGTCCGGCGCCAGCGGAAAGGCGGTGGCCATCTTCTGCGCGTAGGACAGAGGCCTGGCCTTCTCCTGCTGCGGCGCCTGCGGGGTCTGCCGGTCCACCGAACGGGAGGCGTCCCCGGCGTCCTGCCGGTCGACACCTCCGGTGCGCGGACCGTCCACCGTGCCCCCGGAGTCCCGCGCCACCTGCCCGGCCACCACGACCGCGAGCACCGTGGTCACGGCTGCGGCGGCGATCCCGGTGAAGGTCCGGCCCCTGCCGCCCTTCGCGCCCCGCCCCTTCGCGTCGTCCGGGACGCCGTCGGGTCCGCCGGGCCCCGGGGAGGTCCGGAGAGCGCCCTCCGGCGGAACCGGCGGAGCGGGGCGTGAAGGCGTGGTGTCGAACGCCTCCAGGAACTCCCTGCGGGGGCCGGGTATCAGCGGGGAGGTACCGGTCTGCGGCCCGGTCGTGCGCCGCCCGGCCTCCTGCTGCGCCTCCCGCTGGCGCGCCATGGCGGCCTGCCCGGCACGGAAGAGCTCCTGGCTCCCCGGACCCGCCGGATCCCGCCGGCTGTCGTGCTGCGGCCCCTGCGCGGCTCCCCAGCCGCCGCCGGGTTCGTGCTGTTCGGGGTGCCCGCCACGCACCTGCGGGGCGTCGTGGAACGGGCTGTGGCCGTCCCGGGCGGGGGGCATGGCGGAATTCCGCCCGCGCCGGCCGGTGCCGCGCTCCGCGGTGGCACCGGCTACGGGCCCGGTCTCGCGCCGGGTGGCCTCGGGGCCCCTTCGGCTGTGTCGTCCCACGCCCCGGATCAGCTCCCGCCACGTTCGTCGAGCAGTTCCCGGAAGGCCTGGGCGACCGCCTCCGGGTACTCCATCATCGCCACGTGCCCGGCGTCGGGCAGTGTCAGCAGGCGCGAGTCGCGGAAGGCCGCGGACGCCCTGCGTGCCATCCGGTACGAGACGAGCTGGTCCCGTCCGCCGTACACCAGCAGGGTCGGTGCGAGCACCCGCTCGGCCTGGCGCCACAGCCCGTGCTGCCCACCCAGCGTGTAGGCATCGACGATGCCCCGTGCCGAGCGTGTCATGGCGTCCCAGAAGTACGGCAGTTCCAGCCGGCGCTCCATCTCGGCCACCGCGTGGCGGAAGGCTTCGTCGGAGATACGTGCCGGATCGCCGTAACAGAGTGCCATGGCCCCACGGGTGCGCTGTTCCGCGGTCCAGTCACGGGTGAGCCGGACGAACAGGGATGCGACGCCCGGGAGTGCGAGCAGAGCGGTCGGCACCGCGGGCCGCTGGACCCGGATCTCGGGCAGGGCCGGGGAGATCAGCGTCAGGGTCCGCACCAGGTCGGGCCGGGCGGCCGCGACCCGGGTGGCAACAGCGCCACCCAAAGAGTTACCGAAAAGGTGAACGGGCCCGCGTCTGCCGGCGTCCAGCAGCCGGATGACCGCCCGTGCGTGTCCGGTGACGGAGTAGTTGCCGTCGTCCGGCGGCGGGGAGTCCCCGAAGCCGGGCAGATCGACCGCCTCGCTGTCGAGCGTGTCCGCCAGCAGCGGCATCAGGGCCGACCAGTTCTGGGAGGAGCCGCCGAGGCCGTGCACGAAGAGAGCGGGAGCGGATGCCACCGTCCCCGCCGGGCGGGAGCGGACGGTCAGGGTGAGGCCGGGCAGCGTGACGGAGCGCAGCTTCTCCCCCTCCGCGACCCGGACGGCACTGACCGTGGGTGCCACCGCGGCAGCGGCGGCGTGGATACCGGGCAGCTCGGTCGAAGACATGCGGCAATGTTACGAGACGATCACGCGGTGGTTCATGTGTTCGCGGTCACAGGCCGCATAGCGCCCCCGAAGGGTTGCTCCTAGGCTGCAAGGGAAGGAAGGGAGCCACCATGACGGTCGACCCGAGCGACCCGGAGACCTTCGAGGACGCGCAGCCGGACGAACCGGGCCCCGAAGCACCCGAAGCCGACACCGCCGAACAGCGGGCCGCCGTCCGGCCGGAGCAGGACGAACCGCTCACCGGCATCGACCGCGGCATCGCGAACGAGGCGGATGCGGCGGAGCAGGCCCGCGTCGTCGCACAGGACGAGGACGATTACCGGTAGAACGCACCGCTTTGCGGCAGGGGCCGGTACCTCTGCGGCTACCGCAGCCGTCCGGTCCATGAAATTCTGCGTCCGCGCCGCGCACACCCGGGTTACTCAAAAGTACGATGGCCCGACGGCGCAGCGTTCACGGTACGGCTGTGTTCGATCACGAATTTGGGAGGCGGCGTGACAGCCATCGAGCAGACAGAGGCGGCGCGCCCGCGGGGCACCCGACTGCCCCGCCGTGCCCGACGCAATCAGCTGCTGGGCGCCGCACAGGAGGTCTTCGTCGCCCAGGGCTACCACGCCGCGGCGATGGACGACATCGCCGAGCGGGCCGGCGTCAGCAAGCCGGTGCTCTACCAGCACTTCCCCGGCAAGCTGGAGCTCTATCTCGCCCTGCTCGACCAGCACTGCGAGTCCCTGCTCCAGGCGGTCCGTACGGCGCTCGCCTCGACCACGGACAACAAGCTGCGCGTCGAGGCGACGATGGACGCCTACTTCGCGTACGTCGAGGACGAGGGCGGCGCCTTCCGTCTGGTCTTCGAGTCCGACCTGACCAACGAGCCGGCGGTCCGCGAGCGGGTCGACCGGGTCTCGTTGCAGTGCGCGGAGGCCATCTCCGACGTCATCGCCGGTGACACGGGTCTGTCCAAGGACGAATCGATGCTGCTCGCGGTCGGCCTGGGCGGTGTCTCCCAGGTCGTGGCGCGTTACTGGCTCTCCAGCCGCTCCGGCATTCCGCGTGACACCGCCGTACAGCTGCTCACGTCGCTCGCCTGGCGGGGCATCGCGGGATTCCCGCTGCACGGCACCGACCAGCACTGAGCCCGGCGGCGGGGAGCCGGTGTTCGCTGCGGGCGTTGCCGGTCGACCCGTGGTCCGTCCCTTCACCGGGCTAATGTGTGCTGCGTACGGCGCGGTTCACCGCGCAGAGACGGACCGTCGGAGGGACATAGCCGTGGAGGTCAAGATCGGGGTGCAGCACACGCCCCGCGAGATCGTTCTGGAGAGCGGACTTTCCGCCGAAGAGGTCGAGAGCGCGGTCGGCGAGGCGCTCAACGGCAAGGCGCAGCTGCTCAGCCTCACGGACGACAAGGGCCGCAAGGTCCTGGTGCCGGCCGACCGGATCGCCTATGTGGAGATCGGTGAGCCCAGCACCCGGCGGGTGGGATTCGGCGCGCTGTAGCCCGCGCGACACGGCAGCACAGGTGAAGGCCCGGCGGACGATTCCGCCGGGCCTTCACCTGTGTTTCTCCGGATCCGCTCCCCGCCGTTCCCTCGGTGGGGTGCACGGGAGCCGAGGAGGGTTGTGTCCCGCCGGCCACGGGTAGGACGGCCTACGACCGACCGCTACGCCACAAGCGAGGTGACCCTCTGTGCTCTGGGAATCCATCAGCTCCGTCGTGCTCGGGCTGGCCCTGTCCTGGGTCGCGCTCCACTACCTGCCCGGCCGGCTCCCGTCCGCCCGCGTGGTGTCCCTCACGGGTGGACTGGGCGCCCTGTTCGGCGCGTATCTGACCCGTTCGGCGCTGGGCTCCGGCCATGTCCTGGCCACGCTCGCCGGCGCCGTACTGGTCGGGGCGGTGACCCTCTCCCTGCTGATCCGCACCCGCGGCAGCAGGCCGGTGCGATCAGCCACGGCCCAGTAGGGGCCGCTCAGGCGGCGAGACCGAGCGCGGCCATCCGCTTGGTGTGCGCCTCGGTGATCCGGGAGAACATCCTGCCGACCTCGGCCAGGTCGAAGCCGTCCGCCACGCCGCCCACGAGCATCGTGGACAGCGCGTCGCGGTCCGCGACCACCCGCTGTGCCTGCGAGAGCGCCTCTCCCATCAGCCTGCGCGCCCACAGGGCGAGCCTGCCGCCGACCCGGGGCTCCGCCTCGATGGCGGCCCGCACCTTCTCGACCGCGAAGTTCCCGTGGCCCGTGTCGTCGAGCACGGAGAGGACGAGCGAGCGGGTGTCCGCGTCGAGGCGGGCGGCGATCTCCCGGTAGAAATCACTGGCGATCGAGTCGCCGACGTACGCCTTGACCAGGCCTTCCAACCAGTCGGAGGGGGCGGTCTGGCGGTGGAAGTCGTCCAGCGCCCTGGCGAACGGCTCCATGGCGGCGGTGGGCGTCTCCTCGATGGCCGTGAGCCGGTCCGTCAGCTGCTCGAAATGATGGAATTCGGCGGACGCCATCTTTGCCAGTGCCGCCTTGTCACCGAGTGTCGGCGCGAGTTTGGCATCCTCGGCGAGCCGCTCGAAGGCCGCGAGTTCCCCGTAGGCGAGCGCGCCGAGCAGGTCCACGACCGCGGCGTGGTACTGCGGGTCGGCGGACGCGGTGGCCCAGTCCTGGGCGGCGATTCCGGTCGGTGCGGGTGCTTCGTCGGATGCTTCAGTGGCGTTGTCAGGCGTCTCCATGGAGCGCAGAATAGCCCGCTCCGTCGGTGGGGTAAGGGTCTGGCCAGCGGGAGACATCACACCGTTCCGATGAATTCGCCCAACACGCATGCGCGAATCCGAGGTACAGTGGTATTGCGCCTACTGAGTATTTTCCTGTGCCAGGAGCGCGATCTGAATGAGGATGCCCGGTCGGTGGCCCGATCGGCTCCGACCCGACAGCCCTCCACGCGGGGCGTACACCTCGTACGACCGCAGATGAGGGGCCCCCTCAGCGGCACGAGCGCTCGAGCGACGGCAGTGGTCCCGCGCCACCCGGCCCATCCACGGCCGGATGACCAACCCCGGCACGGTACGACCCCCAGCGTTCGCCTCGGGCCGCGTCTCACAGAAGAGGCAGCACCCTGACTACGTTCCGCGACCTCGGAATCCTGACCGAGACGGCCGAAGCCCTTGAGGCGGTCGGCATCATGTCTCCCTTCCCCATCCAGGAGATGACGCTCCCCGTGGCGCTCTCCGGCTCCGACGTCATCGGCCAGGCCAAGACCGGCACCGGCAAGACGCTCGGCTTCGGTCTTCCGCTCCTGGAGCGCGTGACCGTCCCCGCCGACGTCGAGGCCGGCCGGGCTGCGCCCGAGAAGCTGACGGACGCGCCGCAGGCCCTGATCGTCGTCCCCACCCGCGAGCTCTGCCAGCAGGTGACCAACGACCTGCTCACCGCGGGCAAGGTCCGTAACGTCCGCGTTCTCGCGATCTATGGCGGCCGGGCGTACGAGCCCCAGGTCGAGGCCCTGAAGAAGGGCGTCGACGTAGTCGTCGGCACCCCGGGCCGGCTGCTCGACCTGGCGGGCCAGCGCAAGCTCGACCTCTCGCACATCCGCGTCCTCGTCCTGGACGAGGCCGACGAGATGCTCGACCTGGGCTTCCTGCCCGACGTCGAGCGCATCATCACCATGCTGCCGCCCAAGCGCCAGACGATGCTGTTCTCGGCCACCATGCCCGGTGCCGTCATCAGCCTCGCGCGCCGCTACATGTCGCAGCCGACGCACATCAACGCCACCTCGCCCGACGACGAGGGCACGACCGTCAAGAACACGGCGCAGTTCGTCTACCGCGCCCACTCGATGGACAAGCCCGAGATGGTCTCCCGCATCCTGCAGGCCGAGGGCCGCGGGCTCGCGATGATCTTCTGCCGTACGAAGCGGACGGCCGCCGACATCGCGGAGCAGCTGGAGAAGCGCGGCTTCGCGTCCGGCGCGGTCCACGGAGACCTCGGCCAGGGTGCGCGCGAGCAGGCGCTGCGCGCCTTCCGCAACGGCAAGGTGGACGTCCTCGTCTGCACCGATGTCGCCGCGCGCGGCATCGACGTCGAGGGTGTGACCCATGTCATCAACTACCAGTCGCCGGAGGACGAGAAGACGTACCTCCACCGCATCGGCCGTACCGGCCGCGCGGGCGCCAAGGGCATCGCGATCACGCTGGTCGACTGGGACGACATCCCGCGCTGGCAGCTGATCAACAAGGCGCTGGACCTGAAGTTCCCGGACCCGCCCGAGACGTACTCCACCTCCCCGCACCTGTACGAGGAGCTCAGCATCCCGGCCGGCACCAAGGGTGTCCTGCCGCGCACCGAGCGGACCCGGGCCGGTCTGCGCGCGGAGGAGGTCGAGGACCTCGGCGAGACCGGCGGCCGCGGCCGCAGGTCCG
>NZ_DATMVN010000837.1:0-25433 GCF_035563135.1 Streptomyces sp.
CACGGCTTCCCCCCTCCGCGCAGCGATGAGAGCACCAGCCGGCCGTACCGCGTCGCGAGAGCGCCCGCGGTCACGACCACGGAGATTCCGAGCGCGACGAGCAGGTGGCTGACGGATTCGTCACCGAGGACCTGAAGGACGCCGAGCGAGGTCCCGAGCGGCAGGCCCAGGATCGTGAGCGTTCCCAGCGCGCCGCTGATCTGCTGGCTCTCCTGCGTCTGCACCAAACGGCTGTAGTCAGCGGCCTCCGCCAGGATCTCCCCGAACCGTTCGGGCAGCCGGTGCTGGTTCTGGAAGGCGAGAAGCAGTGCGTTGGCCGGACCGTGGGCGGTCAGGTGCTGACGCCAGTAGGTGCTCCGGAAGGCCGCGATGTTGCGCTCCAGCGTGGCCACTCTCCGCGCCAGCCGTCCGGTGTCGAAGACGTCCGAGAGTTCGTCGGTGAGCTCGTCGATGTGGTCACGCTGGAGCGACCCGAGCAGCAGCGCATCCAGGTAGACGGTGCGCGAGTGCAGGGCGCCGAACGCGTAGAAGTCCTCCTCCCCCGTGTCGGCACGGTGACCGAGGAAGGCAGCTCCCTGCCGCAGCACCAGGGCACTCCAGTCCGCCGAGATGCGTACGGCGTTACCGAGCTCCACGGCGGCGGTCTCCGGGGCGAGCGGGAAGTCGGCCGGGGTCGAACGCGACGCCAGCTGCCAGAGCCAGCGATCGGCACTGTCCGGCAGTTCCCCTTCATGGCCTGCGCGGAGCGCGGGTCCGTGATCGGCCTCGGGGGTGAGGAAAGCGACGGTATAGGGCCGGGCGAGGGCGAACGTCCCGGCCCCGCTGGTGACTTCGGCCAGCCCCGCGAGGAGCGCTCCAGGATCCAGCGGCCCTGTGAGCGCCGTGTCCTCACCGTGGACGGCCTCCCGGCCGGCTATCGCACGCACCACAGGCAGGAGGGGCCTGGTCACCGTGAAATGCAGGACGGCGAGGGCGTGTTCGGGATTGCGGGCGGTGGCGGTGCGGAGGAGCTCCATGCCGATGAGATGCAGACCGTCGTGCGTGATCGAGACCGGCCGGTGCCAACGGCGAGGCCTGTCAGGTGTGCCGTACAGGACGCGGGCGGAAGCGGGGGCGAAGTACGTCGCCCTCGTCCCGGTGTCGGTGCGCCGGCTGCCCAGCTCGAACGGAAACGGCCCCTGCTCCCAGTCCGGGGCCCGCAGCAGGCACACGGGCACGACGACCGTCAGCTCCTGGCGGGCGCCGGTGACCGTTTCGAGCGGCGGGGGTGGTGCGGTCATCCGTAGTACTCGGACGGGTCGGGCCGGTCGAGACGGATGACGAACTCCGCCCGGTCAGGGCTGACACCCGAAACATGGAAGCGAACACGTTCGCCCGTACGGATGGTCCGGAATCCCTCGGTCACGATCTGCCGGTAGTCGAAGCCGTAGTACCGCTGGTCCTCGTCGTCCTGAACGATGTAGGACCCGAGGGTGCCGTTCACTCCCCCGCCGCTCGACCGCCGGTCGATGACCGTCCCGTGGCGGGGCTCGCCGCTCATACAGTCGTCTCCTCGGTGTCCATGACGTCTTCCACACATCGGAAGCCCACCGCGTTGCTCCCACCGCGCTTCCGGTAGATCCCCTTGCTGCTCGCCTGCACCGCACGCATCGGATTGTCGTAGCTGCCACCACAGATGACGGCCTCACCTGGATCACCCAGACTGGTGGAGGTCCATTCCCAACAGTTGCCCACCATGTCCGCGATACCGGCCGGAGAAAGGTTGCCGGGCCGGTCGGACGCCGGTGTCACCCATGCCCTGCGCACAGCGTCACCCGCGAAGTCCTCGTACCACGCCTGGTCGTCACCGGCCCTACCGTCATGGCCGACGCCAGGCTATCGCGGAGCGCGCGATCACCAACAGCGTGTAATGAGCCGCATACCTTTCGCTGCCCGGTCGCGTCCGGGCCGCACAGCACGGCAAGCGGGCCGACGGGGCCCACCGGTGCGAACGCGGGCCGAGGCCGGTCCGTCGGCGCTTCCGCCGTGGTGCGCCACCAGCGGCGCGACGCCAGCGCGGCCAACATGACGAACACCACCCCGTTGAACGTACCGAAGCAGCCGTGCCACCGCCCGGCCATGCACATCGGAGCGGCCATCAGGAGCGGCCCCCGCACGACGAACGCGGCGCCCACCATGCCGAGGACCGCCAGGCCGAGAAGCACGATCCTGCGCGTACGGCCGGGCGGAGGTGCGCTGTGGTTCATGCCCCCCATAGGACATGGAGTGCCGTTGCGGTGGCGTATGCGGTTTTCGATACACCCGCGATACGAGCGGGCAGTGTGCCTCCCGCTTGCCCGCCGGGTGCTGCTGGAGGTGCGTGTACGTCGCGGTGGCCGCCGGCCTGCACGGCCCGGTGAGAGCGGCGGCAGGAGCAGTCCCGCCCGGGCGGGAGTGAAGGGGAAAAGGGGCTGAGAGGTGAACTCGTCCGTGCTTACATCGGAGTCATGGTGTCTGCCGAGCGCTTACTCGCCTTCGCGGCGATGTCGTTCCTTCTCATCGTGGTCCCCGGCCCCAGTGTGCTGTTCGTGATCGGACGCGCGTTGGCCCAGGGACGGCGCGCCGCGCTGACGACGGTCCTGGGTAACACGCTGGGCGCCTATGTGCTCATCGTGGCCGTGGCTCTCGGGGTCGGGACGGTCGTGGAACGTTCCGTCCTCGTCTTCACGGCGCTGAAGCTGACCGGTGCCGCCTACTTGGTGTATCTGGGCGTCAGGGCGTGGCGGCAACGCGGTGTGCTCCATGCCTCGTTCACTGCCGACAAAGGCGCAGGCAGCGGCCTGCGCACGTTGTGGGAGGGGTTCGCCGTCGGTGTGGCCAACCCCAAGACCCTCGTGTTCTTCGCTGCCGTGCTGCCGCAGTTCGTCGACCGCGCCCAGGGACACGTCGTCGTGCAGATGCTCCTGCTCGGGCTGGTCTTCACCCTCATCGCCGTGGCCTCCGACAGCCTGTGGGGTCTGGTCGCGGCGGCCGGCCGGGACTGGTTCGCCCGCTCACCCCGGCGGCTCTCCCTGGTCGGAGGGGTCGGCGGCCTCACGATGGTCGGCCTGGGGGTCACCGTCGCCGTCACGGGACGCAAGGACTGACCGGTCCCGGGCCCGGGAGGCCGCCGGATCGGCCGGCGGCGCCGACGGCCTGGGACGGGGTGCCTCCCGGGTATGAAGGCGGCGACCTCCCGTGAGCGACGACCGGTCGGCCGGTCGGAGATCGAGCGGCCGGGAGAGTGGATCGAGATTTTCCCGGATCGCCTCGGGGCCGGGAACTACTGTCACGAGCATGGTCGAACACGATGCCTTCCGTACCACCCGCGAGGGGTACGACGCTGCCGCCGCCACCTACGCGCACCTCTTCCGCGACACCCTGCGTGACAGTCCCCTGGACCGCGCGATCCTGGGCGCCTTCGCCGAGGTCGTACGCGCGAGCGGAAACGGGCAGGTCGCGGACCTGGGGTGCGGGCCTGGTCATATCACCGCTCATCTGGACGAGCTGGGGCTGGCCGCGTTCGGTGTCGACGCCTCTCCCGCGATGATCGAGCTGGCCCGGCAGGCCTGTCCGGGCCTGCGGTTCGACGTGGGCTCGATGGCCGCGCTGGACATCGCCGACGGCGCGCTGGGCGGCGTACTCTCCCGTTGGTCCGTCATCCACACGCCGCCACAGGAACTCCCCGCCGTCCTGGCCGAGTTCCACCGTGTACTGGCCCCCGGTGGCCACCTCCTGATCGGCTTCCCCGCAAGCGACGGCCCGTCCCACCCGGCGCAGGTCTACGACCACGCGGTCGCCCCGGCCTACCGGTGGTCGCCCGACCACCTCTCCGCGATGCTGCGCGCGTGCGGGCTGGCCGAGGTGGCCCGTATGGTGCGCGAGCCCCAGCCCACCGACCGGCGGCAGTTCCAGGAGATTCAACTGCTCGCCCGTAAGGCCTGATCGGCCGGGGTGAGGCGCCGGGCGGTCAGACCGCCGCCGGGAGGACCTCCTCCAGTTCCTGGAGCAGGCGGCGCTTCGGGCGGGCGCCCACCATGGACTTCACCGGTTCGCCGTCCTGGAAGACCATCAGGGTCGGCGTCGACAGCACCGCGTAACGACTCGTGGTCTCCGGGTTGTGGTCCACGTCGAGCTGGACGATCTTGACGCGGCCCGCCTCCTCCCTGGCGATCGCGCCGAGCACCGGGACGAGCTGGCGGCAGGGGCCGCACCAGTCGGCGGTGAATTCGACCAGGACCGGCAGGCCGGCCCCCAGGACCTCCGCGTCGAACGTCGCGTCGGTGACCTCTGTGGCACCTTCTGCGTGGATCATGACTCGTCCTCCCAGTTCAGTTCACATCGGGGTTCGGGGCCGCCCGGCACTTCGGCCGACGCCTCCAGTTCGGCGCGGGCCAGCTGGGCCCCCACCTCCGCACGGACCGATTGCAGTCGGCCGATGAGGACGTCCAGCTCACCGAGCTTGCGCCGGTAGACCGCCAGCGAGGCCGGGCAGGCGTCACCCGCCGGGTGGCCGGCGCGCAGACAGTCGACGAAGGGGCGGGTCTCCTCCAGGTCGAAACCGAAGTCCTGAAGGGTCCGGATCTGCCGGATCAGCCGCAGGTCGCTCTCGTCGTAGGTGCGGTAGCCGTTCTCCGCGCGGCCTGCGTGCAGCAGGCCCCGCGACTCGTAGTACCGCAGCGTCCGTGTCGTCGTCCCGGCGCGTTCGGCCAGTTCCCCGATTCGCATACCGCGACCGTAATCCTTGACGCCCACGTCAAGGCAAGGCGTCCTGACGCCCCGGGAAGTACAGCCGCCGCAAGCACCGGAGGCGGGTGAGTGACGACCGTGCGGGAGACGGGACCCGGGACGGCAGGGGGACGGCCGGCTGCCTCGCCATCGGCGAACGGTGCGAGCACCGCGGGGTACGGCAACCGGGCGGTCATCCACCTCCCCCACGGCCGGGACGCGGTCAGGAGGAGGATCTGAGACAACAGGTGCAGTCACCGGTCGCCGTCGCCCTGCGCCGGTACCGGTACCGAAGCTCAGGAAGGCCCCGACACGGCATCGCTTCCGGCCAGTTCGAACGGCTCACCCAGGGACCGCTCTCCGGCGCCCGCGTCCGGCCCCGGGTGCACGGTGACGCGCTCCTCGGGGAACAGGGCGAGAAGAGCCAGCCGGGACATGAGCGGTTTGAGGACGCGGCCGGACGACGGCGGGACTCCCCCGGAGCCGTCCTCGACATGGAGGTGACCGACGCCCTCGTCCACCAGCAGCACGTGGAACCGCAGCAGTTCGTACCCCTCGTCGGCCTGGGGCCGCCCGGTGTGCAGAAGCGTCCCGGATTCGCCGAGCAGCATCATCGGCCGGCCCCGCAGAACGGCTGCGGCTTCTTCGGGATCAGTCAGGTCCGGGAACCCCCCGCTGCCCGAGAGGTGTTCCGCGGTGCCCCACTCCCCCGTGTCCTCGCGCGTCGCGAAGAAGAGCTCCTCAGCGACGAGACCGTCCCTGCGCCGGTGGAGGAGCAGGACGAAGCCGAGGTCGCCCCGTACGCACGTGTCGGCGACGACGGTGGTGGTGGTGCCGTCGAGGCGGGGCGCCGGTACGGCCGCGCGCCCTTCGGTGCCCGGTGCACACGCGGCTCCCAGAGCGGCCCGGGCCGTCTCCGCCAGATTCCTGTCCATCCCGCTCCCCGGCTGCACGCGTAGCGACCGCGTATCCGGCTCGTCCGGGCGCAGTGGGACCGCAGTCTGCCACGACGGGTGCGGCCGGCACGGGAAGTCCCGTACCGGCCGCACCCGTCACTCCCCGCGCGTCACGCCTTCACGAGCGAGGACTGCTGCTGCTCGTCGCCGTCCCGGGTGTCCGGGACGTGCGGCTCCCCGCTGTGCACGTCGTCCGTCATCGTCTTCTCGTCGAACGGGAGGGCACCGGAGAGGACCTGGGCCGCCCGCTCCCGGTCGATCTCCTTGGTCCAGGTGCCGACGAGCACCGTGGCCACCGCGTTGCCGGCGAAGTTCGTCAGGGCGCGGGCCTCGCTCATGAAGCGGTCGATGCCGACGATCAGCCCGACGCCGTCGACCAGTTCGGGGCGGTGCGACTGGAGGCCGCCCGCGAGCGTGGCCAGACCGGCGCCGGTGACGCCTGCCGCGCCCTTCGAGGCGATCACCATGAAGACCAGCAGTGAGATCTGCTCGCCGATGGTCAGCGGGTCGCCCGTCGCGTTGGCGATGAAGAGCGAGGCCATCGTGAGGTAGATCGCGGTGCCGTCGAGGTTGAAGGAGTAGCCGGTCGGCACGGTGATGCCGACGACGGGCTTGCTGATGCCCATGTGCTCCATCTTCGCGATGAGCCTCGGCAGGGCCGACTCGGACGAGGAGGTCGAGAGGATCAGCAGGAACTCGCGGCCCAGGTACTTCAGCAGGGTGAAGATGTTGACCCCGGCCACCAGGCGCAGGATCGCGCCCAGGATGAGGAACACGAAGAGCGCGCAGGTGACGTAGAAGCCGATCATGATGATCGCGAGCGACTTCAGCGCGTCCACGCCGGTCTCGCCGACCACCGCCGCCATCGCGCCGAACGCGCCGACCGGGGCTGCCCACATGATCATGGCGAGGATGCGGAAGACGAGGCGCTGGATGTGGCCGATGCCGCGCAGGACGGGTTCGCCGGCCGAGCCCATCGCCTGGAGCGCGAAGCCCGCGAGCAGGGCGATGAGCAGGGTCTGCAGGACCTCGCCCTCGGTGAAGGCCGAGACCATGGTGGTGGGGATGATGCCGAGCAGGAAGTCCACGGTGGACTCGCTGGCCCCCGAGGCCTGCTTCTCACCTGCGGCGCGGGCCGCCTCGGTGAGGTGGAGGCTGGAGCCGGGCTCCAGGAGGTTGCCGACGACCAGGCCGATGGCCAGGGCGACGGTCGACATCACCAGGAAGTATCCGAGGGCCAGGCCGCCGACGGCGCCGACCTTGGCGGCCTTCCGCACGGAGCCGACGCCCAGCACGATCGTGCAGAAGATGATCGGGGAGATCATCATCTTGATGAGGTTGACGAAGCCTGTGCCGATCGGCTTGAGCTCGACGGCGAAGTCCGGGACCACCAGGCCCACCGTGACGCCCAGCACCACGGCGGCGATCACGGCGATGTAGAGGTAGTGGGTGCGGTCCCGTCGTACGGCTTTCTCTGCCACGGGGATCTCCTCGGGTATGCGGCTGCTCCCCGTCCCTGGGGGCCCCGGTGACTATTCACTTCCCTGTGACGGCCGTCACCGTTGCGTTCATATCGTTCACAGATGCTTTCGAGCCACCTTGGGCCGGGTGCCCCTGCCAGGCAGACTGGGTGCCATGCGCCTGCCCCGAACCCTCCCCCGCAGCCTGGCCGGCCAGCTGTTCGCGATGCAGGCCCTGCTCGTGGCGGCGGTCGTGGCGGGGTGCGCCTTCTACGCGTACGCCTCCGGCCGGGACCGGGCGGAGGAGACCGCGGCCCGCCAGGTGCGGGCCGCCGCCCTCGCCATGGCCGGATCGCCGTCCGTGCGGGAGGCGATCCGTACCCCGGATCCGTCCGCCGTACTCCAGCCGTACGCGGAGCAGGTGCGCGAGGACACCGGGATCACCTTCGTCACGATCATGGATCCGGAGGGGGTCCGCTGGACCCACCCCGACCGCTCCCAGATCGGCAGGAGCTTCATCGGCCACACCGAGCGCGCGCTGCTCGGCGAGACGTTCGAGGAGACCTACACCGGCACGCTCGGCCCCTCGATACGGGTCGTCACGCCGGTGTACGACGGGGGCAGGATCGTCGGCCTGGTCAGCGCGGGGATCACCGTCGAGCGGGTGTCCACGCAGGTGCGTGAGCAGCTCGGGGCCCTGGGGACGGCGGCCGGCGCCGCGCTGGCGCTGGGGGCGCTCGGCACGTACGTGATCAACGCCCGGCTGCGGCGGCACACGCACGGGATGAACGCCCGGGAACTGAGCCGGATGCACACCTACCACGAGGCCACGCTGCACGCCGTGCGCGAGGGGCTGCTCATGCTGGACGGGCAGCGCCGGGTCGCCCTGATCAACGACGCCGGCCGGGAGCTGCTGGGACTGGAGCCGGGGTCGGTCGGGCGCGGGGTCGACGAGCTGGCGCTGCCCGCGTCGCTGACCGGGGCGCTCCTGGCGTCGGAGCCGCGGGTGGACGAGGTCCACCTGACGGCGGAGCGGGTGATCGTCGTCAACACGAGCCCGGTGGTCGGCGGCGAGCGGCGCGGGACGGTCGTGACGCTGCGGGACCACACGGAGCTGCAGGCGCTGTCGGGCGAGCTCGACTCGGAGCGCGGCTTCACCCAGGCGCTGCGCTCCCAGGCGCACGAGGCGGCGAACCGGCTGCACACCGTGGTGTCGCTGATCGAGCTCGGCCGGGTCGAGGAGGCGGTGGACTTCGCGACGGCGGAGTTGGAGCTGGCCCAGGTCCTCACCGACCGGGTCGTGGGCGCGGTCGCCGAACCGGTGCTCGCCGCTCTGCTGCTCGGCAAGGCGGCGCAGGCCAACGAGCGCGGTGTGGAGCTGGTGCTCACCGAGGACAGTCTGATCGACGACGGGGCCCTGCCGCGCTCACTGGCGCCGCGGGACCTGGTGACGGTCCTCGGCAATCTGATCGACAACGCGGTGGACGCCGCGTCGGAGACGGCCACGGGCGGCGCCGGCGCGTCCGTCCCCGCACAGCGCACCGCGACGCGTGCCCTGGTCACCGTGACCGCGCGTACGGAGCCGGGCGAGCTGCTGCTGCGGGTGGCGGACACCGGCGCCGGGATCGGCCCGGACGACGCGGACGAGGTGTTCCGGCGCGGCTGGACGACCCACGGGACGGGCCGCGGCCTGGGCCTGGCGCTCGTACGGCAGGCGGCCCACCGCAACGGCGGGACGGTGACGCTGGGCCGGGCTCCGGGCGGCGGCGCGGAGTTCACCGTGCGGCTGCCGCTCGCCGGCCGTGCGGCGGGGGCGGAGGTGGCCGCGCCGTGATCCGTGTGCTGGTGGTGGAGGACGATCCGGTGGCCGCGGACGCCCATCAGCTCTATGTGGGCCGGGTGCCGGGTTTCGAGGTCGCGGCCGTCGCGCACTCCCGGGCCCAGGCCGTGCGGGCGCTGGACCGCACGGAGGTGGACCTGTTGCTGCTCGACCTCTATCTGCCCGACGGGCACGGATTGCAGCTGCTGCGCTCGCTGCGGGCCGCGGGGCACGGCGCGGACGTCATCGCGGTGACGTCGGCGCGCGATCTGGCGGTGGTGCGGGAGGGCGTGTCGCTCGGTGTCGTGCAGTACGTGCTGAAGCCGTTCACGTATCCCACGCTCCGGGACCGGCTCGTGCGGTACGCCGAATTCCGGGCGGCGGCCGGTGAGGCGAGCGGCCAGGAGGAGGTGGACCGGGCACTGGGCGCACTGCGGGTCGCCGACCCCGCCACGCTGCCCAAGGGCCTGAGCGGCCCGACGCTGGAGGCGGTGACCCGGGCCCTGCGGGCGGCCCCGGACGGGGTGACCGCGGCGGCGGCCGGGGAGGGGCTGGGGATCTCCCGGATCACCGCCCGCCGCTACCTGGAGCATCTGGTGACGGCGGGCCGGGCCGTGCGGCGGCCGAGCTACGGTCAGGTCGGCCGGCCTGAGCTGCACTATCACTGGGTGGCTGAAACCCGCTGAGAGGCCGGGCCCCTCCCGAGACCGCCCCAGGACGATCGTACGAACGGCGAAGTGGTGGGAACAGCCTGTAGCCAGGCCCCTTCCGGGCTCCTACGGCGGGGCCGTACACCCCACCCCGCCCTTCGACGCCCCCGCCCCGCGCCGCCCCCGCGAGGCGCTGGGAACGGCTCCCGGGCATGTTGCGTACGGGCTGCGGATCACGGCCGGGACCGTGACGGCCCGGGAACGCGGCGCCGCACTGCCCGGCGCACGCGAACCGAGGGCGCTGGCCGGTGTCCTGTGGTGCGCACCGCGTGGCCGAGGAGTTCTGGCGGACGGCGGGCATCCGGGACCGAAGGGGCACGGCAGCGGCCCCGCTCCCTGGCCCGGCCTGATCCGGACAGGTCCGGCTCGGACGGAAGACCCTAGAAGACCGACTCGGCCTCGTACATCCGGTCACCGGGGACCGTCTTCAGGCGGGCCACGGCGTCCGCGAGCGGAACCATCACGATCTCGGTCCCGCGCAGCGCCGTCATCCTCCCGAAGTCACCGCGGTGCACGGCCTCGACGGCGTTCCACCCGAAGCGGGTCGCGAGCACCCGGTCGTACGCGGTCGGCGTACCGCCGCGCTGCACGTGGCCGAGGATGACCGGCCGCGCCTCCTTGCCGAGCCGCCGCTCCAGCTCGGCCGCCAGCCGGTTGCCGATGCCCTGGAAGCGCTCGTGGCCGAACTGGTCGATCTCGCCCTTGGCATACGTCATCGAGCCCTCGGCCGGGTGCGCCCCCTCGGCGACACAGATGACGGCGAACTTCTTGCCGCGCGCGAAGCGTTCCTCGACCATCTTGACCAGGTCGTCGACCTGGAAGGGCCGCTCCGGCAGACAGATGCCGTGGGCACCGCCGGCCATGCCGGACTCCAGCGCGATCCAGCCCGCGTGGCGGCCCATGACCTCGACGACCATGACCCGCTGGTGGGACTCGGCGGTGGTCTTGAGACGGTCTATGGCCTCGGTCGCGACTCCCACGGCGGTGTCGAAGCCGAAGGTCCGGTCGGTGGCGGAGATGTCGTTGTCGATGGTCTTCGGGACGCCGACGACGGGCATCCCGGCGTCGGACAGCATGCGGGCCGCGGTGAGCGTGCCCTCGCCGCCGATCGGGATCAGCGCGTCGATGCCGTAGCGGTGGGAGAGTTCCGCGCAGTTCTCGGCGGCCTCACGCAGCCGGTCGCGTTCGAGCCGCGCCGAGCCGAGGATCGTGCCGCCCCGGGCCAGGATGCCGCTGACGGCGTTCAGGTCGAGGGGCCGGAAGTGGCCGTCGAGCAGCCCCTTGAAGCCGTCCTCGAAACCGATGACCTCATCCCCGTGCCCCACCACGGCGCGGTGCACGACCGAACGGATCACAGCGTTCAGGCCTGGACAGTCGCCGCCTGCGGTGAGAATTCCGATGCGCATCCTGCTCTGTCTCCTGCTCGCTAGTGCCATGCGTTCCGGGGTCCCGTCGAGAAAGCCCCGTACCGTGAGCCACGACGATTGTCCCACGTGAAGCCAGGCCCTCGCGCTTCCGGCTTCACCGGCGGAGCCTGCCGGGGCCCGGGAGGGCCCGCCCCCGGTCACGGTGCCCGGCGGGCGGCCCACCTGCCCCGGTAGGTATCGTCAAAGGGACAATGCCAGCCAAAGAGGACGGGAGACCACGCGTGGCGCGCAGCGTGTACGTGACCGGGATCGACCGGGGAGACGGCCGTCAGGTCGTCGATCTGGGAGTCATGGAGCTACTGACGCGTCAGGTGGACCGGGTCGGCGTCTTCCGGCCGCTGGTCCACGACGGCCCCGACCGGCTGTTCGAGCTGCTGCGGGCCCGCTACCGGCTCTCGCAGAGCCCGGAGACGGTCTTCGGCCTCGACTACCAGGAGGCCGCCGCGGTCCAGGCGGAGAAGGGCACCGACGAGCTGGTCTCCCTGCTGGTCGAGCGCTTCCACCGGGTGGCCCGCGACTACGAGGTGGTGCTGGTCCTCGGCAGCGACTTCGCCGCCACCCAGCTCCCCGACGAGCTGGCCCTGAACGCGAGGCTCGCCAACGAGTTCGGCGCATCCGTGATCGCGGTGGTCGGCGGCAAGGACCAGGACGCCGGGTCCGTCCGGGCCGAGACCCGCAACGCCTACCGGGCGTACGCCGGTCTCGGCTGCGACGTCCTGGCGATGATCGTGAACCGGGTGGCGTCCGGGGACCGCGCGGACATCGCCGACCGGCTGAAGGCGCAGCTCCCGGTCCCCTGTTCCGTCCTGCCGGACGACCCCGCGCTCTCCGCGCCCACCGTCGCCCAGATCACCACCGCACTGGGCGGAACGGTTCTGCTCGGTGACGACGCGGGCCTGGCCAGGGACGCCCTGGACTTCGTGTTCGGCGGCGCCATGCTGCCGAACCTCCTGAAGGCCCTGACACCGGGCTGCATGGTCGTGACCCCCGGCGACCGCTCGGACCTCGTCATCGGTTCGCTCGCCGCGCACAGCGCCGGCACGCCGCCCATCGCGGGCGTACTGCTGACCCTCAACGAGCGCCCCGGCGAGGAGATACTCCGGCTGGCGGCCCGCCTCGCGCCGGGCACCCCGGTCATCGCGGTGACCGGCGGGTCCTTCCCCACGGCGGGTGAACTCTTCGCCCTGGAAGGGAAGCTGAACGCGGCGACACCCCGTAAGGCGGAGACCGCACTCGGCCTCTTCGAGCGCCATGTGGACACCGGCGCCCTGCTGGAGCGGATCTCGGTGGCCCGCAGCGGCCGGGTCACCCCGATGATGTTCGAGCACGAGCTGCTGGAACAGGCCCGCTCCGACCGGCGCCGGGTCGTCCTGCCCGAGGGCACCGAGGAGCGCGTCCTGCGCGCCGCCGACGTGCTGCTCCGCCGCGACGTCTGCGACCTGACCCTCCTCGGGGACATCGACGTCATCCGCAAGAAGGCCGCCGACCTGGGGATCGACCTCGCCGAGACCCAGATCGTCGACCCGCAGACCTCCGAGCTGCGCCAGAACTTCGCCGAGCGGTACGCCGCGTTGCGCGCGCACCGCGGAGTGACGGTGGAGCTGGCGTACGACGTCGTCTCGGACGTGAACTACTTCGGCACCCTGATGGTCCAGGAGGGCCTGGCCGACGGCATGGTCTCCGGCTCGGCGCACTCCACGGCGGCCACGATCCGGCCGGCGTTCGAGATCATCAAGACGAAGCCCGACGCCTCGATCGTCTCCTCGGTGTTCTTCATGTGCCTCGCCGACAAGGTGCTGGTCTACGGCGACTGCGCGGTCAACCCGGATCCGGACGCGGAGCAGCTCGCGGACATCGCGGTGCAGTCGGCGGTCACCGCGTCCCGCTTCGGCGTGGATCCCCGGATCGCCATGCTCTCGTACTCGACGGGCACCTCCGGCAGCGGCGCCGACGTCGACAAGGTGCGGGAGGCCACGGAGCGGGTACGCGACTCACGGCCGGACCTGAGGATCGAGGGCCCGATCCAGTACGACGCGGCGGTCGAGCCGTCCGTCGCCGCGACCAAACTGCCGGCGTCGGAGGTGGCGGGCCGGGCGACGGTGCTGATCTTCCCGGACCTCAACACCGGCAACAACACCTACAAGGCGGTCCAGCGTTCGGCGGGCGCGGTCGCGGTCGGCCCGGTCCTGCAGGGGTTGCGGAAGCCGGTCAACGACCTGTCCCGCGGCGCGCTGGTCCAGGACATCGTCAACACGGTGGCCATCACGGCGATCCAGGCGCAGGGCGAGGGATGACCGCGATGACCACCGACCCGACCAGTGAAGGTTTCCGCTCCATGAATGACGCCCACCGCGTGCTCGTGCTCAATTCCGGCTCCTCGTCGGTGAAGTACCAGCTGCTGGACATGCGCGACCGCTCCAGGCTGGCGACCGGTCTGGTCGAGCGGATCGGCGAGTCCTCCTCCCGGCTGGTGCACACCCCGCTGAAGGGCGGGGAGCCCCGTGAGCGCACCGGCAGGATCGCCGACCACGAGGAGGCGCTGAAGGCCGCGGCCGGCGAGCTGGCGGCCGACGGGCTCGGACTGGACTCCCCCGAGCTGGCGGCGATCGGCCACCGGGTGGTGCACGGCGGGCTGAAGTTCAGCGAGCCCACCGTGATCACCGACGAGGTGCTGGAGGAGATCGAGCGGCTCGTCCCGGTGGCCCCGCTGCACAACCCGGCGAACATCACCGGCATCCGCACGGCGCAGGCGCTGCGGCCGGACCTGCCGCAGGTCGCGGTCTTCGACACGGCGTTCCACACGACGATGCCGGAGTACGCGGCGCGGTACGCGATCGACGTCAGGACCGCCGACGCGCACCGCATCCGCCGCTACGGCTTCCACGGCACCTCGCACGCGTACGTGTCGCGCAGGACGGCCGAACTGCTGGGCCGGCCGGTGGCCGACGTGAACGTGATCGTGCTGCACCTGGGCAACGGCGCCTCGGCCTCCGCGGTGGCGGGGGGCCGGTGCGTGGAGACGTCCATGGGCCTGACCCCCCTGGAAGGGCTCGTCATGGGCACGCGTTCGGGGGACATCGATCCGGCCGTCACCTTCCACCTGAAGCGGGTGGCGGGGATGTCGACGGACGAGATCGACGTCCTGCTGAACAAGAGGAGCGGCCTGGTCGGCCTCTGCGGCGACAACGACATGCGGGAGATCCGGCGCAGGGTGGACGAGGGCGACGAGCGTGCCACGCTCGCGTTCGACGTCTACATCCACCGCCTGAAGAAGTACATCGGCGCCTATGCGGCGGTCCTCGGCCGGGTGGACGCGGTGACGTTCACGGCGGGGGTCGGGGAGAACTCGGCCCCGGTCCGGGAGGCTGCGCTCGCGGGGCTGGAGGGTTTCGGCCTGGCCGTGGACGCGGACCGCAACGCCGTACGGTCCGGCGAACCGCGGCTGATCTCGCCCGACGACGCACGGGTGGCGGTCGCCGTGGTGCCTACGGACGAAGAGCTGGAGATCGCCGGCCAGACCTTCGACCTGGTCCACAACTGAGCGGGCCCCCGCCCCTTTGTATCTTCCACCAGACGGAATATTCCGCAGTGAAACAAACCGATAGGATCCGCCTCATGCGCCGTTCCAAAATCGTCTGCACCCTCGGTCCCGCCGTCGACTCCCACGAGCAGCTCGTCGCTCTGATCGAGGCCGGCATGAGCGTGGCCCGTTTCAACTTCAGTCACGGTACCCACGAGGAGCACCAAGGCCGTTACGACCGGGTCCGCAAGGCCGCCGCCGAGACCGGCCGCGCGGTCGGCGTGCTCGCCGACCTCCAGGGCCCCAAGATCCGTCTCGGGAAGTTCGCCGAGGGTCCTGTCGAGCTGGTCCGCGGGGACGAGTTCGTCATCACCTCCGAGGACGTCCCCGGCGACAAGTCGATCTGCGGCACCACCTACAAGGGGCTGCCCGGTGACGTCGCCAAGGGTGACCCGATCCTCATCAACGACGGCAACGTCGAGCTGAAGGTCGTCTCGGTCGAGGGCCCGCGCGTCACCAGCATCGTCATCGAGGGCGGTGTCATCTCCGACCACAAGGGGATCAACCTCCCCGGTGCGGCGGTCAACGTCCCCGCGCTGTCCGAGAAGGACGTCGAGGACCTCAGGTTCGCCCTGCGGATGGGCTGCGACCTGGTCGCGCTGTCCTTCGTGCGCGACGCCGAGGACGTCAAGGACGTGCACAAGGTGATGGACGAGGAGGGCCGCAGGGTCCCCGTCATCGCCAAGGTGGAGAAGCCGCAGGCCGTCGAGCACATGGAGGGCGTCGTCGCGGCCTTCGACGGTGTGATGGTCGCCCGCGGTGACCTCGCCGTCGAGTATCCGCTCGAAAAGGTCCCGATGGTGCAGAAGCGCCTCATCGAGCTGTGCCGCCGCAACGCCAAGCCGGTGATCGTGGCGACGCAGATGATGGAGTCGATGATCACCAACTCGCGGCCGACCCGCGCCGAGGCGTCCGACGTCGCCAACGCGATCCTGGACGGCGCGGACGCGGTCATGCTGTCGGCGGAGTCCTCCGTCGGCGCGTACCCGATCGAGACGGTCAAGACGATGTCCAAGATCGTCGTCGCCGCCGAGGAGGAGCTCCTCTCCAAGGGCCTCCAGCCGCTGGTGCCGGGCAAGAAACCCCGCACCCAGGGCGGTTCGGTCGCCCGCGCGGCCGCCGAGATCGCGGACTTCCTGGACGGCAAGGCGCTGGTCGCGTTCACCAAGTCCGGTGACACGGCCCGCCGTCTCTCCCGCTACCGCGCCGCGCAGCCGATCCTGGCCTTCACCACCGAGGAGGCCACCCGCAACCAGCTCGCGCTGAGCTGGGGCGTCGAGTCCTACGTCGTGCCGCACGTGGACAACACGGACGCCATGGTCGACCTGGTGGACGCGGAGCTGCTGAAGCTGAACCGCTACACCGACGGCGACACGATGGTCATCACGGCCGGCTCGCCCCCCGGCGTCCCCGGCACCACCAACATGGTCCGGGTGCACCACCTGAGCGGCGAGCGCGCCTGACGCTCCGCCGCCCGCACGAAGACTGTGGCCCGCACCCCCGTACGAGCGGGGGTGCGGGCCACAGTCTTCGTGCGGCTCCCGGACGGGTCCGGAGCACCGGTCAGCTGTTGCCGCCGGTGAAGTAGTTCGACAGGCCGGGGACCGTGAGCGTACCGCCGAACTGGCCGGCCTGGGTCACCGTCACGTCGGTGAAGAAGACGAGGGGGATGTTCACCGGCGGAGGGGTCTCGGGGCTGAAGGTGATCGGGATGAGCCCGAAGAGGTTGCCTTCGAGCTTCTCCGTGTACATCGTCACTTCGCCGTCGCGGATCGTCGACGTGGAGCCGCTGCTCGCCTTGACGTGACCGGTCGTCCCGGCCGGGCCCTTCGTCAGCTGGTGCAGGTCCCTGATGTCGATGGAGGCGGCGGTGAACTTCAGGACCTTCTTGACGCTGCCGCTGTACGTCTTCACCTCGACGATGCCCGCGTAGTCCAGTCCGTTGAGCGTGAGCTTCGAGCTCTCCAGCGTCCACGGGTCGTCCGGGAGCAGCGGGACGCCCTGTTCCAGTTCGGCCGCGGCGAGCGCCTCGGGGTCGGCGGTCGGGCAGGGGAAGCGCTCCTTGGCACCGTCCGGGATGTCCTCGTCCTTCACGGGGTCGAGGCCCTTGACGTCGTCGTCGAGCTCCTCGACGGCCTTGCCCGCCTTCCCGGCCGCCTCACGGATGGCGTCGGCGGTCTCGTCGGCCGCGTCCTTCGCCGCGTCCGTCGCCTTCTCCACCGGCTTGTCCGGCGTCTCGGGAGTGGCGCTCCCCGACGGCTCCGGGGTCTCCTCGGTGGCGCTCGGGGACGGCGCGGCCGTCTCCTTGTCCGGTCCGTCGAAGAGGTCCTTGAGCGCGTCACCGACACCCAGCGGGTCGAGGGGGTTCTTCGACGCGGTGGGCGAGGGGGTGGGCGTGGGGGTGGGCGTGGGGGTGGCCGACGGGGCGGTCTTCTCCTCCCCGGAGGCCTCCGGGGAGGTGTCCTGCGCGGACGCGCGCGCACTCGCCGAGGGCTCGGGCGCTGCGGAACCGTCCTCCTGGCCGGTCTCGTCCTTACCGGCCTCGTCCTTGCCCGCACCGTCGGACGGCGTGGCGCTCGGCGTGGGCTCCGTCCCGGGTTCCTGCGACTCGGGCGGCTCGTCGGAGCGGGTCACGCAGGGCCCGGGGGCGAAGGGGATGTCCGTGCTGTCGTCGGCCATGGCGAGCCTGGGGGTGAGCCCCATGCCCACGAAGACGGCCGTCGGCATCGCCGCGAGCGCGAAGGCCTTCTTGCCCGTGGGCATGTGCAGCTTCGTCAGGAGCGACTTCCTGGGCGCCGCGTGGCGGGGGCCTCTTCGCTCCGGAGAGCTCTCCGGCCCGTAGTCGTTCGTCCGGCTGTCGTCACCCCGCACGATGCCCCCCGCCGTCGGCCTCCGTCGCCACCCCGAACAGCCTCTGCTTTCGCGGGGCCTCAGCGGTGCCGTGGGGCTCCTGGCCGTGCTCCCGGGCCTCGGGAACGTCCTCCTCGGCTTCGCCCGGAGCCCAGGCGATGGAGAGGGCTCCGCCGAGGAGCGAGAACAGGAAGCCGATGATGAAGCCGCCTATGTTGGCGACAGGGATGGAGATGAGCGCGAGCAGGATCGCGGCGACACCGGCGAACACCCGCACGATGTGGTGGAACCACATGGTGAGGCCCAGCGTGACGAGCAGGACCCCGATGATCAGCGACCCGGCTCCGGCGGTGGTGGACATCGCGATCGTCATGTTGCCGAGGTGCATGTTCGCGTACGGGAAGTACGCGATGGGTACACCACCCAGGATGGTGAACAGGCCCGCCCAGAACGGCCGGTTACCCCGCCAGGTGCGGAATCCCCGCCGGTAGACGGTGAGGTAGTGCTCGTTCTGCCCTGTGGACTCGGGGCTCATGGAAAACAGCTCCCTGGAACCGGTACTGCTGTGAGAAGAAAAGGGGTGGGCAGCCGGAGGCCCTCAGGGAGCACTCCGGCCACCCGGTCACGTGCCTCAGAAGCACTGCTTTTTGGTACCGCTGTACAACCGCAGCTTCAGGTCGCTGAGCTGGAAGGTGCCGGCGGTCGTCGCCCACGCCACCTGTTCCACATCGGTCAGGACCGCTTCCTCGGCACGCTGCGCGAATCCGTTCGGATTCGCCTGGGTGCCCGGCTGGATGCCGATCGAGTCAGGCCTGTCCTTGTTCTTGAGGGAACCCGCCGCGACACCGATGTCGATGTTCTTGAACGACGCGTTCGCGTCGAGCTGAGCGACATCCAGGTACAGGTTGGTCGCCTGGACCGGCCTCTTCGGGTTGGTGCCCGCCTCCAGCCTCAGCGTGACGCTGCCGAGATCGAACGGCAGATTCGGCGTGACCACCGACTGGCACATGTTGGTGATCGTCGCGCTGCTGAAGCCCGACACGGCCACGGGGTGGTGTGCGCCCGCGCCGGAAGCGACGTTCCCGTACTGGACGAAGTCCTGACCGACGAGGCTGTCGGTCCTGACCTTGAAGCTCTGACCCGACACGCTGAACGATGCCGCCAGCGCACCCTGCGCAAGACCCACGCCCACTGCGGCGGTCGCCGCGACGCTCGGCACCATGACCAGAGCGAAACGCTTCCATCTGGTACCACCGCGAACCTGCGAACTCATATATTTCCTCCTTCTCGGACGTACATCTCCGGTACGGGCAGTGCGCCCGCCCTGGGATGGGAGAAGTGCTACGTCCTCGGGAAGGAGAGCGCCCGGACCGGAGGCGCGTACCGCATCCGAATCACCGGCGATCACCCCCGAGCGACAACCACTGGCCGCGCGTCTGCGCAGCCGGTTCGGACAGGCCCTGCCCAGAGGCAGGAACCCCCCTGTCCGCGGTCGGCGTCACTGCCGCCGACCACCCGGTGGGGACCCAACGGACCCACCTGCGCCGACTGGCCGTCGGACCGGCGGGGATTGGACCGAGCGTGGCCGATCGTGGTCCATTCACGGCCGTGACACAAGGGGGGTCGTTACCGACTAGTAACGACCAGATAACCGGCGCGCGACAGGGCGACACCGACCGGCCACTCAGGGTGGCACCGAAGGGACGCGCGAATGACGGGATTGCCGCCCGAAACCGGACAGATCCATAGAGGCGATTTACTGCGAGTAACACTACGTACTTTTATCAAGTTTTGGTAAAGCGGAAGCGTTCGTTGTCGTACACCCGCGAAAACGGCCGTGGTGCCGGAAGGGCCCCACGGCCGTGTTGTCACATCAGAACAAGACGCGCGCGAGCGCGGTGCGGGCGGCGACGACCCGGGGGTCGTCGGGGCCGATCACCTCGAAGAGTTCGAGGAGCCGCACCCGCACGGCGTCGCGGTCGTCGCCGGCGTTGCGGCGGACCGTCTCGACGAGCCGTCCGAAGGCGTCCTCCACATGGCCGCCCACGAGATCCAGATCGGCGGCCGCCATCTGCGCCGCCGGCTCGGCCGGATTCTCCGCGGCCTCCTTGCGGACCTGCTGCGGATCCAGCCCCGCGACACGGCCCAGCAGTTCGGCCTGGGCCAGGCCCAGCTTCGCCTCGGTGTTGACCGGGTCGTCGGACAGGACGCTCCTGTACGCCGCGACCGCCCCGGTGAAATCGTTGGCGTCCAGCGCCTGCGCGGCTGCTTCCAGCTGCGCGTCGTACGGTCCGGCGGGCACCTCGGCGGGGGCACTCTCCCCGTCCCCGGTTCCGGCGCCCGGGTCGACGGTGATCCCGGTGAGGCCGAAACGCTCCTCACCGACCTGGATCAGCTGGTCCAGCGTCTGACGGATCTGGCTCTCGGGGGCCGCCCCCTGGAAGAGCGGGAGGGCCTGTCCGGCCACCACCGCGAAGACGGCGGGAATGCCCTGGATCCCGAACTGCTGCATCAGCATCTGGTTGGCGTCGACATCGACCTTGGCCAGCACGAAGCGGCCGTTGTACTCGGTGGCGAGACGCTCCAGGAGCGGGCCGAGCTGCTTGCACGGCTCGCACCACTCGGCCCAGAAGTCGATGACGACGGGGACTTCGGTGGAGCGCTGGAGGACGTCGGTCTCGAATCCGGCCTCATCGACGTCGATCACCAGGGCGGCGGGTGCCACGGCACCGGCGCCTCCCTGCCGGGCAGACTCCGCGCGGGCCTGCTCCGCCTTCGCCTTCGCGTCGCCGGCCGCCTTCACGGCGGCGAGGTCGACGACACCGCTCATGGACATGTTCCTAGGCTGCATACGTACATCCTCCCCCCTGCGCGCACTGATCCGGAAAGCGATCCGTGAACCGCCTCCGTCCACGGCCACGCCGGTGTGCGCGGCGCGTGGACGGAAGCGGTTCCGAGGCCCTGAAAACCCCGTGCTCGGAGCCGGGTCCCCACCCGGCGCCTGTGGCTGTCGATCGGTCGTCGCGCCACGACGGACGAACCGTCGCTCCTTACGCTACGACCCGTAGCGTAACTGCCCCACCCCCCTGCCGGGCAAGGGCTCACGGTGATCTGTCTCACGGGCTCCCGGCCCGGTCAGCACTACTTACCGGCCGGTATGGTCGCCGCATGCCGAGCTGCTGCCCCATCGAACCCACCCGGCCCGGACGTCCCCGCAGTGCTGAGGCCGATGCCGCGATCCTGGAGGCGACCCGTGCGTCGCTCGTCGACCTCGGCTGGTCGAAGCTGACGATGGGCGATGTGGCGGCGCGGGCGGGGGTCGCCAAGACGACTCTCTACCGCCGCTGGGCCGGCAAGAACGAACTGGTGGTCGATGCGGTCGCCGTCCTCTTCGACGAGCTGGAGCTGCCCGACCTCGGCAGTCTCGCGGCCGATGTGGAGGCCGTGGTCCTCCAGTTCGCGGATCTGCTGGAGCGGCCGGAGACCAAGACGGCGCTGATGGCCGTGGTCGCCGAGTCGACACGGGACGAGGCGCTGCGGAACCGCATACGCCATTCGATCGTGGCCCGGCAGAAACACCTCGTCCTGCTGGGGCGGGAGCGTGCGCAGCGCCGCGGGGAACTGCCCACCGAGCCGGACGCGGTGGTGGCGGCCCGCACCGCGGACCTGATCTTCGACGTGATCGCCGGGGCCGTGGTGCACCGGACGCTGGTGAGCGCCGAGCCCGTCGACACCGACTGGGCCCGGCGCTTCACGGTGCTGCTGCTCTGCGGGCTGGGCACAGCGGCGGCGGAGCACCGCCCCGGGGCCTGAGGCTCCCGGGGCTGGAGGCCCCGGCCGGCCGCGTGGCCGGGACGCCGCTCAGAAGCCCGGCGGCTCCGTGTAGACGCCCCACTCCTCGCGCAGCACCCCGCAGATCTCACCGAGGGTCGCCTCCGCCCTTACGGCCTCCAGCATCGGCCCGATCATGTTCGAGCCGTCGCGGGCCGCGGCCAGCATCGCGTCCAGTGCGCCACGGACCGCTCCGTCCTCGCGGCCCTCCTTGCGCCCGGCGAGTTCGCGCACCTGCTCGCGTTCGACCTCGTGGCTGACCCGCAGGATCTCCAGGTCGCCGGTGACGGAACCGTGGTGGACGTTGACGCCGACGACCTTCTTCTCGCCCTTCTCCAGGGACTGCTGGTACCGGAAGGCGGATTCGGCGGTCTCGCCGGTGAACCAGCCGTCCTCGATGCCGCGCAGGATGCCGGAGGTCATCGGCCCGATGGGGTGCTCGCCGTCCGGGTGCGCCCGGGTGCCTCGCTCCTTGATCTGCTCGAAGATCTTCTCGGCGTCGGCCTCGATGCGGTCGGTGAGCTGTTCGACGTACCACGAGCCGCCCAGCGGGTCGGCGACGTTGGCGACGCCGGTCTCCTCCATGAGGACCTGCTGGGTGCGCAGCGCGATCTCGGCGGCCTGCTCGGAGGGGAGGGCGAGCGTCTCGTCCAGGGCGTTGGTGTGCAGGGAGTTGGTGCCTCCGAGGACGGCGGACAGCGCCTCCACGGCGGTGCGCACGACGTTGTTGTAGGGCTGCTGGGCGGTGAGCGAGACGCCGGCGGTCTGGGTGTGGAAGCGGAGCCACTGCGCCTTGTCGGTCCTCGCGCCGTAGGTCTCCTTCATCCAGCGGGCCCAGATACGGCGGGCGGCGCGGAATTTGGCGATCTCCTCGAAGAAGTCGAGGTGCGCGTCGAAGAAGAAGGACAGTCCGGGCGCGAAGGTGTCGACGTCCAGACCGCGGGAGAGACCGAGCTCCACGTATCCGAAGCCGTCGGCGAGGGTGTAGGCGAGTTCCTGCGCGGCCGTGGCTCCGGCCTCACGGATGTGGTACCCGGAGACCGAGAGCGGCTTGTAGGCGGGGATGTCGCGGGCGCAGTGCTCCATCAGGTCGCCGATGAGGCGCAGATGCGGCTCGGGCTGGAAGAGCCACTCCTTCTGCGCGATGTACTCCTTGAAGATGTCGGTCTGCAGCGTGCCGTTCAGCACCGCCGGGTCGACGCCCTGGCGCTCCGCGGCGACGAGGTACATGCAGAAGACGGGGACGGCGGGCCCGCTGATCGTCATCGAGGTGGTGACGTCACCGAGCGGGATGTCCCGGAACAGGACCTCCATGTCGGCGGCGGAGTCGATGGCGACGCCGCAGTGGCCGACCTCGCCGAGCGAGCGGGGGTCGTCGGAGTCGCGGCCCATCAGGGTCGGCATGTCGAAGGCGACGCTGAGCCCGCCGCCGCCGTTGGCCAGGATGGTCTTGTAGCGCTCGTTGGTCTGCTCGGCGTTGCCGAAGCCGGCGAACTGGCGGATGGTCCAGGTGCGGCCCCGGTAACCGGTGGGGTGGAGCCCCCGGGTGAAGGGGTACTCGCCGGGCCAGCCGATCCGTTCGAATCCCTCGTACGTGTCGCCGGGGCGGGGCCCGTACACGGGCTCCACCGGGTCCCCGGAGAGGGTGGTGAAGTCCGCGTCGCGCTTGCGGGCCTTGTCGTAACGGGCCTGCCAGCGGCGGCGGCCTTCCTCGATCGCGTGAGCGTCCATCATTCAAATTTACTAGGACGTCCTAGTAAATGTCGACGGCAAACCGCCCGGCGCTTCGCGCGGGGCGGTTCGGGTGCTTCCGGTCAGACCTTGACGGCCCGCGCGGAGCCGTCGGTGATCAGCGGTTCGACCTCCCGGACGACCTTGCGCTCGACGAAGAACGCGGCTGTCGGGATCGTGCCGGAGACCAGCACCCAGAGCAGCTTGCCGATCGGCCACTTCGCCTTGGAACCGAGGTCGAAGGCGAAGACCAGGTAGATGATGAACAGGACGCCGTGGAGCTGCGAGACCGCGAAGGTCAGGCTCTCCCCGGTGTCGAATCCGTACTTGAAGACCATGCACACGCACAGGATCATCAACATGACGGCGGTGACGTAGGCCATCACCCGATAGCGGGTCAGCACGCTGCGTTTCATGACATCGAGCGTATCCGGACGGCCGGGGCGATCTTGCAGCACCCCGTCCCGGTGGCTACTTCTCCTCGAAGTCCCGCGCGGCCACCCGCAGCGGCCGGAGCATCGCGAAGATCTCGGCGCACTCCTCCTCGTCGTACACACCGAGCCCGAAGTCCATCGCCATCAGGTCCTGGCTGGCCGCCTCGACGACCTCACGGCCCTTGTCCGTGATGGAGGCCAGGGTTCCGCGTCCGTCGTTGGGGTTGGGGCGCTTGTCGACCAGTCCCGAGCGCACCAGGCGGTCGACGGTGTTCGTCACGGAGGTCGGGTGCACCATCAGACGCTCGCCGATCTTGGACATCGGCAGCTCACCGGCCTGGGAGAAGGTGAGCAGGACCAGCGCCTCGTACCGGGCGAAGGTCAGTCCGTACGGTTTGACCACCGCGTCCACCTCGGCGAGCAGGATCTGCTGCGCGCGCATGATCGAGGTGATCGCCCCCATGGAGGGCACCGGGCCCCAGCGCCGGTGCCAGAGTTCCTCGGCGCGGGCGATGGGATCGAAGGGGAGGCTGAGCGGCTTCGGCACGGCACGACCTTACCCACTGGTCATATGACGGTCAGCCCTGTCTCGCACTTCGGTACCGGACGTGTGTTCCATGCGCCTCCGCGAGTCCCGGGGGGCGTCACAGGCCGGGCACCGGCGTGGATCCGGTGCCTGCCGCGGTGGCGGCGGCCGGTGCGGGCTCCGTCGCCCGGACGGGACGCGGCGCGCGGGCCCGGCGCCGGCGCAGCAGCGTGACGGGCCGCGCCATGGCCGGCGCGAAGGCCGTCACCATGGCGAGGACCGCCCAGGGGCGCAGCGCCTCGTGGGTGAAGGCCGGCAGACAGCTCAGCACGCCGAACAGGCAGCCGACGGCGGCCACGGGCCTGCGGACGAGCGTCAGTGTGTAGCCGAGAAGCCGCCCGGGCGGCACCCGCAGCAGCGCCTGTCCGCACTGCCGCAGCAGGACGCCGTAGGCCTCCCGGGACCGGAGCAGCCGCTGGGGGAACGCGTGCACCGGGACGGCCGGGACCTCCTCGACGGCCGGAGCGTCCGGGATGTGGACCGAGCGCCAGTGACGTCCGGTCAGCGGGTTGCGTGTGCGGTGGAGCTCGAACCCGGTGGCCATGTCCCCCGCGACGGAATCGTGGAAGCCGCCGGCCCGGCGCAGGGCCGTGACGCGCACGACGCGGCCGGTGCCCGCGAGGACGGGCGCGCCGTAGCGGTTGCCCGCCCGCTGGATCAGCTCGTGGAACAGGGAGTGCGGGGATCCGGTGACGGCCCGGGCAGCGCTTCTGTGGACCCGCGGGCCGACGGCGAAGGCGATGTCCGGGTCCCGGAAGTAGCCCGTCATCCGCTCCAGGAAGCCCGGCCGGGGTACATGACCGGTGGCCACGGAGGCGAAGAAGTCGTAGGCGGCACCGTGCTTGGCGAGCCAGGCGTTGTAGTTGCCGTGCCGCGCCCCGGCCCGGTGCGGGCCCTTCACCTGGTTCCACTCGGGTACCCCGAGGCGGGTGAAGTGGTGCACGCCCAGCTCGGCGCAGAGCATCCTGGCCTCCGGGTCGTCGCTCTCGTCGAGCAGCCAGACGTCCAGCGGTCCGGGGTGCCGCACCCGCACGGCGCCCTCCAGGGTGGCCCGCACGGCGGGGAGACGGTCCCTGCCCGGCAGGTAGGTGACGAGGAACGCGAGTCCGGTGCCGCGCTCCGGCCTCACGGGGACCGGGTCCCGGGCCACCGACACGGCGAGCGCGACGGCGAGCACGTGCACCAGCAGGAACAGTTCCAGCAGGGCGACGGACACCAGCGTCACGGAGTCGGCGAGCATCAGCCATCGTCGGCCGTCCCCCCGGTGGCTCCAGTGCGTGGGCCACAGCATGTGGAGCAGCAG
>NZ_DATMVN010000838.1:0-3903 GCF_035563135.1 Streptomyces sp.
TGTGCAGCGGTGGGCTACACGTCGCCCTGAAGTGCACTTTCGTGGTCTTCGGGCAGGTCTGTGGGACGCCTGGAGGGCTGAACAGACGGTAACGCATGTCTGTCCGTCCAGATGTCGCTGCTCAACTGCCTGTGCGCCGCGATCCCGGCGCGCGAGCGGGTCATCACCTGCGAGGAGGCCTTCGAGCTCCGCGTGCCGCTTCCAGACGTGGTGGCGATGCAGACCCGCCAGCCCAACCTCGAGGGCGCTGGAGAGATACCGCTGCGCCGCCTGGTCAAGGAGGCACTGCGGATGCGGCCCTCCCGCATCGTCGTCGGCGAGGTGCGCCAGGAGGAGTGCCTCGACCTGACGCAACACGCCTCAACATATACCGGGCCATAGGGACCCGATGCGTGCAGGCGAGGGCTTCACAACCGCGCATGCGCTTCCGTCTGCCAGCAGCCGGTCGACGAATACCAGCCGGTGCCGAGCGCCCGCTCCGACCGCCCGCCGGCGCGGCCGATCGACCAGCCGTGCGTCCCGACAGGCCTGCCAGCGCGGCCTCACCTCGGCGACCAGCTCAACCAGGGCCGTCTGGGACAGCCTGGTCACCCGGCGACCGCGACAGCGGCAAGGGCCAGGCTTCTCGATACACTGCGACCCTGCGCCGTCCTTCACACCAGCACCAGCAGGCGTCCCGCGGACCATGCACGAGGTCGTCAGCCATTCTCAGTAGCAGATTGGCGGCCCTGTTGATCATGTGGCGCGGTCGTTTCGATCGTGGAACACGATCAGGACGTCGGCGGTTGACTACCCGGCGCTCACGGTTGTTAACTAACTGTGAGTCAATGCGAGAAGGATCTCACTGGTAGCCGGTTCCCGTCTTTCGGCGATCGTGCGAGCCTAGAACTCAGCGGGGACGACGGCCAACGCAAACGACGGCCGACGCAAACGACGGCCAACGCAAACGACGGCCAACGCAAACGCAGAATTGTCTGCAGACACCGGGGTACTCGTTGACTTCTCGTGAGCGTTCGGCCGTCACCACAGCAGCTACGGATGCGGTAAACACGACGGCCGGAGTCGCGGTGTTCCTCGATCCGTCGGGACGCCGGTGGCGGAGCTTGCTGGTGCTGGGCTTGCCGATCACCCTGCTGTTCGTCGCGGCAGCGATCTACGGCGGATTTCGGATTCACGAGGCCCCGGCGGCATCGCCCGCGGCGGCTGCGGTAGCGGTTGAGGATATTGCGCCCGGGCCGGGTGAGCGGCCGCTCGATGTGATCGGCGAGGGGCCGATGCTGCGTGTGCTGCAGATCGACCGCGGTGAAGGAGTTGTCGGCAAGGATCCCTTCACCGGCGAGGTGGTGCCGCTCACCGCCGACGAGGTCGACGCAGCCGGTACCGATGAGTATGTAATCCAGCGGTATGGCTACGCGTCCGACACCACCCAAACGATCTCGTTGACCTTCGACGATGGTCCGCATCCGATCAGCACACCGCAGCTGCTGGACGTCTTGTCGGCCGAGGGGGTGCCGGCGACCTTTTTCGTGACGGGCAGCATGGCCGTGCAACACGCCGAGACGCTGCAGCGAATGGTCCGCGAGGGTCATGCGGTCGGCAATCACACTCTCACCCACGCCGATCTCAATGACGTCAGCGCTTTTCGAGCCCGGGAAGAACTTGTTCAGACCGACCGGATCATTCGATCGCTGACCGGGCAGGCGACGACCTCGTTTCGGCTGCCGTACGGAGGAACCACCAGCGAAGAGGTCAGCAAAAACACCTTGGGCATCCTGCGTGCGCAGCAGCTGGGGTACCACCTGTCCGGCTACGACTTCGAGACGCTGGACTGGAGCTACGGATCGGGCGAGGCGAGGGCGGAGGCCGCCGACATACCGCTGCCGGAATTCGACGGCCGCAACATCACCGTTCTGATGCACGACGGCGGCGCCGACAACCGGGCGGCGACCGTCGAGTACGTGCGAACTCGGCTGATTCCCGCGGCTCGAGCCGCCGGCTACACCTTCCAGACAATGCCGCAGGCGCAACCTGCGCTGCAGGCCTCGACGCAGACGGTCACGCCCTCGATCTGGGATCGAGCCACCGGCGCCCTCGCCCAGTCGATCTACGTCTGGCCGAACACGGTCATGCACTTCCTGTTCGTCTTCGCGTTGGCCATCGTGGGGGTGATCGGCCTCTTCAACACGGCGATGGCGGTCGCGCGTCGTCGCTCCCAGGCCCGCTTTGACGCCAACGTCACCGTGCTGCCGGTCAGCATCGTCATCGCGGCCTACAACGAGGAGAGGGTCATTCGGCGAACGCTGGAGACGCTGCTCGACTCGAACTACCCGTTCATCGAGCTGCTCGTGATCAACGATGGGTCGACCGACCGCACGGCGGCCGAGGTCGAAGCGATGATGCCGCGCGATGCGCGCATCCGTCTGATCAACCAACCCAACCGCGGCAAGTGGGCCGCCTTGAACAACGGCACCGCCCAGGCGCGGGGAGACATCCTGGTCACCCTGGACGCCGACACCATCTTCACTCCGGACACCGTCACCAACCTGGTCCGTCAGTTCGCGGCGGACCCCGATGGCCGCCTCGGCGCAGTCGCCGGTGTCGTCCGGGTCGGCAACCGGAAGCGCAACCTGCTCACCCGTTGGCAGGCTCTTGAGTACCTGACACAGATCGGCATCGAGCGCTCGGCATACGCCCAGCTGGGAGCGGTGCCCATCATCCCCGGGGCCTGCGCGGCCTGGCGCAAGGCGGCGGTGGCGGAGGTCGGCGGCTACTCCCACTCCACGTTGGCCGAGGACTGCGACCTGACGCTGTCGCTGCACCAGGCGCACTGGCGGGTCAGCCAGGACGACGAGGCGCTGGCCTACACCGAGGCCCCCGACCACGCCGACGCCCTGCTGGCGCAGCGCATCCGCTGGACCTTCGGCACGCTGCAGGCCATCTTCAAGCACCGCAACATGCTGCTGCGCCGCCGGTACGGATGGCTCGGAATGGCCGTGCTGCCCTACATGGTGGTCTCGGTCCTGGTGCCTATCGTGTTCCTGCCGTTCATCGCGGTGATGGGCGTCTTGGCGGTGCAGAACTCCGGCTGGGGCACCGTGGGCCTGTACTTCCTGCTGTTCCTCGCCATGCACCTGCTCATCGCAGCAGTCGCGGTCATCCTGATGCGGGAGCGGTGGGCGAATCTGCTCATGGTCCCGATCTACCGCGTGGTGCACGAGCCGCTGCGCGCCTACCTGCTCTACACGTCGGCCTACCTGGCCATTCGCGGTGTCAAGCTCGGGTGGAACAAGCTGCAGCGCACCGGCGCCATGGACGCCATCACCGACGGGCACGGCCGGCGCCACGCCGACCTCACTCCCGTGGAGCGGCAGTCGAACGCCGTCCGAGCCCTCGAGGAAGCATCGACCACGTGACGACCAGCATGAGCTCGACGGTCCCCTCGCTGGACCGTCCGAACCACCGGACCGTGGGCACTGTCGCGGATCAGCCATCCTCGTCTCGACCGCGTCAGAACGACGGCGCCGGTCCGCGTCGTGACCGCTACATCGACACGCTGCGCGCCGGCGCCCTGCTCCGGGTCATCGTCTACCACACCTTCGGATTCGCCTGGCTGCCGTTCCTCTTTCCCTCCATGGGCATCATGTTCGCCCTTGCCGGAGGGCTGGTCGCGGCGTCCCTGGACCGAGCGCACCACAATCCGTGGAAGGTCCTGGGAAAGCGAACGAGGCGCCTGCTCCCCCCATTGTGGATGCTCGGCATCGTCCTGGTCCCCATCATGGTGATCCACGGCTGGATTGCCGTGGCCGATCAGGGTGGCGTTCCGCTCGACGGGTGGGCGCTGCTGCACTGGGTGATACCACTGGGCGATCCCGGAGCGAGTGACTGGGGTTACCGATTCACCAC
>NZ_DATMVN010000839.1:0-6823 GCF_035563135.1 Streptomyces sp.
GCCGCGCCTCGTAGGGCGTGGACAGGACCACGGTCGTACGGGTGGACACACCGGCCAGCGTGCGGATCCGGGTGAGCAGGTGTTCGAGCTCCAGAGGGCTGGAGACCCGCACCTTGAGGATGTAGTTCTCGTCGCCCGCGACGCTGTGGCACGCCTCCAGCTCCGGCACACCGGCGAGCCGTTCGGCTATGTCGTCCGGTGCGCTCGGGTCGAAGGGCTTCACCGAGATGAACGCGGTGAGGGGCAGGCCGACGGCCTCCGGGTCGACGACAGCGGCGTAGCCCCGGATCACCCCGCGCTGCTCCAGCCGGCGCACGCGCTGATGAACGGCCGAGGTGGACAGGCCGGTGGCCTTGCCCAGGTCGGTGTAGCTCATCCGCCCGTCCTTGACGAGCAACTCCACGATCTGACGGTCCAGCTCCTCCATGCGGATCAACCTACGGCCCAGGGTCCCTCCAGGCACAGTCGCAGGAGCCCCGGAAGGGCACGTTCGAGGGGCATGTGACGAACACCACAATTCTACGGGTGGGTAGCCGAAGGCCTCACGGTTACGGCCGGCGTCCGGCGGGCAGTGCTTGCTGTGGCCGAGGCCGTGTCGCCTTGCCGGCCCACCCGAGGGGGGAAAGACCCATGCAGAGCCTGAAGCTCACCGGACGTACCGAACCGGAGCCCGACGAAACCCCCGTACACGCCGCCTACGCCGTTCCTGACGAGGACGCCGTTCCTGACGCGTACGACACCTTCGAGATGTACCGGGTGATCTGCCCGGACTGCGCCCAGCCGATCGCCCTGCTGGCGGACGAGGACGTGCTTCCCGAGCACGCGCTGTGCCCCACGCCGTGGAACCCGTTCGTGCTCACCGTCTGCCCCGGTACGAACCGCGACGCCTCCCGGGCGCGCCCGGCGGACGAGTCCCTCGATGTCCAGGAGCAGGAGACCGCACTGCTGTTGACGCTCCCTCAGGGACTCGACTGGCGGATGCAGCCCTTTTCCCACGCCGGTGGTCCGGGTTCACGCCCCCTGCGGTACGCATCGCAGACGCGGCGTCACGCCGCCTGAGGTCCCGCGCTCCGGGGGCGCACCTCTCCGCGCGCACCACGGCGGCCGGGCCGGCGTGGTGCGGACAGTTCACCGGCCGGCCGGTGGCCGCGGCACCCGGGGAACGGGCGCGCGAATCGGCCGGACAGTGACCCGGAATCCCGCGGCCTCGTCGGCTCTGTACGACCACGCCGCATACGACGGCGCGCCCCGTCCGCCGCAGTTCCGCCGCACCGGCGTCCGGAGAATCGGTGCCTCAGCCCGGACCGCCGCCCCGGCCCGCCACCCCGGGAGGGCGCACAGCCGTCCGTCCACCGAGCGGTGCCGCGTCTTCGGGGGAGTTCGGGCCGGGCCCTGCCGGACCGTCATGACCAGGAACGGGACCTGACCATGACGGCGTCCGCCCGGCCGGGCCGCCCCGCCCGGGTCAGCGCGTCTCAGGACCCGCGAGGTGACGGGCGATGACCATGCGCTGGATCTGATTGGTGCCCTCGACGATCTGGAGCACCTTGGCTTCGCGCATCAGCCGCTCGACGGGGAAGTCGAGGGTGTAGCCGTATCCGCCGAGCACCTGGACCGCGTCGGTGGTCACCTGCATGGCCGCGTCGGTACAGAACAGTTTCGCCATCGCCGCCTGCCGGGAGAACGGCAGGCCGGCGTCGCGGAGCCGCGCCGCCTCCAGATAGAGCGCCCGGCCTGCCTCGATCCTGGTGGCCATGTCGGCGAGCATGAAGCGCAGCCCCTGGAAGTCGGCGACGGGCCGGCCGAACTGTCGCCGGCCGGTGGCGTATCCGACCGCCTCGTCCAGGGCCGCCTGGGCGACCCCGACGGCACAGGCGGCGATCCCCAGCCGCCCCGAGTCGAGCGCGGACAGGGCGATGGCGAAGCCCTGCCCTTCGTCACCGATGCGGCGGTCGCCGGAGATCCGTACACCGTCGAAGTGCAGCTGAGCGGTGGGGGAACCCTTCATACCCATCTTCTTCTCGGGCACGGCCGCGGCGAGGCCCTCGGCGTCACCGGGGACGAGGAAGGCGGTGATACCACGCGGGCCCTCCTCCCCGGTGCGGGCCAGCACCGTGTAGAAGTCGGCGATACCACCGTGCGTGATCCAGGCCTTCGTCCCGGTGAGAACCCAGTCCTCGCCGTCCCGTACGGCTTTCGTACGGAGCGAGGCGGCGTCGGAGCCCGAGGACGGCTCGGAGAGGCAGTAGGCGCCGAGCAGGCCGCCCGAGAGCATCGCCGGGAGATGGGCGGCCCGTTGCTCCTCCGTGCCGTACCCGGCGAGCGCGTGACAGGCCAGCGAGTGGACACTGACGCCGAGACCGACGGTGAGCCGGGCGGCCGCCAGCTCTTCGAGGACCTGGAGGTAGACCTCGTACGGCTGGTCGCCGCCTCCGTGTGCGGAGTCGTACGGCAGTCCCAGCAGGCCGGCCTCGGAGAGCAGGGTGAAGAACGGGCGCGGGAAGAAGCCCGCCTCTTCCTCCTCGGCCGCCCGGGGAGTGACTTCTTTCGACACGATGTCGCGTACGAGCTCGACGAGCTGCCGGGACTCCTCGGTGGGCAGACGGCGTTGCACCGGCTGCGGGGCACGGTCGGACATGACGGCGCTCTCCTCCCTGTCGGGCGTGACGACGGATGCGCGCGGGGTGTGCGCGGCACCGCCGGGTGGTCCCGGGCGATGCCCGGAAATCTACGGCTCCCCAACCGATCCTGCCTTCCCGGATCACGGGAGGCGCTGGCCAGCGGCTGTGGCGCGTTGAGTATGCCCGATCGGAGCCCCTGCGTCACCGGTCGGCAAGGGCCTTGATCAGGGAAATCGGTCCGAACCATTGACCTAAGTGGTCTAGTCCTTCTACGGTCTCCCCACTGCTTCACCCCGTCCATGCCGATTTCTGACGGACCGGGCAGCAGACACCCCCCACACCCGAGCCCGCCACCCCCGCCGAGGCGGGCCGCGTCGACCGGTGGCGGCCGGCCCTCGGCATGGAAGACGGCGGGAGGAGCCGGTGCGGACTCCCCCGTTCGAAGCCCGGCCGCATCCACACCCCTAGTTTGGTCTAGACCAAGAGGGGTACGCTCTCATAGCCATGCGTGACCGCTCCGCCGTCACGCATGCCACTGCTTGTCATGCACACGCTTACTTGCTCGTGCAGGCAGGCACCGACCCCACCGAGGAGTTGTCATGAAGAGCAAGAAAACGCTGGCCGTCGCCATCGGCGCGGGCATCGCCCCGCTCCTGGCCATCAGCTTGCCCGCCGGCAACGCGAGCGCGCACGGCTACATATCCTCACCCCCCAGCCGGCAGGCCCAGTGCGCCGCCGGCACGGTCCCCTGCGGTTCCATCAAGTACGAGCCGCAGAGCGTCGAGGGCCCCAAGGGCTTAATGAGCTGCAACGGAGGGAACGCCGCCTTCGCCGAGCTCAACGACGACAGCAAAGGCTGGAAGGTCACCCCGGTCAGCCGGACGACCAGCTTCAACTGGCGGCTGACGGCACGCCACGCCACCAACACCTGGCAGTACTACGCGGGCGGCCGGAAGATCGCGGAGTTCAACGACGGTGGCGCCCGGCCGGGCGAGACCGTCACCCACCAGGTGAACTTCGGCAGCCTGACCGGCAAGCAGAAGGTGCTGGCCGTGTGGAACATCGCCGACACCGCCAACGCCTTCTACGCCTGCGTGGACGTGAACGTGAGCTGACCCGCGACCGCACCACCGTGCCATCGCACCACGGCGCCGCCCGGCTCTGCCGGCAGGCACCAGAACCTCAACGAACCGAACAGCCCATGCCCGGAGCGAACGGTGCGCCGTTCGCTCCGGGCACCACAGCACCTCGCCTGTACGCAGGTGATCACGCCGGGCGGCACCGCACTCGTACGCAGGCGAGCACGCCGCCGGGCCGGCCCGCCGGCCACCCCATCGAGATGAGGTCCCATGAACCGCCACCGAGTCACCGCCCGCGCAGCCGTCGTGGCCCTGCTCGCCGCCGGCCTCGCCGCGTCCCCCGCCGTCGCGGCTCCCGCCACCGCCGGGGCCAAGGCCCGCGTCGGCGCCGACTGGGCGAAGCAGGCGATCACCTTCACCGCCGCCCCGGGACAGGTCAACGACCTCCACGTGGTCCCGATGGACCAGGGCGACGGGGTCCGGCTCATCGGCTTCCGCGACGCGGTGCCGCTCCAGCCTGGTGACCACTGCACGTACCTGCAACCAGAGGTCGAGACGTATGTCGTCTGCGAACTGCCCACCGGCAGCTCTCGGCCGGACCGGATCGCCGTCCTGCTCGGCGACGGCGACGACGAGATCGTCACCAGCGACCCAGGGGTGGCCACCGTCAGCGGTGGACCCGGCGACGACACCCTGCACGCCCACACCGCGCACACGGTACGAGGTGACGCGGGCAACGACATGGTCATGGGGCACGTCGTCCTGGACGGCGGCGACGGCATGGACCACCTGATGGGCGACGACGGCGACCAGCGGATGTGGGGCGGCCGGGGCGACGACATGATCGAGGGTTACGGCGACACGGACCTCGTGTACGCGGGCCCGGGCGACGACCACGTCATGGGCGGGGACGGCGAGGACGTCCTCCTCGGCGGCTCCGGCGACGACATGCTGCACGGCCAGGCCGGCGACGACATGCTCGTGGGCGGCCCGGGGAAGGACATGACCGAAGGCGGTCCCGGCCGGAACCTCGTCCTCCCGTAGCGGCACCGGGCCCCTTCTCACGTCCGGGTGAGTATCCGCTTTCGGAGCTTGGCGAGGATGCGTTTCAGGGGCCGCGAGACGTGCGCCGCTCAGAGGTGGCCGTCCAGGAACTCCCGTACCCCGGCGATGGTCACAGGCCCCGTGCCGTGCGCCACCGCCTCTCGTTCCTTCAGCAGGACGTAGGACGGGGCCCCGGTGATGCCGTATCGCTCGGTTGTCGACGGGCAGCGTGTGATGTCGGTGCGGACGACCGTCAGGCGGCCCCTGCGATCGATGGCGATGGCGCTCATGACGAGGTCCATCGCCCGGCACGGCTCGATCGCCTTGGGCCATGTCCCCGTGAAGTAGGCGAGAACCGGAACTCCGCTCATTCCGAGGATGAAATCGAACTCCGCGTCCTCACGGGGGGAATGAACCTGTTTTGCCATGGGCGCTCCTGGCCTCACCTTCCGTCGCTCCGTCCCATCATCCCTCGTGAGGTGTGCGGACGCGGTCGTGGTCGCGGTCGGTCGACCTACGCGTCAGCTGCCCCGAAGGCCGACCGCCAGCGTCAGCTCCAGGACCCTGTGCGGCGAGGCGAGATCCGGGAACAGCTCCCGCAGCTGCGACATCCGGTGGCAGACCGTCTGGGGATGGACGAACAGTGCCGCCGCCTCGTCCCGCCTGCCCTGGTGCAGCAGCCACGCCCGCAACGTCTCCTCCAGCCGCCGTGCGGTCGCGGGAGGCACGGTCCGCAGCGGTGCGAGGGCGCGGGCACGCAGGTCCGCGAACCCGTCCGCGTCGGCGCTCAGCACCAGCTCGGGCAGGTGGTCCTCGGTGTCGCGGATATCCGAGGAGAGGGAACGTGCGCGTACGGCTCGTGCGTACGAGGCGGACGCACGGGTCCACGGACGGGATCCGGGAGCCGCTCCTGTTGGGCGCCCGAGCAGCCGACCGGCTCGTTTTCGTCTTCAAGGGGCACCACCGGGCCGTCCTCGCCCTCGAGCTGGGGGCGCGCTCCTTCCCCTTCCGGTGGTTCTGGGACCCGGACGTCCAAGCCGTGGAGCACGATCCCTTCCCGCACCACGCGCTGGGACCGGACGGGCAGGAGTGGCTGCGCCACCAGGAGACGCGTTCATGACCGCCCGCTTCCGCAGATGCGGACACGGCAGCGGACCAATGCACCCCGGCGCCCAGAAGGCGGTCGCGGAATGCACCGCCATGCTCGCCGCCCACCAGAGGCCGGTCCCCTGGACCGGCTGCGGCGACGTCGCCGTACGGATCGGCAAGCCCGGCCTGAAACGCGGGCGCCCTCTCCCCACCCAGCAGCCCGACACCGGACCCCTCGCCCTGGTCCTCATCCACCCCGACACCGAGACCACTCTCACCCGCACCCTTCACTGCGCCCGGACGCGAATCCACGGCGCCTGGGCCGACCCCTACCGGCTCCTCACCAACGCCCTCGCCGGACGCGAAGTCCCACCCGACATTGACCTGAGCACCTGAGCCCATGAAGCGGCCCTCGCCGTCCCGGACCTCGCTCCGGGATGGCGAGGGCCGCTTTTTGTATTTCTGGGGGTAGCCAGCTCGACTTCTTGGTGCTGGCGCCGGTGTTGCGTTTGTCGCAGGCGTGGTCGTGTGAGTGTTCTGCGACGTCGCGCGCCCCTCTTGGGGTCGCTGAACGCGGATCGATGGCAGGGTGCTCGCACCGTATGGCTTCCGCCTCAAGAAGTTGCCGCATCCGGTCTGAGCGAGGGGAAAGTAAATTTTCTGGCAAAAGTGACTTTTGGTGCAAAAGTGAACGCCTGTAGGGGGGTGTAGGCGGCCGGACTTGGAAGTGCCGGGGTGATCGGACATGGGATCAGCTGTGGGGCCGCCAGCGGGACATACAGCGCTTCCGACTCTCCGGGTTCCTTGTTCTCCGGCGCCTGAGGTTGCGGTATTACGCCGCAATACTGCCCGGGACTGCTGCACGGATAGGTGACAGTGGGGTTATGCAGCCAGGGCTGCGGGTGGGGTCATGATGGTCTCGTACTCGACGGGGGTCAACCGGGCCAGGCGTTTCTGGCGTCGGCGTCGGTGGTAGGTGCGCTCGATCCA
>NZ_DATMVN010000840.1:0-13101 GCF_035563135.1 Streptomyces sp.
CGTCGGCCGCGCCGAGCACCACCGCGACCCGGCTGCCCGCGCCGAGCCTGCGGGCGGCGAAGCCGAGTGCGGCGCGGGAGTCGGGGTCCCAGGCGTGTGCGTCGTCCACGCAGACCAGCAGAGGCTGTTCGGCCCCCAGGCTGCGCAGGAGACCGAGCAGTCCGCCCGGGGTGATCCCGGAGCGCAGGAGGGTGTCGGGAGCGACGGGCAGCGGGCCGGGAGCGGAGCAGAGCAGGGCGTGCAGCCCGCTGTAGGGCAGTCGCTGTTCGGTGGGGGCCGCGGCGGCGTACAGCACGGGGCCGCCGTGCCCTCCGAAGTAGTGGGCGGCGGCCTGCCGCAGCAGGGCGGTACGGCCGAGGCCGGGCGGCGAGGTCAGCACGAGCGCTCCGCCGTCCCCTGCCCGCAGCCGGACCAACAAGGTTTCCAGGATGGCCAGTTCACCGCTGCGGCCGTACAGCCGGAGCGGACTGTGCACGGTCGTCGATGGGGTCACACTTTCACGTTACTTCCGCGTAAACAGCGTCGGAAGGCTCGCGTCCGCTCCCTGTTCCCGGTGCGCCGGGAGCGGTGCCGCTTCCCAACGGAACGGCGTCGGTGCTGTGCGGGGGCACAGTCCCGGCCCGTTCCGCAGCGGCCGCCCCTAACGTCGGTGCATGACTGATGAATTGCGTACACACGACGGTTTGACCCTGCGTTACTGGTCATGGTCGCGGAACCCGGACGGCGCCCTGCCCCCGGTGGTGCTGCTGCACGGCTTCGCCGCGCACGCCCGGCTGAACTGGGAGGGCCCCGGTGTCGTCGAGGCGCTGGTGACGCGGGGCCGTCGGGTGTACGCCCTGGACGCGCGCGGTCACGGCGAGTCGGACCGGCCGCATGAGGACACGCTCTACGGCGAGTCGCTGATGGCGCGTGACGTACGGCTGCTCATCGACCGCATCGGCGCGGACCACGTGCATGTCGCGGGCTATTCCATGGGCGCCGTGGTGGCGGTCCTGGCCGCGGCGGCGGACACGCGGATCAGCCGCCTGGTGGTGGGCGGGATAGGCGCCGGCGCTGTGGAGGTGGGCGGCCTGGACACCCGGGCGATGCCACCGGAGCTGGTCTCGGCCGCGCTGACGGCCGAGGACACGGCGGACGTACCCGAGCGGGCCCGGGGCTTCAGGATGCTGGCCGACGCCTCGGGCGCGGACCGTCATGCGCTGGCGGCTCAGATCCGGTCGGTGCACCGGGGTGCGCTTCCGCTGGACCGGATCACGGTGCCCACGCTGGTGCTGGCCGGCGGGAGCGACCCCCTGGCCGTACGCCCCCGGGTCCTGGCCGACGCGATCGAGGGGGCGGAACTGACCGTGCTGCCGGGGGACCATCTGACGGCTGTGCGCGATCCCGCTTTCGCCGGGACCATCGCCGCGTTCCTCTCACGGGGCTGAACACCGGGACGAATACCGGGCCTGGACACCGGGGCCGGACAACTGGGCCGCTCGGGCGCCGGGGCGGAACACCGGGGCCGGGACGGGCACCGGGCAGCGCGAAGGGGCCGGACCGCCATGTGCGCGGTCCGGCCCCGGTGCCCCCCGGATCAGTGCGGGCAGTTGCCCCGGTACTCCGCGATCGTCAGGCTGGCCGACGGGATCGGGCAGAGGAACTGCTCGTAGCGGGTGTCGTTGTCGATGAAGCGCTTCAGCCACGAGATGCTGTACTTCGCGATCGTCGTGTTGGACGTGTTCGGGGTGAAGTGAGTGGCACCCCGGAGCTCCAGGTATGCCTTGTCCAGCGAACTCGGCAGCGAGTTGTAGAACGGCTTGGAATGCGTGGTGACGGACGCCACCGTGTCACCGTCCGCGCCGACGACCAGCGTCGGGGTCTGCACCTCCGGCCAGGTCTTGTCCGTGTTCCAGCCGGTCAGCGGGATCGCCGCCTTCAGCGAGGGACGGTCCTTCGCGGCCTCCAGCGTGCCGCCACCGCCCATGGAATGGCCCATCACCCCCAGCCGCGAGGAGTCGACCCGGCTGCGCACCGAACTGTCCTCGGTCAAGTAGTCCAGCGCCGCGAGCAACTGGTCACCACGGCTGGCCGGCTGGTCCAGCGTGGTGTTGGTGTCGATGGTGAACACCACGAAACCCTGCGAGGCCAGACGCGGCCCCAGCCAGGCGATGCTCGATTCGTAGGCGGTGAAACCGGGCGAGATGACGACCGCGCCGAACGTCCCGTCCGAGGTGGACGTCGGGTAGTAGATCGTCCCGCCGCCGAAGCCCCTGACGCTCAGCGAGGACACGGAGGTCTGTGAGGTGGAGTACGACCCTCGGCTCGCCTCGATGCTCGAATTGCTCGGCGCCGGGCCACGCTCGTACGGATTGTCGGCGGCCTGCGCACCACCGGGAACGAGCGCGGTGAGCAGACCGGCGGTCGCCGCCGCAGCCGCCAGGGCGCCCTTGAAGGTGCGGGAACGGCTCTTCGGCAGAGGGCGGGGGGAGATGTCGCCGGAGGGGAGGTGCTGCTGCACGGGGATTCCTCTCGGTTGTGGCGGACCGCGCCGCGGCAGCCGGCGGCCCCGTCGTCCGGGGGCCTTCGGGGATGCACCGCGTCGGTGGCGCCGTCATTCGTTGGCCTGCCGTCACTTTCGCGGTGAGCGCCCGGTCCGGGCATCGGCGAGATCGCCGGTCTTCGCGACCGGCGATCTCCCTGACCCGATTCAGCGAACGGGGTGTCCGGCCTCGCGCAGAGCACCCTTGACCTCGGAGATCCGCAGGTCACCGAAGTGGAAGACGGACGCGGCGAGAACGGCGTCCGCCCCCGCGCCGATGGCCGGCGAGAAGTCCGCGAGTCTGCCCGCGCCACCGGAGGCGATGACGGGGACGGTGACGTGGGCCCGTACCGCCTTGATCATCTCGGTGTCGTAGCCGTCCTTCGTGCCGTCGGCGTCCATCGAGTTGAGCAGGATCTCGCCCGCGCCGAGTTCGGCGGCCCGGTGCGCCCACTCGACGGCGTCGATGCCGGTGCCCTTCCGGCCGCCGTGGGTCGTGACCTCGAAGGTGCCCCCGGGGGTGCGCCGGGCGTCGACGGAGAGCACGAGCACCTGGCGGCCGAAGCGTTCGGCGATCTCGCGGATGAGGTCGGGCCGGGCGATGGCGGCGGTGTTGACCCCGACCTTGTCGGCCCCGGCGCGCAGCAGCTTGTCGACGTCGTCGGGGGTGCGGACCCCGCCGCCGACGGTGAGCGGGATGAAGACCTGCTCGGCCGTGCGGCGCACCACGTCGTACGTCGTCTCGCGGTCACCGCTGGAGGCGGTGATGTCGAGGAAGGTCAGCTCGTCGGCGCCTTCCGCGTCGTACAGCTTCGCCATCTCGACGGGGTCGCCCGCGTCGCGCAGGTTCTGGAAGTTGACGCCCTTGACGACACGGCCCTTGTCGACGTCCAGGCAGGGGATGACCCGTACGGCGAGCGTCATCGCCCACCTGCCCGGTAGGCCTCGACCTCGACCTCGACGACCAGGGAGGGGTCGACGAAGCCGGAGACGATGATCATGGAGGCGGCGGGGCGGACGGCGTCGAACAGCTCCTTGTGGGCGCGGCCCACCTCGTCGACGTCCCGGGCGTGTGTGAGGTACATCCGGGTGCGGACGACGTCCTCGCGGCCGAGTCCCACCTGCTTCAAGGCGTCGAAGGCGACCTGGAAGGAGGCGGCGGCCTGCTCGTACGGGCTGCCCGCGGAGATCTGGCCGTTGACCACGGAGGTGCAGCCGGAGACCAGGACGAGTCCGTTCGGCAGCTGGACCGCGCGGGAGTAGCCGAACTTCTCCTCCCACGGGCCGCCCGAGGCGACGCGGCGTACGGAGTCCGTCATGCGGCGACCGCCTTGAGTGCCTCTTCGAGGGTGAACGCCTTGGCGTACAGCGCCTTGCCGACGATCGCGCCCTCGACGCCCTCCGGGACGAGCAGGGAGATCGCGCGCAGGTCGGCGAGCGAGGAGACGCCCCCGGAGGCGACGACGGGCCTGTCGGTGACGGCGCAGACGTCGCGCAGGAGGGCGAGGTTGGGGCCCTCCAGCGTGCCGTCCTTGGCGATGTCGGTCACGACGTAGCGGGCGCAGCCCTCGGCGTCGAGCCGGGCGAGCGTCTCGTAGAGGTCGCCGCCGTCACGGGTCCAGCCGCGGCCGCGCAGCGTGGTGCCCCGGACGTCGAGGCCGACAGCGATCTTGTCACCGTGCTCGGCGATGACCTTGGCGACCCACTCGGGGCTCTCCAGGGCGGCGGTGCCGAGGTTGACCCGGCGGCAGCCGGTGGCGAGGGCGGCGGCGAGCGAGGCGTCGTCGCGGATGCCGCCGGAGAGCTCGACCTTGATGTCCATGGCGCCGGCCACCTCGGCGATCAGCGCGCGGTTGTCACCGGTGCCGAAGGCGGCGTCCAGGTCGACGAGGTGCAGCCACTCGGCGCCGGAGCTCTGCCAGGCGAGCGCCGCCTCGAGCGGGGAGCCGTAGGAGGTCTCGGAGCCGGATTCGCCGTGCACGAGGCGGACGGCCTGTCCGTCGCGGACGTCTACGGCGGGGAGCAGTTCAAGCTTCGGCATTACAGCGTCTCGATCCAGTTGGTCAGCAGCTGGGCGCCGGCATCGCCGGACTTCTCGGGGTGGAACTGGGTGGCCCACAGCGCGCCGTTCTCGACGGCGGCCACGAACCGCTCTCCGTGCGTGGAATAGGTGACCTTGGGGGCGCGGATCTTGGCGTTGGTCACTTCGAGGGACCAGTCGTGCGCCGCGTAGGAGTGCACGAAGTAGTAGCGGGCCCCGGCGTCCAGGCCCGCGAAGAGCTGGGAGCCCTCGGGGGATTCGACGGTGTTCCAGCCCATGTGCGGCACGACGTCGGCCTTGAGCGGTCCGACGGTGCCGGGCCACTCGTCGAGGCCCTCCGTCTCCACGCCGTGCTCGATGCCGCGCTCGAACAGGATCTGCATGCCGACGCAGATGCCCATGACGGGGCGGCCGCCGGCCAGCCTGCGGCCGATGATCCATTCGCCGCGGGCCTGCTTCAGGCCCGCCATGCAGGCGGAGAAGGCACCGACACCGGGGACGAGCAGCCCGTCGGCGTTCATCGCGGTGTCGAAGTCGCGGGTGATCTCCACGTCTCCGCCGACATGGGCGAGGGCCCGCTCGGCGGAACGGACGTTGCCGAAGCCGTAGTCGAAGACGACGATCTTCTTCTTGTCGCTCACAGTGCCACCTCAGTCCCAGAGTCCCTGGATCCGCATGACGCCCGCCACCAGGCACATCACGGAGCCGATCCCGAGAAGCACGACGACGCCCTTGGGCATGCCCTGCTTCCAGAAGGAGTAGACGCCGCCGGCCAGGAAGAGGCCGACGACGATCAGTACGGTGTTGAGGCCGGTCACAGGGCGCCCTTCGTGGACGGAAGGATTCCGGCAGCACGCGGGTCGTGCTCGCTGGCGTAACGCAGGGCGCGGGCCAGCGCCTTGAACTGGCACTCCACGATGTGGTGGGCGTTGCGGCCGTACGGGACGTGGACGTGCAGGGCGATCTGTGCCTGGGCGACGAAGGACTCCAGGATGTGCCGGGTCATCGTCGTGTCGTACTCGCCGATCATCGGCGCCATCTTCTCCGGCTCGGTGTGCACCAGGTAGGGGCGGCCGGAGAGGTCGACGGTGACCTGGGCGAGCGACTCGTCCAGCGGGACGGTGCAGTTGCCGAAGCGGTAGATGCCGACCTTGTCGCCGAGCGCCTGCTTGAAGGCGGCGCCGAGGGCGAGGGCGGTGTCCTCGATGGTGTGGTGCGAGTCGATGTGGAGGTCGCCCTCCGTCTTGACCGTGAGGTCGAAGAGCCCGTGCCGGCCGAGCTGGTCGAGCATGTGGTCGTAGAAGCCGACCCCGGTCGCGACATCGACCTTGCCGGTGCCGTCGAGGTTGATCTCGACGAGCACGGAGGTCTCCTTGGTGGTCCGTTCCACCCTGCCTACGCGGCTCATGCGTCGTGCTCCTTCTTCAGTTCGCGCACCGCATCGAGGAACGCGTCGTTCTCTTCCGGGGTTCCCGCGGAGACCCGCAGCCACCCCGGTACGCCGTTGTCCCGGACCAGGACGCCCCGGTCGAGGATCTGCTGCCAGGCGGCGCGGCTGTCGGCGAAGCGGCCGAACTGGACGAAGTTGGCGTCCGAGTCGGTGACGGCGAAGCCGAGCTCCCGCAGTCCGTCGACCAGCCGGTCGCGCTCGCTCTTGAGCTGCGCGACGTACCCGAGCAGCGTATCGGTGTGCTCCAGGGCGGCGAGCGCGGTGGCCTGCGTGATGGAGGACAGGTGGTAGGGCAGGCGCACCAGCTGGACCGCGGCGACGACGGCGGGGTCGGCGGCGAGGTAGCCCAGGCGCAGGCCCGCGGCACCGAAGGCCTTGGACATGGTGCGCGAGAGCACCAGGTGACGGCGGCCCTCGATCAGCGGCAGCAGCGAGGGGTGGTGGCTGAACTCGCCGTACGCCTCGTCGACGACGACCATCGAGGGCCCGGCGGCCTGGGCGGCGTCGTGGATCTCCACCACGGTCCGTGCGTCCACCGCGGTGCCGGTCGGGTTGTTGGGAGAGGTGATGAAGACCACGCCGGGGCGGTGCTCGGCGATGGCCTTCTTCGCGGCCTCGACGTCGATGGTGAAGTCGTCGTGGCGCGGTCCGGAGATCCAGCCGGTGCCGGTGCCCCGGGAGATGAGGGCGTGCATCGAGTACGAGGGCTCGAAGCCGAGCGCGGTGCGCCCGGGGCCGCCGAAGGTCTGCAGCAGCTGCTGGAGCACCTCGTTGGACCCGTTGGCCGCCCAGACGTTGGCCACGCCGACCTCGTGCCCAGCGGTCCGGGTGAGGTAGCGGGCGAGCTCGGTGCGGAGCTCCACGGCGTCGCGGTCGGGGTAGCGGTTGAGGTCGCGGGCGGCCTCGCGGACCCGCTCGGCGATGCGGTCGACGAGCGCGTCGGGCAGCGGGTACGGGTTCTCGTTGGTGTTCAGCCGGACCGGTACGTCGAGCTGCGGCGCCCCGTACGGGGACTGGCCGCGCAGCTCGTCGCGGAGGGGGAGCCCGTCCCAGGAGTTGTCGTGCGTCACCGCTGGGGCACCTTCCACCCGAACCTGGCCTTGAGCGCGGCGCCGTGGGCGGGGAGGTCCTCCGCCTCGGCGAGGGTCACCACGTGGTGGGTGACCTCGGCGAGCGCGTCGCGGGTGTAGTCGACGATGTGGATGCCGCGCAGGAAGGACTGCACGGACAGGCCCGAGGAGTGGCAGGCGCAGCCGCCGGTGGGCAGGACGTGGTTGGAGCCTGCGCAGTAGTCGCCGAGGGAGACCGGCGACCAGGGGCCGACGAAGACCGCACCGGCGTTGCGGACCCGGTCGGCGACGGCCGCGGCGTTCTCCGTCTGGATCTCCAGGTGCTCGGCGGCGTACGCGTCGACGACCTTGAGGCCGTCCTCCAGGTCGTCGACCAGCACGATCGCGGACTGGCGGCCGGTCAGCGCGGGCTCGATCCGGTCGGTGACGTGCCGGGCCGCGGCGACCTGGGGCTTCAGCTCCGCCTCGGTGGCGGCGGCGAGCTCCTCGGAGTCGGTGACGAGGACGGCGGCGGCCATCGGGTCGTGCTCGGCCTGGCTGATCAGGTCGGCGGCGACGTGCACCGGGTCGGCGCTCGCGTCGGCGAGGATCGCGATCTCGGTGGGGCCGGCCTCGGCGTCGATGCCGATACGGCCCTTGAGGAGGCGCTTGGCGGCGGCGACGTAGATGTTGCCGGGGCCGGTGACGAGGTTCACGGGCAGGCAGTCCTCGGTTCCGTACGCGAACATCGCGACGGCCTGGGCGCCGCCGGCGGCGTACACCTCGTCGACGCCGAGCAGGGCGCAGGCGGCGAGGATCGTGGGGTGCGGCAGGCCGCCGAACTCCTTCTGGGGCGGGGAGGAGACGGCGAGGCCCTCGACGCCCGCCTCCTGGGCGGGGACGACGTTCATCACGACGGAGGACGGGTACACCGCACGCCCGCCCGGCACGTAGAGCCCGACGCGCTCGACGGGCACCCACTTCTCGGTGACCGTGCCGCCGGGGACGACCTGGGTGGTGTGCGTGGTGCGGCGCTGCTCGCGGTGGACGAGCCGGGCGCGGCGGATCGACTCCTCCAGGGCGGCGCGCACGGCGGGGCCGAGCTGCTCCAGCGCCTCGGTGATCGCGCCGGCGGGGACCCGGATCGAGTCCAGGCGTACGCCGTCGAATTTCTCCCCCCACTCGATCACTGCCGCGGAGCCACGATGGCGTACGTCCTCGCAGATGGGCCGCACCGTCTCCAGGGCGGCTTCCACGTCGAACTCGGCACGGGGCAGCAGGTCGCGCAGGGCGCCGCCCTCGGGGAGGGCGGTACCGCGCAGATCGATTCGAGAGATCACACCGACAATTCTCTCAGACCGCTTCCGGCCTCCGGTCGCCCGTATCACTGGCTGATACATGTCCCGGCTGTCACTGCTGACCGTTAGCGTTCACGTCGTCACACAGAGGGAAGAACGACTGTACGAAGCGCGGGGCGAACCGCGCAGGCGGAGGTGAGGCAGTGACCGAACCGCACGACGGCGAGATCCCCGACGGGCTCAGCGCCGCGGAGCTGGGTATGTGGCAGTCCTTCCGGAACGGCACCACCTACGATCTGCGCTCCCACGATCCGGTCCGTGACGATCCGTTCGCCCCGCACAGCTGGGGGCCGGAGCGGAGCGTCGGCGCCCGGACGGTGGCGCGGCTGCTGCTCAGCGGGCCGGCGGCGAGGCCGGGGCGGGTGGCCGCGCTGAAGCTCCGGGGCGTCCGCATCACGGGGAAGCTGGACCTGGCGGGCGGGCGCGTCTCGCCCTACGTGGAGCTGACGGGCTGCCGCTTCGAACAGGAGGTGGTGCTGCCGGAGTGCCACTTCACGACGCTGCGGATGGTGGGCTGCGCGGTGCCGAGGCTGGACGCGGCCCGGCTGCACACGGAGGGTGACCTCCATCTGCCGCGCTGCCGGATGGAGCGCGGTATCCGGCTGACGGACGCCCAGATCGGCACGGACCTGCTGATCAACCAGCTCCGGGCCGGCCCCGACCGGCGCGGCCGCGCCTTCGTGGGCGACGGGATGTCGGTGGCGCAGGACCTGCAGGCCGAGATGATCGAGACGCTCGGCGAGCTGAGCATGCGCGGGGCGAAGGTCGGGGGCTCGCTGAGCCTGCGCGGGAGCCGGCTGCGCGCCACGGACGGGCGGCGGGCGCTGAACGCCCCGCAGCTGAGCGTGGAGCGCACGCTGTACATGACCGAGGCGTGGGTGAGCATCGACACGGGGAACCAGGGCACCACTCCCCCGTTCGGTGTGGCGCGCGGCGGCGGCCCGGCGCGCGGGACGCGTTCGCAGGTCTTCGAGTGCCGGGGCGCGGTGCGGCTCGACGACGGGAGGTTCGGGGACGCGGTGGACCTGCACAAGGCCCGGTTCGTGCTCGCCGACCGCGAGGAGCTGTCGCTGCGCCGGATCGTCACTCCCGAGCTGCGGTTCAATGCGGAGCGCCCGCGGGAGGGCCGGGTCGTGCTGAACGGCGCGAAGGTCGTCACGCTGATCGACGTCTCGGCCAGCTGGCCGGGCCCGGGTGGCCTGGCGATGGGCGGCTTCGTGTACGAGAACCTCGTCCCGTACGGCCACTTCCCGCTGTCCCGGCGTCTGGAGTGGGTGCAGGCGGCGACCCCGGAGTACGTTCCGGAGCCGTACGAGCGCCTCGCGGCGGTGCTCCGCAGCTGCGGGGAGGACGCGGACGCGCGCGAGGTACTGCTGGCCAAGCAGCGGCGGCGGCGCGAGACGCTGCCGCTCGCGGGGCGGATCTGGGGCTACCTGCAGGACTGGACGGTCGCGTACGGCTACCGGCCGGGGCGCGCCCTGGTCTGGATGGCGGTGCTCTGGGCGGCGGGGGCGGTGGCCTTCTCGCAGTACAGCCCGGAGTCGATCAAGGGGAACGAGCATCCGCAGTGGAATCCCGCGCTGTACGCGCTGGACCTGCTGGTGCCGGTGATCAATCTCGGACAGGACGGTTACTGGCTGCTGGAGGGCGGCTGGCAGTGGACGGCGGCGGCCCTCGTGCTGGTGGGGTGGATACTGGCCACGACGGTGGCGGCGGGCGCGTCGCGGCTGCTGCGGCGGGGCTGAGCGGAGGCGGCGCCCGCTGCGGCCGGATCCCTGCCGGCACGGCGGCCGAAAGGCCGGCCGGGGACCGGCGGGCCGGGCGGCCACCGGCCGCCGGAAGATCGTGATCAAGCCATCCGCAGGCGCTTCCTTTGCCTTTTCTTGACCTTGTCGGGGGCAACCCTCCCACTCCCCACAGAAGCTTCACAGAGTGCCTCTGGCGCTGCCCCCACCAGGGCTTTTCAATGGTCTGCACCATGGCTTTCCTCCGCGTACTCCTGAGCTCCGCGCGCACGTTCCGGTACGGCCCCGGGCTGTCCGCCGGACTGCCGGCGGACGACGCGGTGATGCTCGACGCCCCCGACGAACAGCTCTCCCCCGCGTTGGTGGCGGCGGCGTCGGACGACTTCGGCCCCACGGCCAAGCTCCTCGCCACCACCCGGGACGCCGCCGACTGGGAGACCCGCGACCGCGCCCTGGCGCGGCTGGTCGCCTTCGCGCGCAGTCGTGACGGCTGGCTCACCGGCTGGCTGGCCGCCGCCCCGCGCGACCCGGACGCCCTGCTCGTCAAGGCCGCGCTGGCGGTGCGCCGCGCGTGGGAATCGCCCGCCCACGCCGAGCTGCTCCGTGACGTGGGCCCGCTGATCACCGCTGCGGCCGAGGCCGATCCCCGCGACCCGGTGCCGTGGCGGCTCGCGCTCGACCACGCCCGTGGCACGCACGCCCCGCACACGGTCTTCGAGTCACTGTGGGAACAGGCCGTGCGCCGCTCCCCGCACCACTACGGCAGCCATGTCGCCGCACTCCGGTATCTCTCGGCCGAGTGGTACGGCTCCCACCGCGAATGCTTCGACTTCGCCGAGCAGGCCGCCCAGGACGCCGCCCACGACTCCCTGGTGCAGGCACTCCCCGTACGCGCGGCATACGCCCTGCTGCGCGACGAGAAGGCGGCCACCCGGGCGAACTCCGTGCAGGGGGACCGGATCGACGCCGCCGCCGACCTCGCGATCAGGCTCTCGGCCGGATTCCCCGCCGGAGACCCCTGGCCGGCGGAGGTCCGCAACCTCCTCGCCTACGTCCTGGTCGCACGGAGCCGTGCGCCCGAGGCACTGGAGCAGTTCCGGCTGATCGGGCCGTACGCGACCTCGTTCCCCTGGGCGTCCGTCACCGGGGAGGCGCTCGGGGGGTTCCTCGACGCGCGGGCGGATGTCCGGCTCCGGGTGGCCTCTTCGACGCCCCTGTGCGGGAGGCCGGAACACGGCGGGCGCCGCGGCCATTAGGCTTGGCCGTTGTGACCACCGCTCGCCTGCCCCTCTTCCCGCTGAACGCGGTGCTGTTCCCCGGCCTCGTGCTGCCGCTCAACGTCTTCGAGGAGCGGTATCGCGCCATGATGCGTGAGCTGCTCGAGATCGACGAGGACGAGCCGCGCCGCTTCGTGGTGGTCGCGATCCGCGACGGCCGCGAGACCGCGCCGACGGCCACCGGGATGCCGGACACCGTCGCCGCCGCGCCTCCCGCGGAGCGGGCCCCGGCCGACGGCTTCGGCCCCGATCCCCTCCAGACCTTCCACCGCGTCGGCTGCGTGGCGGACGCGGCCAAGATCCGTGAACGCGCCGACGGCAGTTACGAGGTCCTGGCGACCGGCACCACACGGGTCCGGCTGCTCTCCGTCGACGCGAGCGGCCCGTTCCTGACGGCCGAGGTCGAGGAGCTGCCCGAGGATCCGGGCGCCGCCGACGGCGAGGACTCGCCCACGGACGAGGCGGGCGCCCTGGCCGAGGGGGTCCTGCGCGCCTTCCGCAGCTACCAGAAACGGCTGGCCGGCGCGAGCGAGCGTTCCCTGACGACCGGCGCGGACCTGCCTGACGACCCGTCCGTCGTCTCGTACCTGGTGGCGGCCGCCGCCGTGCTGGACATCCCGTCGAAGCAGCGGCTGCTCCAGGCGCCCGACACCGCGACCCGGTTGCGCGAGGAGCTGTCGCTCCTGCGCAAGGAGACCGCGGTCATCCGGCACCTCCCGTCACTGCCCGCGATCGATCTGACCCGCGACCCCACGTACCCCAACTGACCCGAGGACCTGCCCGGTGGCGAAGAAGTCCAGGAAGCAGCAGCCCGGCGGCACCCCGGCCACCGTGGCCCTGACCACGGCCGGCACGGTGTTCACGGTCCACTCGTACGACCACGACCCGGCCTCCCCCTCCTACGGCGAGGAGGCGGCCGAGGCCCTGGGGGTCTCCGCCGACCGGGTGTTCAAGACCCTGGTCGCCGACGTGGACGGCGAACTGGTCGTGGCCGTCGTCCCCGTCGCCGGATCACTCGACCTCAAGGCGCTGGCGTCTGCGGTGGGCGGCAAGCGGGCGGCCATGGCGGACCCGGCGGCCGCGGAGCGCACAACGGGATACGTGAGGGGCGGCATCTCCCCCCTGGGCCAGCGCAAGCGCCTGCGTACGGTACTGGACGCGTCGGCGGGGGCTCACCCGACGATCTGCGTCTCGGCGGGACGGCGCGGCCTGGAGGTCGAGCTGGCCGCCTCGGACCTGGCCGCCCTGACGGACGCGACCCTGGCCCCCATCGGCCGGGCCTAGCACGCGAGGCGTCCGCCCGCGCGGCAGCGGAACGGCCCGTGGAAGGGCCCGGATCACGGCTCCGCGCCCCGTGGGAGGGCCCGGATCACGGCTCCGCGCAGCGATGACGGCGCAATCGCCGGGACGGACACGCTGAGGGCGCTCGACGACGAGCACGACCCGGAGGGGCCGCGCTCGACGACGGGCGCATCCCGGAAGGGCCGCCCTACGGCTCCGCCTTCGGGCGGGCCCGTGCCGCACCGCCGCCGGCGCCCGGTCCCCTGGACGAGGCGGACCTGGCGCCGAGTGCCTGGAGCGGGGCGGCTACGGGCTCTGCGAGCGGGGCCGCGGGGCGGTCCCGCCGGGTCGTCCGGAAGGACGTCCGGCGGCGGGGGCC
>NZ_DATMVN010000841.1:0-16068 GCF_035563135.1 Streptomyces sp.
CCCGCGAACACGCCCTGTGCCGCTCTCTCTCCCTCGACCCCGATGTCACCGCTCTGTACTGCGCACCCGGCAACGCCGGAATCGCAGAGGTGGCCGAACTGCACCCGGTCGACGCACTCGACGGTGACGCCGTCGCGCGCCTCGCCACCGAGCTGGGCGCCGGGTTGGTGGTCGTCGGCCCGGAGGCACCGCTTGTCGCCGGTGTCGCCGATGCCGTGCGCGCGGCCGGCATCCCCTGTTTCGGCCCTTCGCGCGAGGCTGCCCAGCTGGAGGGCTCCAAGGCGTTCGCCAAGGACGTCATGGCCGGTGCCAACGTCCCGACCGCCCGTAGCTACGTCTGCACGACGCCCGCGGAGATCGACGAGGCCCTGGACGCCTTCGGCGCCCCGTACGTCGTGAAGGACGACGGTCTCGCGGCAGGCAAGGGTGTCGTCGTCACGGACGACGTCGAAGCTGCGCGTGCCCATGCCCTGGCCTGCGACCGTGTGGTCATCGAGGAGTTCCTCGACGGCCCCGAGGTGAGCCTCTTCGCGATCACCGACGGCACCACGGTGCTGCCCCTGCAGCCCGCCCAGGACTTCAAGCGCGCCCTGGACGGCGACGAGGGCCCGAACACCGGCGGCATGGGTGCGTACTCCCCGCTGCCGTGGGCCGACCCGAAGCTCGTCGACGAGGTCATGCAGACCGTCCTGCAGCCGACCGTCGACGAGCTCCGCCGCCGCGGCACCCCGTTCTCCGGGCTGCTGTACGCGGGCCTCGCCATCACCTCGCGCGGTGTGCGGGTCATCGAGTTCAACGCTCGCTTCGGCGACCCGGAGACGCAGGTGGTCCTGGCCCGGCTGAAGACGCCGCTCGCCGGGATCCTGCTCGGTGCGGCCAACGGCACCCTGGACGTCGTACCCGCGCTGAACTGGCGTGACGACGCCGCCGTGACCGTCGTCATCGCCTCGCACAACTATCCGGGAACGCCCCGCACGGGCGACCCGATCGAGGGCCTCGCCGATGTGGTGGCGGAGGATGCACCTCACGCGTTCGTCCTGCACGCCGGCACCCGGCAGGAAGGCGAGGCGGTCGTCAGCGCCGGAGGACGCGTGCTCTCCGTCACGGCGACGGGCAAGGACCTCGCGCAGGCCCGGGAACGTGCCTACACGGCGGTGGGACGGATCCGGCTCGACGGCTCCCAGCACCGTACGGACATCGCCCGCAAGGCCGCCGAAGAGGCCTGAGGCCCGCTCGTCCCCTGTGCCCGGCCCCTCCACGGAGGCGCCGGGCACAGACGTGTCCGGGGGCGGCCCGCGCCCGGGAACCTCCCCGCATCCGGGACCCCCCCGCGCCCGGGAACCTCCCGGGTACGCGAACCCCCCGGGCATGCGAGCTCCCCGGCCCGGAACGCCGGCGGGAGAGCATGGCCGAACACCGGGGAGCAGGGGCGCGGTATCACCGGATGACGGGGCGCCGATACGTCAGCAGCTTTGCCCAAAGCCATTCCATCGGGTGACGACTCGGCCATCCGGATGACGCCTGCCGGGGCCCCAACTAGGGTGCGGCGCAAGCGTTCCGGCACTTGGCCCACCGGCATTGCGATGTCGGTGGCGGGTGCCACAGTGGGGGAGTGACCAACACCGTCGCGGGGGCAGAGGGGGTGACGTCCAGTCGTGTCCGGTACCGGTTCGGTTGAGGAACTGGGTGCGCACGCAGCGCGGGCCAGGGCTGCGGCTCTGCTGCGCATCCGCAGCGGAGCCACAGCCCTGGCGATCCTGCCGGCGGGCGCGGCCGTCGTGCTGCTGACCGCGGTCGCCCAAGGGCGCATCGGCCCAGGGGTGTGGTCCACGGTCAGCTGGGCGGTGGCGGGCTGCGCCGTCGTGGTCCTGCTGCTCGCCTGGGTGGTCGCCGTCGCGGTGGCGCGTGCGAGGCCCGCGGTCAGCCCCACCGTGCCTCTCACCGAGGCCTCGGCACCCGATCTCTACCGGCTGGTCCGGGACCTCGCCGACCGGCTCGACGTCCCCGCGCCGTCGGCCATAGAGCTCACCCCGGACTGCGACAGCTGGCTGGAGGACCGTACACACCCCGCCGCCCGGCCGAGGGCGAAGGGCCCCGGGGGGCCGGCGGAGGCCCGGCGCGGCCGCCGGGAGCCGGCGGCACCCGTGCTGGTGATCGGTTCTCCCTTCCTGTGGTGGATGAGGGTGGCCGAGCTGCGGGCGGTTCTTGCCCCCGTCGTCGCGGGCACCGGGCCGGCCGCGCACCCCGACATAGCCGCCGCCCGCCGTTTCGTCCGCGGACTGGACGCCGTGATCGCCGATGCCGCTGTGCCCGGCAAGGGCTTCGTACGCAGAATCCCCGCGGCCTTCGTGGGATGGATAGCCAGGGCGCTGCTGCGTGGCTGCCGCGGCCACGCGGCAGAGATGGAGCGGTGCGTCGCCGCTGCCGCGTCGGGGCGCGCCCAGGGGGTGGACCAGGGGCTGCGGATCGTCGCCCAGGAGCAGGTGGGTCTGGCCTACGCCGGCTGGGACCGGCTGCTGACCCGGGTGGCGCTGCCGGCCTGGCGGATGGGGCGCTGGCCTTCCCGGCTCGACGCCGGTGTCGTCTCCGCGCTCACGGAGCTCTCGCGGCGCGACCGGCTGGCCGGGGGTTTCACCTCCCGGCTGGGGGAGCGCCCCGCATGCGATCTGATCGAGGAGCCCGGTGCGGCCGACGAGGCGGCCTCGCTGCTGGCCGCCAGGCTCTTCCACGGCGGGCCGGCGGAGACCGGGCCCGGCTGGTCCCCGGTCGACTGGCAGCAGTACCCGGAAGAGGTCGTGGACCGGAAGTGGCGTACGGAGGCGGCACGCCTGCACCGGGTGCTCGATGCCATGGGAGTGGCCACCGGTGTCGCCGTGGGTGCGCCGGACCCTTCGGCCGCCGGCGGTTCCACGGTACCCACGCTGGCGCGTGTGATCGACCACCTCGCCACGCCGGGCGCCGACAGCGAGGCGCTCGCGGCCGGGATCGGCGCCGCCGTCGTCCGCGACGAGGAGAGGGCGGCACCGGGGCGCGGCGCCGGCGGCAGCAGCATCCCGGCGGGCGGTACACCGACGGGGGCCGGCGCCGGCCCCCTCGACCTCTGGGGCCCCGTCCCCCTCCCGCTCTTCCCCCTCCAGCCGCCTCGCACGGGCACCGAGCTGCTCGCCGACCACGTCGTGGCGATGGTCTGCTGTGCCGCCGTGGACACGGCGGGAGCCGCACCGGGGCTCGACTGGCTCGACGGCCCCGCGCTGCTGGTCGACGGCGGGCGCAGGTCGGACCTCGGCGCCCCCGTGCTCAGTCTCGTCGAGGAGGGCGACGCGGAGCCGTTGCTCTCCTGGCTCACCGCGGTGGGAGTGCGCACCGACAAACCCGTACGCCTGGGCTGAAAGGTGCGCCTGGGGCGCCGGGTGACCTGAGTTGCACGGTCGTCCGTCCACTTAGATGGCCAAATATCCTGAATGTCCGCCCCATAACCGGAAGATCGGGCTTCTGGTCCACGAATTCGCAACGAACGGTGACGGAGTGCGTGCGTAATGTGATGTGCTGGGGGTGCGTCGGCATCCGGCGCATTCCGGTGCATCCGGCGCAACAGGCACGTCGGGGGACGAGGGAGGGGAGCGGGATGAGGGCGGAGCAGATCCGGCGATGGGAATCGGGTGCCCTCGCGCATGCCGTGAGCGACCCCTTCGGCCAGGGCCCGCTGCCCTGGTTGCGCGGCAGCGAGAATTACTTCGACGACACCGGCCAGGTCGTCCCCTGGTACGCCGATCCCGAGCTCGGCCGCGGTGGAACCGGCGGCGGCACGCGTACGGCGGACGATGTGCACCAGCAGATCAAGGGGTTCGTGTCCCCCGGGGCCGCGGCGCCCGGGGAGGCGATCGACTTCCACATCACCGTGGACCCGCCCCAGCAGTTCTCCGTCGACATCTACCGCATCGGGCATTACGCGGGTGACGGCGCCGCCAAGATCACCACCAGTCCGCGCCTCTCCGGCATCGTCCAGCCGGCACCGCTGGCCGCCGAGCGGACGGTCTCCTGCCACCACTGGTGGCTGTCCTGGCGGTTGCAGATCCCCAGCTACTGGTCGGTCGGCGCCTACGTCGCCGTGCTCACCACCGCTGACGGACACCGCTCGCACGTCCCCTTCACGGTCCGCGACGAGCACCCGGCCGACCTGCTGCTCCTGCTTCCCGACGTCACCTGGCAGGCCTACAACCTCTATCCGGAGGACGGCCACACGGGTGCGAGCCTCTACCACGCCTGGGACGAGCAGGGCCGGCTGCTGGGCGAGGAGGACGCCGCCGTCACCCTCTCCTTCGACCGCCCGTACGCGGGCGCGGGCCTGCCCCTCCACGTCGGCCACGCCTACGACTTCATCCGCTGGGCCGAGCGTTACGGCTACGACCTGGCGTACGCGGACGCCCGCGACCTGCACGCCGGCCGTGTCGACCCCCGTCGTTACCGGGGCCTGGTCTTCCCCGGTCACGACGAGTACTGGTCGGTGCCGATGCGCCGCACCACCGAGCTGGCCCGGGACACCGGCACCTCGCTCGTCTTCCTCTCGGCCAACACCATGTACTGGCAGGTGGGTCTCGGCCCGTCCCCTTCCGGCGTCCCCGACCGCCTGCTCACCTGCCGCAAGCGCCGCGGCCCGGGGAAGTCCGCGCTGTGGCGTGAGATCGACCGCCCCGAGCAGCAGCTGCTCGGCATCCAGTACGCGGGCCGGGTCCCCGATCCCCACCCGATGGTCGTGCGGAACGCCGGCCACTGGCTCTGGGAAGCCACCGGTGCGGGCGAGGGCGACGAGATCGACGGGCTGGTCGCCGGTGAGGCCGACCGCTACTTCCCGCGTACGGCGCTGCCCGAGCATGAGCGGCGCATGCTGCTGGCGCATTCGCCGTACGCGGACAGCGACGGGGCCACCCGGCACCAGGAGACCTCGCTGTACCGCGCTCCGTCGGGCGCGCTCGTCTTCGCCTCGGGCACCTTCGCGTGGTCCCCGGCCCTGGACCGGCCCGGCCATGTCGACTCCCGCATCCAGCGGGCCACGGCCAATCTGCTCGACCGGATCTGCAAGCGGGACTGAGGAGCGGAACCCGCCCGCCCGGTCTGCGCCCGGGAAGCGGAACCCGATCACCCACCCGGTCTGCGTCCGGGTCCGGGAGGCGGAACCCGGTCACCCACCCGGTCTGCGTCCGGGTCCGGGAAGCGGAACCCGGTCACCGGGCCGTGTGAGAGCCCGGCAGCCGGACGTGGCGCGGAGCCCGGCACCGGTTCCTCCACCGCATCGCCCTGTCCACGGATCGACCCCTGGCGCCGCAGGCCCTCCGCATGCGGGACAATCGGAACGACTCCTGGATCAACCTACGCGGAGGCAGCGTGTCCGGTTTCGTAGAAAAGCCCGAGCCCGTGCAGGTGCCGGGACTCACCCACCTGCACACCGGCAAGGTGCGCGACCTGTACCGGAACGAGGCGGGCGACCTCGTGATGGTCGCCAGCGACCGCATGTCCGCGTACGACTGGGTCCTGCCCACCGAGATCCCGGACAAGGGCCGCGTGCTCACCCAGCTGTCGCTGTGGTGGTTCGACCAGCTCGCCGATCTCGTCCCCAACCACGTGCTGTCGACGGAACTCCCCGCCGGAGCTCCCGCCGACTGGGCCGGCCGGACCCTGATCTGCCGTTCGCTGCGGATGGTCCAGGTCGAGTGCGTGGCGCGCGGATATCTGACGGGCTCCGGCCTGACCGAGTACGACGCGACCCGTACGGTGTGCGGCCTCGGCCTGCCCGAGGGCCTCGTCGACGGCTCCGAGCTCCCGGGGCCGATCTTCACCCCGGCCACGAAGGCCGCGGTCGGCGATCACGACGAGAACGTCCCGTACGAGGAGGTCGCCCGCGAGGTCGGCCCCGAGACGGCGGCTCTGCTGCGCCGGACGACGCTGGACGTCTACGGCCGTGCCCGGGACATCGCCCGTGAGCGCGGGATCATCCTCGCCGACACGAAGTTCGAGTTCGGCTTCGCGCCCGCCGCGGACGGTGGTGAGGAGCTGATCCTCGCCGACGAGGTGCTGACACCCGACTCCTCGCGCTTCTGGCCGGCCGAGTCCTGGGAGCCGGGCAGGGCGCAGCCTTCGTACGACAAGCAGTTCGTGCGTGACTGGCTGACCTCCCCGGCCTCCGGCTGGGACCGGCACAGCGAGCAGCCGCCCCCGCCGCTGCCGCAGGACATCGTCGACGCGACCCGGGCCAAGTACCTGGACGCGTACGAGCTCCTGACGGGTATGAACTGGCCGGCCCGGGGGGTGTGACGGCAGAAGGCCCCGGTCACGAGGACCGGGGCCTTCTTGTGTGGAGCGAACGACGAGGTTCGAACTCGCGACCTCAACCTTGGCAAGGTTGCGCTCTACCAGCTGAGCTACGTTCGCATGCGCCGCAGCGCGCTGCTTACTATACCCAACCTCTCTCCCGTGCGAGACGCACTGCCGCATGACGGTTCTCCGCCCCGAGTGTGGAGACGGCAGCCGACAGGCAGTTGCGCACGGTGCCCTGCGACAGCGACGCCCGCTCCGCGATCTCCGCGACCGGCGCCCCGTCCGCCGCCAGCTCCAGCACCTCGGCCTCCCGCGGGGTCAGCGGGGAGCCGCCGGCGGAGATCGCGTCGGCCGCCAACTCCGGGTCCACATAGTGGTTTCCCGCGTGCACGGTCCGGATGATCCCGGCCGGCCGCCGGGCGCTGACCGTCTTCGGAACGAACGCCCGGACACCCGCCTCCAGGGTCCGCTCCAGGTTCCCCGGCCTGCCGTGACTCGTCACGATCATGGTGCGGCAACCGGGCAGTGCGGTTCGCAGCGCTGTGGCGACCTTCACACCGTCCGCGCCCGGCATCTCCAGGTCCAGGACGGCCACATCGGGCCGGTGGGCCAGGGCCATCGCGAGTGCTTCCGGCCCGGTCGCCGCCTCGGCGACCAGGACGATGTCGTCCTCCAGCGCGAGGAGGGCGGCCAACGCGCCCCGGATCAGGTGCTCGTCGTCGGCGAGCAGGACTCGGACGGCGGTCGGTGGAGTGGTCGTCTTTTCTCCGGCGGGGAAGGCGCGGTATGCCGTGGTGAGGGCAGTGGGACAGCCGCGGTCAGCTGGAACAGGCCCTCGCCCACCGGCCCCGCCTCCAGCGAACCGCCGACCGAGGCCAGCCGTTCCCGGAGTCCGTGCAGCCCTGAGCCACCGCCGGGGACCACGGTCCCGTCCGGCGTCACCCCGTCGTTCTCCACCACCAGCCGTACCCCGCCCGGTACGTTCTCCAGCCGGATGTCACAACGCTGGGGATCGCCGTGACGCAGGACGTTGGTGGCCGCCTCGCGCACGGCCCAGCCGAGCGCCGACCGCACCGGTGCGGGAAGCTGCCCGCCGTCGCCATGGACGGCGCACTCGATCCCGGCCGCCCGCAGAACCCCCTGGGCCCCCAGCAGTTCCGTACCGAGATCGGCTTCCCGGTATCCCCGCACGACGTCGCGGACCTCCTGCTGGGAGGCGCGTGCGATGCGCTGCACCTCGACCATCTGGTCCATCGCCGCGGCCTTTCCGCGCTGTCCCAGCTCGACCGCGAGCTCGCTCTTCAGCGCGATCACCGCCAGATTCCGGCCCAGGACGTCATGCATGTCCCGCCCGAACCGCAGCCGTTCCTCGGCGACCGCCAGCCGGGTCTCCACGTCCCGGGCGTCGCGGAGCTTCTGCGTGATCCCGAGCGTCCAGGCGGAGAGCCGGACGGTGAGGGAGATCAGCGCGCTGCCGAAGCCCACCCCCGTCAACGTGGTCAGGGCGAAGGGCTCGGTGGCCCCGGCCAGCAGGACGCCGCCACTCATGCCGGCCGCACCGGCCACGATGCACACCCCGGACGCCCACACCGGTACGACGAGGACGAAAGGCGTCATGAACGGCCACACCACCGCACCCAGGGCCAGCTGCAGCTCGGGAAACGTCTCGGTGCCGGCGTACCCGCCGAGTGCCAGCAGGCCTGCCGCGTTCGCGAGGAGCAGGACGGCTGCGAGAACGGGCAGCCGTCTCCCGACGGGCCCACGGCCGAGGTAGCTGTCGAGAGCCCGGGTGACCAGCGGCACCGAGCAGACGCCCTGCGCGATCGCGGCCAGGACCGTACCGGCGATCAGGGCGGTGGGCGCGTCCGAATGCCGCACCGGGCGGGTCACCGACAGGAGCACCACGCACAGGACCATCCCCCAGATCATGGAGTGCATGGACCCGCGCGTGTAGAGATCGATCTTGTCGAACCCCTCGCGCTTCTGCCATCTGCGCACCTGTGCCCGCACCCACACGGCCCCGTCTCCCCCTTCGTCCCCGTGGACCTCAGGCCCCGGCTCCGGCCGGGGGGAAGTCTTCGCTGGTCATGGCCCAAGACTTCCACCGGCCCACGACCGCGAGCAGTGCATGGTGTCATCAATGTTCATGACGAACGTCATACGGGGACAACCAGGAACGCCAAAGGCCCCGATCGAAATCGATCAGGGCCTTTGGAACAAGAGCGGACGACCAGGTTCGAACTGGCGACCTCAACCTTGGCAAGGTTGCGCTCTACCAACTGAGCTACGTCCGCATTGCTGCCACTCGGCTTTCACCGGTGGAGCGCTCACCACTCTACCTGATCCACTTGGTGGCCCGGTAAGGCGGTGCAGAGCGGGTGACAGGAATTGCACACTGCGCCTTCCCCCTGGAAGGGGGATGTTCTACTACTGAACTACACCCGCACGCTGCGTCGGACCCGGCTTTTCGGCCTTGCCCTTCGGCGTGCTCCAGACTCTAGCCGACCTGCAGGGGTGTTGTGCAAGTCGGCTCTCCCGGGTGTCGTTCCGGCTACGGGCGGACACCGGAGCGGAAGGGGGCATTCCGGGCGTAGCCCTCAACTGGCCGCACTGAACGCCTCGTAGACCTTCTTGGGGATCCGGCCGCGGGCCGGCACCTCCATCCGGTGCGAGCGGGCCCAGGCGCGCACGGCCGCGGGGTCCGGCGCGAGCGACGTGTGGTGGTACGCCACGGGAGCTCTGCCGTGCTTGCCGGTATTTGTCTGCTTTCGGCCGGCTGCCACGTACGGCGCCAGCGCCTTCCGCAGTTTCTCTGCATTGGCGGGATTGAGGTCGATCTCGTACGACTTCCCGTCCAGGGCGAAGGTGACCGTTTCCGCCGCTTCTCCCCCGTCGATGTCGTCGGAGAGCGTTACCACTACGCGCTGAGCCACGGATATCGGTCCTTTCCTACGGCATCGTCGCGCCTGACATGCGCTGATGCCGGCCTTCCGGCGGCTGGGCGGATACGGATCGACGGCTGTCGACTGTTCCGGGGCAATGGTGCTTTCCCCGGTATTCATTTGTACAGCGGCAGGAGCCGCATTGTGAAGTCCGGGCAAATGAATCCGCGTGTTGCCTCCGTGGGGCCGCATGCAATCCGGGTGAAGATTTTTTCCCCGGCGTTTCCCCGGGGGTTGTCGCTCCCGATATCTCACCGTGATCAGGCCCACGGCATATCTACCCGCGTAGAATTTCCGGCCAGGTACGCTGAGAGGACCCGCGGGGATCTGGGGAACCCCTCGGAGACACAGCCGCACCACACCACCGGGAGTGCCAGTGGCACGCGTCGTAGTCGACGTCATGCTCAAGCCGGAGATCCTCGACCCGCAGGGACAGGCTGTGCAGCGCGCACTGCCCCGTCTCGGCTTCGACGGAATCGCGGACGTTCGTCAGGGAAAGCGTTTCGAGCTCGAGGTCGAGGGGCCGGTCGACGATGCCGCCCTTGCCCGTATTAACGAGATGGCCGAGACCTTCCTCGCCAACACCGTCATCGAGGACTTCACCGTCAAGGTGGAGGAGGAGAAGTGACCACCCGTATCGGAGTCGTCACTTTTCCCGGCACGCTCGACGACCAGGACAGCCTGCGGGCCGTGCGGATCGCGGGCGCCGAACCCGTATCCCTCTGGCACCGTGACAAGGACCTCCACCAGGTCGACGCGGTGATCCTCGCGGGCGGATTCAGTTACGGCGACTATCTGCGCGCCGGTGCCATCTCGCGCTTCTCGCCGGTGATGGCGACCATCATCGAGCAGGCGAAGGCCGGTCTGCCGGTCCTCGGTATCTGCAACGGCTTCCAGATCCTGACCGAGGCGCACCTGCTGCCCGGCGCGATGCTGCGCAACAACAACCTCCACTTCATCTGCCGCGACCAGAAGCTGCGGGTGGAGAACGCGGACACCGCGTGGACCTCGGCCTACACGGCGGGCCAGGAGATCTCCGTACCGCTGAAGAACGTGGACGGCCGGTACACCGCCGACGAGCGCACGCTCGACGAGCTGGAGGCCGAGGGCCGCGTCGCCTTCCGTTACGCCGACGTCAACCTGAACGGCTCGCTGCGCGACATCGCCGGCATCACCAATGCCGCGGGCAACGTCGTCGGTCTGATGCCGCACCCGGAACACGCCGTCGACCCGCTGGTCGGCACCGGCCGCACCGACGGCCTGGGCATCTTCACCTCGATCATCAAGAAGCTGGTCACCGCATGAGCCTCGACACGGTCAAGCACGCGGCCGAGACCCCGGACGCCGGACAGCCCTGGAAGGAGCTCGGCCTCAAGGAGGACGAGTACGCCCGGATCCGCGAGATCCTGGGCCGCCGCCCCACCGGTGCCGAACTCGCCATGTACTCCGTGATGTGGTCCGAGCACTGCTCGTACAAGAGCAGCAAGGTCCACCTCAAGCAGTTCGGCGAGAAGGTCCCCGCCAACGACGCGATGCTCGTCGGCATCGGCGAGAACGCCGGTGTCGTCGACGTCGGCCAGGGTTACGCGGTCACCTTCAAGGTCGAGTCGCACAACCACCCCTCGTACATCGAGCCCTACCAGGGCGCGGCCACCGGCGTCGGCGGCATCGTCCGCGACATCCTCGCCATGGGCGCCCGTCCGGTCGCGGTCGTGGACCCGCTCCGCTTCGGCGCGGCCGACCACCCCGACACCCGGCGCGTCCTGCCCGGCGTCGTCGCGGGCATCGGCGGCTACGGCAACTGCCTCGGCCTGCCGAACATCGGCGGAGAGGTCGTCTTCGACGCCTGCTACCAGGGCAACCCGCTCGTCAACGCCGGCTGCATCGGCGTGATGAAGCACGAGGACATCCACCTCGCCCAGGCCTCCGGCCCCGGCAACAAGGTGATCCTCTACGGCGCCCGCACCGGTGGCGACGGCATCGGCGGCGTCTCGGTCCTGGCCTCGGAGACCTTCGAGTCGACCGGACCGGCGAAGCGTCCGGCCGTCCAGGTCGGCGACCCGTTCCAGGAGAAGCTCCTCATCGAGTGCACCCTGGAGATCTTCAAGGAGAAGCTCGTCGCGGGCATCCAGGACCTCGGCGGCGCCGGGCTCTCCTGCGCCACGAGCGAGCTGGCCTCCGCGGGTTCCGGCGGCATGCGCGTCGAGCTGGACACCGTGCCGCTGCGCGACTCCTCCCTCTCGCCCGAGGAAATCCTCATGAGCGAGTCGCAGGAGCGCATGTGCGCGATCGTCGAGCCGCAGCACGTGGACCGCTTCATGGAGATCTGCGAGAAGTGGGACGTCATCGCCACCGTCATCGGTGAGGTGACCGAGGGCACCCAGCTGGAGATCTTCTGGCACGGCGAGCAGATCGTGGACGTACCGCCGCGCTCCGTGGCCCATGAGGGCCCGACCTACCAGCGGCCGTACGCCCGGCCCTCCTGGCAGGACGCGCTGCAGGCCGACGACGCCGGCGAGCTGGCCCGTCCGGCGAGCGGCGCGGAGCTGCGCGAGCAGGTCCTCAAGCTGGTCAGCTCCCCGAACCAGGCCTCCAAGTCCTGGATCACCGACCAGTACGACCGCTTCGTCCAGGGCAACACCGTGCTGGCGATGCCCGAGGACGCCGGCATGGTCCGGATCGACGAGGAGTCGAATCTGGGCGTCGCCATGGCGACCGACGGCAACGGCCGCTACGCCAAGCTCGACCCGTACACGGGCGCGCAGCTGGCCCTCGCGGAGTCGTACCGCAACGTCGCCGCGACCGGCGCCAAGCCGCTGGCCATCTCGGACTGCCTGAACTTCGGTTCGCCCGAGGACCCGGACGTGATGTGGCAGTTCGCCGAGGCCACCCGCGGTCTGGCGGACGGCTGCCTGGAGCTGGGCACCCCGGTCACCGGCGGCAACGTGTCGCTGTACAACCAGACCGGGGAGACGGCGATCCACCCGACGCCGGTCGTGGCCGTCCTCGGGGTGATCGACGACGTCACCCGGCGCACGCCGGTCGCCTTCGCCGAAGAGGGCCAGCTGCTGTACCTCCTGGGCGACACCCGCGAGGAGTTCGGCGGCTCGGCCTGGTCCGAGGTCATCCACCAGCACCTCGGCGGGATGCCGCCGAAGGTGGACCTGGGCCGTGAGAAGCTGCTCGGCGAGATCCTGATCTCGGCCTCCCGCGACGGCATGATCGACGCGGCGCACGACCTCTCCGACGGCGGCCTGATCCAGGCGGTCACCGAGTCCTGCCTGCGTGGCGGGAAGGGTGCCCGGCTGGTCGTCCCGGACGGTCTGGACGCCTTCACCTTCCTGTTCTCGGAGTCGGCGGGCCGTGCGGTCGTCTCGATTCCGCGCAGCGAGGAGCTCCGCTTCAACGACATGTGCGGTGCGCGCGGCCTGCCCGCGGTCCGGATCGGTGTCGTGGACGGCGAGGAGATCGAGATCCAGGGCGAGTTCAGCATTCCGCTGAGCGAGCTGCGCACGGCGCACGAGGGGACCCTGGAGGGTCTGTTCGCCTAGGTTCTGCTGTACCGCAGCCCCTGCCCGGGTCCACCGGGCGGGGGCTGCGGTGTGTTTTCCGGATCCTTCGGCGCGTCCGCCGAGCCGCGTGTGCGCTCCCCGCTCAGGGAGCGCCCGGACCTCGACGAAGCGCGCGGGATCCCGCCCGCCCGCAGGGGCGTCGGCGTACCGGCCGGCGGCGGGATCTTCGTCGCCGGCCGGTCGGTGGCGGCTGGTAGCTTGCGGGACGTCACGTGTTGCCGTTGTACGGGGGGCCGGTCATGGACGTCACGAGCGCTGCCGTGCCACCTGGGCACCCGGGGGAGCCGGCCGGGCGCGAGCGCGTGCAGAAGGCCCTGAACGCGCTGTTCTGCCTGGTCGCCGTGGCGGGGATCGGCGTGAGTGTCTGGGCCATCGTCATGCAGGTGGCCGATCTCCGCGCCCGGTCCGAGAGCCGGGAGCGCATCGCAGCGGGGTGCGGCGGCCTCGTCGACCCGGAGCTGGTGCTCGGCCTGAACGGCGGCACCGACCGTGTGGAGCTCTCGGACCGCCACCACGTCTCCACCGCCCGGCGGGTCAGCAACTGCCTCGTGCACCGGGTGGGCGATCCGGGGACGACGTACGGGCACTTCGCCCTGACCCTCACCATGTACCCGGCCGATCCGAAGGCCGACGAGCGCCGGATCGCGCTCGACGACGAGCCCTTCGAACTCCGCCGCGGTGGCGTGGACGACATCACGGCCGCGGCGGACCGGGCCGTGCCGCACCCGCTGGGTGACGGCAGGCTCGGTGAGTACGAGAGCCACATGGTGACGGCCAGGGCCCTGTGCGCGGACGACGGCGCGCTGTCGTCCGTCGAGGCCTCGGCCGTCGCCAAGTACGCCGACGTCGCCCGGCCCGAGGACCGCCGCACGCTCGCCGGTCTGGCGAGGCAGGCGGTGGAACGGGCTGCCGAGGAGCGGGGATGCCGGGCCGGACTGCCCGCGCTGCCCGCCGAGTTCCCCGAGCCGGCGTTCGCCCTCCGCCCGGCGGCCGGGGCCGGCGGCACGTGCGCCTGGTACGGACGTCTCATAGCCGCCGAGGGACGTGGTTCCCTCCCCGACCGTGCGCTCGCCGCGCCGGCCGGGACGGCGAGCGCCCACGACGCCTGCCTGCTCGCGCTCGGCGAGGACGGGACCCGGAGGATCTGGCCCGCCTACGAGAAGACCACCGAGCGCCCGCGGGACCTCGGCACGGTGCTCTCGCTCTCCCCCCTGTGGCTGAGGACTGAGACCCTCGTCGGTGACGGCACCAGAGGCGTGCGGACCGGCTTGCGGGACCGGACCGAGATCCGCCCCGGCACGGCGGGCTCGGACGAGTTCACCTGGTGGGCCTCCTCCGTCTGCGACGGCCGGCCCGCCCTGCACCTGATGCAGGTGTCCTATCCGTACGACCGTATCCTCCGCGACCGGCTGGAGCCCCTGTTCCGGGCCTACGTCGACGACGCCACCGGGCGTCGCGGCTGCACGAGTCCCGTCCTCCCCGAGGCCTCTGACTTCGAGCGGAGCTGAGCTCGCGTGCGGAGGGCGTGCGTTGTCAGCGGCGCCGGTTAGTCTCGCCCGTATGCCCCCGGCGAAGAAGCGCCCGCGCGCCTACGATCTCAACCGGACCCGCACCGCGGTCCTGGCCCAGTTCGACCGTGTCCGGCAGGCGGTGGCCGCCCTGACGGAGGACCAGCTGGCCGGGCCGTCCGGGCTCGGGGAGTGGTCCGTGCGGGAGCTCGCCGTCCACCTCACCATGGCGCTGGGCCGCGTCAGCCATGAGCTGGAGTCACCGGAGCCGCCCGGGACCAAGCCGCAGCTCACCCTGCTGGAGTGGCCGTCCTCCACCGCGGGCATGGCGGAGGACATCGCCGGCGACACCCGGGAACAGGCCGAGGCCCACCCCGGTCTGGGCGCCTTGTACGAGGAGACGGCCGACCGGTTCGGACGACTGGTCCCCGCCGGCGACGGCGACCGGTTGGTGACGACCAGGGCCGGGACGATGCGGCTGGGCGACTTCCTGGTCACCCGCACCGTCGAGCTCGTCGTCCACACCGACGACCTCCACCGGGCGACCGGCCTCGACATCCCGTACGACCGCCAGGCGCTCGCCGCCTGTACCCGGCTGCTCGCCGACGCGCTCGCGGACAAGGCGCCCGGTGGTTCCGTCGAGGTGCGCGTGCCGCCCTTCGCCGTCGTCCAGTGCATCGGCGGGCCCAAGCACACCCGGGGCACGCCGCCGAACGTCGTGGAGACGGACCCGCTCACCTGGATCAGGCTGGCCACCGGGCGTACGCGGTGGGCGGACGCGCTCGAAGCGGCGCAGGTCAGCGCCAGCGGGGAGCGGGCCGACCTCGCCCCGCTGCTTCCCCTGACGGGCTGAGGGGGAACCGGATCGGCTGCTCGATCCGTCCAACGGCCATGCGCACACAACGTATGGCTGTCAGCGTCCTGGCCGTCCTGGCCACCCTCACCCTTGCCGCCTGCGGTACGGAGCCGGGCTCCGGAGCGGGATCCGGGGAGTCCGCGGACTCCGGGGACGGCAGCGGCACCGTACGGGCCGGGCAACCGGTGACCGGTGTCCACTGGACCGTCTCCTCCCTGACCGTCGGGGGGAGGAAGACCACCGCCCCCGCAGGCGCCCATGTCGAGATCGGCCCGGAGGGGAAGGCCACGGGCAGCCTGGGCTGCAACCGCTTCACCGCCGACGCCGCCGTCGAGGGCGACAAGGTGACCGTCGGGCCGGGCACGACCACCGGGATGGGGTGCGAGAAGGAGGTCCAGGAGTTCGAGAAGGCGTTGGGCCGTGCCTTCAGCGGTGAGCTCAAGGCCGCCGTCGCGCAGCGGAGCGACCGCAAGACCCTCACCCTGACCACGGCGCGGGGCGACACCATCGCCCTCGTCTCCGAACCCCCGGCTCCCCTCACCGGCACCGCCTGGAAGGTCACCGGGCTCGTGTCCGGCAGTGTCACCGCCTCCTTGCCCGCCGGTACGGAGAACAAGGCGCACCTCACCTTCGGGAAGGACGGCTCGGTGGAAGGGAGCCTCGGCTGCAACTCCTTCCGCGGCAGGGCCACGGTCTCGGGCTCCACCCTCACCTTCGGCCCGCTCACCTCCACCAGGAAGATGTGCCCGGGCCCCGAGATGGAGCTGGAGCGCGCGTTGAACGGCGTACTGGAGGGGACGACGACGTTCGGGATCGACCACCGCTCGCTGTCGATCGAGGCGAAGAACGGCAAGGGGCTCGAAGCGTCCGCCCCGGCG
>NZ_DATMVN010000842.1:0-9202 GCF_035563135.1 Streptomyces sp.
CCCGGCCGCCGGCAGGAGGCTGAGGACGTCGCCCGTGCCGTCCGGCCCGCCGAAGGCCACCGGGCCCGGGCCTTTCGTGTCGCGTGGCCTCCTCCGGCACCGGATCCGGTGATGCGCGGCCTCCTGCGCCGCGTTCGTGACCCCACGCACGCCGACGGCCCCGGGGAGACGGCCGGGCACCAGGCCGTGCCGGAGGAGGCCACACGCCGTCGGCGCCTCACGGCGCGGATGGCGCCCCTCCACTTCCCACCGCACCCCATGGCCGGTGCCCCACCGCTGCACCTGTTGCGCGTCCCGGCCCCGGAGACCGGTGAGCGAACGCTTCTCGAATTCCCCGGCCCCCGGACGGACGTCATCGACGAGCCGGCCGCCGTCATGGACTGCCACGACCGGCTGGACGGCGCGCGCTGCTGCCCCGCACCCGGACCCGTCCTCGCCGTATGCGCCCCGGAGCGCCGGAAACCCTTGAAGAACGGGCTCGTTGTGGTTTCGAACGCCCGATGACGGTCACGCGCACAGTGCGGAACCGAAAAGAAGCGGAACCCAGCGGAGACCGACGGACCTTTTTCTGCGAGAAGGAGTGAGAGACATGGACAACTGGCGCATGCACGCGGCGTGCCGCGAAGAGGACCCCGACCTGTTCTTCCCCATCGGCAGCACAGGTCCCGCGCTCGTACAGGCCGAGGAGGCCAAGGCCGTCTGCGGCGCCTGCCCCGTGCAGGAGAAGTGCCTGGACTGGGCCCTGGAGAACAATCAGGACGCGGGTGTCTGGGGAGGCACGGACGAGAACGAACGCCGCGCTCTGAAGCGCCGTCGCGCCCGGCAGCAGGCCAGGAGCCACGGGTGACGCCTCCGCGCTCCGGCCGCCCCGCGGGGAGACGATGAGGCATGGACACCTCGGTCTGGCTCATCGTCGGCGCGCTCGCGCTGCTCACGGCGGGCGCCGCCGCCGTCCTGCTGGTACGGGTCGTCCGGGCCAGACGGCTCCTCGTCGACGCGGGCATCCCGCTGCACAACAAGGCGCTCGTGTGGGCGTCGGTGATCTACACCGTATCGCCCGTCGACCTGCTGCCGGACCCGGTCTATCTCGACGACATCGGCTTCCTGCTGCTCGCCCTGCGCTCCCTCCACGCCGCGGCGCACGCGGCCGGCGTGGGGCGGGCGCGGCCGGCCGGGACACAAACGGAATCCGGCGGCAACCTTTCGGCTTCCGGGAGCAACTGAGGGGGCGTAAGCCGTCCCCGGCCAGAAGGTGCCTCTCGTGGAACCTCTGCTTCCCCGCCCCGATTCCCGCCCCCGCCACAGACGCCGCACCCCCCGCACCCGTGCGCTGATCGGCGCCCTGGCGGCCGGACTGCTCGCCGCCGGCGGGCTCGTCGCACTCGGCCCCGTCTCACAGGCTGCCACCGCCCGGCAGGCCGAGGCACTCGACCGCGGCGTCGTGAGCGTGCACACCGACAGCGGGAACCTCGTCAGCTGGCGCTGGCTGGGTACCGACCCCGACAACGTTTCCTTCAACGTCTACCGAGCCGGTACCAAGGTCAACGCCTCGCCGGTCACCGCGTCCACGAACTACTTCCACTCCGGCGCGCCCGCCACCGCCGACTACACGGTGCGCGCGGTCGTCGGCGGTGTGGAGCAGAGCGACTCCGTACACGCGGTCCAGTTCCGTGCCGGATACAAGGACGTGCCGATCAGCCCGCCCGCCGGCGGGACGACACCCGACGGGGTCGCCTACACCTACGAGGCCAACGACGCCTCCGTCGGTGACCTGGACGGCGACGGCGCCCTCGACTTCGTGCTGAAGTGGCAGCCCACCAACGCCAAGGACAACTCCCAGTCCGGCTACACGGGCCATACGGTCATCGACGGCATCCGCCTCGACGGCACCCGGCTCTGGCGGATCGACCTGGGGCGCAACATCCGTTCCGGCGCTCACTACACCCAGTTCCAGGTGTACGACTACGACGGTGACGGCCAGGCCGAGGTGGCGATGAAGACCGCCGACGGCAGTGTGGACGGCGCCGGCAAGGTGATCGGCAGCTCTTCCGCCGATCACCGCAACTCATCCGGATACATCCTGTCCGGGCCCGAGTTCCTGACGATGTTCAACGGGAGAACGGGTGCGGCGATGGGCACCGTCGACTACGTGCCCGCACGCGGCACGGTGTCGTCGTGGGGAGACTCCTACGGCAACCGGGTCGACCGCTTTCTCGCCGGCACGGCCTATCTGGACGGCTCCAGGCCGTCCCTGATCATGGCGCGCGGCTACTACACGCGCAGTGTCATCGCCGCCTGGGACTGGCGGGGCGGCGCGTTCACCCGCCGCTGGACCTTCGACACGAACAGCTCGACCAACTCCGGCAGGGGGTACGACGGCCAGGGCAACCACCAGCTGTCCGTCGCCGACGCCGACGGTGACGGCAAGGACGAGATCATGTACGGCGCCATGGCCGTGGACGACAACGGCAGCGGACTGTGGACGACGAAGAACGGCCACGGCGACGCCATGCACGTAGGGGATCTCGATCCTTCCCGGGCCGGTCTCGAGGAGTTCAAGGTCTCCGAGGACAGCTCGAAGCCGTCCTCGTGGATGGCGGACGCCAAGAACGGCCAGATCCTCTGGTCGACGCCCGCGGGCGGCGACAACGGACGCGGCGTGTCCGGTGACATCTGGTCCGGCAGCGCCGGCGCCGAGTCCTGGTCCTCCGCCGTCTCCGGTGTGCGCGGTCCGAAGGGCGACGTGGTCGCGAGCCGCAAGCCGTCCAGTTCCAACTTCCTGTCCTGGTGGGACGGCGACACGACGCGTGAGCTCCTCGACGGCACCCGCATCGACAAGTACGGCACGTCGGCCGACACCCGTCTGCTGACCGGGGCATCGGTCCACTCCAGCAACGGCACCAAGGCCACGCCCGCGCTCTCGGGCGACCTCTTCGGTGACTGGCGTGAGGAAGTGGTCTGGGCGACCACCAACAACACGGCCCTGCGGATCTACTCCACGCCGCACGAGACCGGCACGAAGATCACCACTTTGCTCCACGACACCATGTACCGGACAGCGCTGGCCTGGCAGAACACCGCGTACAACCAGCCGCCGCACCCCAGCTTCGCCATCGGCAGCGGGATGCCGGCCGCGCCCCGGCCGAGCATCACCACGCCGTAGCGTGCCGCGGGCCGTGGCCCCTTCACCCGGGGCCCGGCCCGCCCTTTCACGGCAGGGCAGGAGATCGGGCGGGCCGAGGTGACCGAGCGGTTCCCGCTCGCGGTCCACGGCCCGGTGATCACCTTGGTGTCCCTCCCGGCCGGCAGGGCCGTGAGCACCTACTCGCCCGTCACCGGGGCCCGCCCCGTCAGGCAGTAGACGCCGCCCGCAGGATCCCGCATCACCGTCCATCCGTCGCCGTCGCGTACGAACTCGGCGCCGTGCCGTTCGTGCAGGGCCCGGCCCGCCACGAGGTCCGAGCAGGCCAGATCCGGATGGGCCGAGGCGGGACGGGGCTCGTCCAGGCGCTGGACGAGCAGACGGACGGGCAGGTCCAGGGGCGGGCGAAGGACGTGGAACTCGGGGTGGGCGCCGGGGCGGGCGTCCCAGCCGGTCAGCGCGGCCCAGAAACCTACCTCGGCCTCGAACGCCGCCGGTGACACGTCGAGGCAGAGCTGGTCCAGCCGACTCGCGGTGCCACCGGGGCCGGTGAGGACCGGCGGCCGTGTCTTCTGGCCCCGCCAGGGGACGACGCAGAAGGGCTGGCCGCCGGGGGAGCGCAGGACCGCCAGCTCCGGATGCCGGGCCTCGGCCTCGGCGCCCAGCCGGCAGGCCAGTGCGGTGAAGGCGGGCATGTCGTCCACCGCCAGATCGGGGTGTGCCCCACCCGGTCCGCCCACCGCCTGGACGACCAGGCAGGCGTCGGATGCTTCCGCGAGCAGGGTGGTGAATTCGCCCCGCTCGCCCCACGGCGTGGAGGTGCCGGTCCCGGTGACCGCGCTCCAGAAGGCGGCGGCGCGGCCGGCCACGGCTTCGGGGCGGTCGATGAAGGCGTACGTCCAGCGGATCACGGTGCTCCTTCTGCGGCTGTGCGGGGCTTACTCCCTTTTTTGGCCTTCATGGTGTCAGCGGTCCGGCTCCGGCGGCGCGTTCACCGCTCGTTCACCGGCGGGATCCATCCGCGGCATTCCCTCGCACGCTCCGGCGACCTACGCTCGGCCGCGAATCGACCGATGCTGCCCGCGCCCTCGTCAGGATGGTGCTGACAACGTTGTCCCCCTTTGCCGGAGGTATCCGAGAACATGCCCTCCAGACCGTCCGCGGCCCGGCGTCCCGCCGCACGGGCCGCTGCGATCGCCCTCACCGGAGCGCTGGCCGGCGCCGTCCTGCCGCCGGCCTCCCAGGCCGACGCACTCGTCGCACGGCCCACCGCCCATGTCGATCCGATGATCGGCACGGCGAACGGCGGCAACACCTACCCCGGCGCGGTCCGTCCGTACGGCATGATCGCCTGGTCGCCGACCAGCACCACGGGGGACCAGACGAGCACCGGGGCGGCCAACGGTTATGAGTACGGGGTCACCCGGATGCGCGGCCTGAGCCTCACGCATGTCAACGGAGCCGGGTGCAATCCCGGCGCCGCCGGTGACGTGCCGATCATGCCGTTCGTCGGTGACGTCACCTCCTCGCCGTCCGCCGACACCGAGGACGCCGTATACGCGTCGGACTTCTCGCACGACAACGAGCGTGCGGTGCCCGGCCGTTACACCGTCGGACTGGACTCCGGCGCCACCGCGGACCTCGCCGTGAGCGAGCGTGCGGGGGTGGCCGACTTCGGCTTCCCGGCGGGCAGGCCCGCCAACCTGCTGTTCCGGACGTCCAACTCCCTCAACGGCAGCGAGGACGCCGAGATCGGGATCGACGCCGCGCACCGCAAGGTGACCGGCTCCGTGCTCACCGGGGCGTTCTGCGGCCGGCGCGCCAACGGTGGCACCAACAACCGCAAGAGTTACTACCGGCTCTACTTCAGTGCTTCCTTCGACCGTGACTTCGCCACCACGGGCACCTGGCACGACAGCACCCTTTCGCCGGGTGCGACCAGCGCGAGCGGGGGTGAGGGGTACGCCACCGGGGCGGACCGGGCCGGGCGGGGATCCGGCGGCTGGGTCGGTTTCGACACCTCGGCCGACGACGACGTCCGTATGCGGATCGGGATCTCCTACGTGAGCCAGGCCGGCGCCGAGGCCAATCTCCGCAAGGAGATCGCGCCGGGGGCGAGCGTCGACGACGTGGCCGGGGCGGGATCCGCCGCCTGGGACCGTGAGCTCGCCTCCGTACGCATCGGCGGTGGCAGCGAGGCGCAGCGCACCGCCTTCTACACGGCGCTGTACCACTCGCTGATGCAGCCGAACCTGATCAGCGACACCGACGGCCGCTACCCGGGCATGGACGGGAAGCCGCACCGGGTGACGCGCGGCCAGAAGGCGCAGTACAGCAACTTCTCCGGCTGGGACCAGTACCGCGCCCAGATCCAGCTGCTCGCGCTCCTCAAACCGAGGATCGCGGGCGACTTCGCCCAGTCGCTGTACAACTTCGCCCGGCAGAACGACGGCGTCTGGGACCGCTGGGTGCACGTCAACGGTGCCACGCATGTGATGACCGGAGACCCCACGGCCGCCACCCTCGCCACGTTCTACGCGATGGGCGTACGCAATTTCGACCACGAGGGCGCCTTCGGGTCCCTGGCCCGCCAGGCCACGGTGCCCCACCCCGACGGCCTCTCCGACGCGGGCTGCCCCGGCCAGTGCACCGGTCAGCGGCCCAACCTCGCCCAGTACCTGGAATCCCGCTACGCGGCCCACGACGTCTGCCACTGCTGGGGCGGCGCCGCGGAGACCCTGGAGGACGCGGTCGCCGACGCGGCGCTCGGCCGGTGGGCCCGCCTGCTCGGACGCGACGAGGAGGCCGACGCCTTCGAGGAGCGCGGCCGCTGGTGGCGCAACGTGTTCAACTCCGGGGCCGGCGACGGCACCGGAACCACCGGCTACATCCAGGCGCGCAACCTCGACGGCTCCTGGGTGACTCCCTTCAGCCCCGGCGGCGACCGGGGCTTCGCCCAGGGAACCAGCGCCACCTACACCTGGATGGTCCCGCAGGACGTGCGGGGCCTGGCCGAGGCCATGGGCGGCCGGGAGGTGGCGGCGAAGCGGCTCGACGGCTTCTTCCACAAGGCGGACGGTTCCTGGTCGGTCAAGGGCGGCGACGCACTGCGCTACGACCCCACCAACGAGCCGGGTATCCACGCCCCTTGGCTCTACAACGCGCTGGGACAGCCCTGGAAGACCCAGGAGACCGTACGCGAGATCGTGAACACGGTCTACGGGACCGGTCCGCGCGGCCTGCCGGGCAACGACGACCTCGGCACCATGTCGGCCTGGTACGTCTTCTCGGCCCTCGGCCTCTACCCGCAGACGCCGGGCAGCGCCACCATGCTGCTCGGAGCGCCGCTCTTCCCGTCCGCGCTGCTCGACCGGCCGCAGGGCGGGGACATCCGCATCAGCGCTCCGCAGGCCGACGCGGCGCATCCGTACATCGACGCGGTGCGGGCCGACGGGCGGGCGACCGGCAGATCCTGGGCGGACGCCGGGCTGGTCACCCGAGGAGGAACCCTGGCCTACCAACTTTCCGACAGGCCGAACACCTCCTGGGCCACGGGGCCTGCGGATCTTCCGCGATAGCCCGTCGAACGGCCCGGGCCCAGGACCCGGCGGGCGGCGCGACGCCGCCCGCCGGGTCCCGCCTGCCCGGAGCGAGGGCGCTGAGGGCCTGATTTTCTATCGTTGAAAATTCTGTGTGCACGACCGTTGTCAGGTGTTTGGAGCTGTGGCTCAATGTTCGACTATGTGCAGTGCCCCGTGGTTCGGGGCATCCCGGCTTCTTCGACGAGGACGACGCCTTGATACGACAACCAGCCCGCCCCCGCGTACTTCTCAGAACAGTCGCCTGCACGGCGGCGCTGCTGCTCCCCATCGGGGCCACCCTGGTCCCCGCCGCCGCAGCAGCCCCCGCAGCGGAGGCCGCCGCCGCGCCGGTGGCCGTGAAGGAGAATCCCTCCACCGAGGTGCACGGCCTCAAGGGCGAGTACTTCGCCATGTCGGCCCCCGGCGCCCGTGACTTCGCGGAGCTCGGCGCCGTGGCGCTCGACCCGGACATCAACTTCCCCGGGCTGACCGGTGCGTTCGAGTCGGCCACCGGGAGGACCGAGCACACCACCGCCCGCTGGACGGGGCAGATCGAGGCTCCGGAGGACGGGGACTACACCTTCGCCGCCATCGGTGACAACGGCTTCCGGCTCTTCATCGACGACAAGCCGGTCATCGACCACTGGGAGCCGGACTGGGACAAGGAGCAGACCAGTGCGCCGGTCTCCCTGAAGGCCGGTGAACCGCACACGTTCCGGCTGGAGATGTTCCAGGACACCGGCGGCGCGAACATGTTCCTGCGCTGGTCCAGCGCGAAGCTCGCCAAGCAGATCGTGCCGGAGTCCGCCTTCACCCCGCCGGCCGACTTCGAGGTCTACCCGGTCGGGCTGAGCGTCGCCGGGAACGGGCTGAAGCTGCAGGCGGCCTTCGACCACGAGGTCAGCGGCATCACGGACGTGAAGGACCACCTCACCGTCGAGGCGGACACCACACCGATGCCCGTGAAGTCGGTCGCCAGGGTGCCCGGCGACCGTAAGGCGCTCGTCGTCACCCTGGGCGCAACCGTCCAGAAGGGCCAGCAGGTCAAGTTCGTCTACGACGGTGAGGGCGGTCTGAAGGCCGGCGGCGAGACCGTCCCGGAGATCAGCCGCAGGGCGAAGAACCTCTCCACGCACCGGCTGCTCACCCCGTGGGGCGAGAAGGCCGACCCCAGGAATCCGATGCCGGAGTACCCCCGTCCGCAGCAGGTGCGCGACGACTGGAAGAACCTCAACGGGCCGTGGGAGTTCGCCGGGGCCGAGGCGGGCGAGCAGCCCGTCTTCGGCAAGAAGCTCGACGAGCGCATCACCGTGCCGTACCCCGTCGAGTCCCAGCTCTCCGGACTCGAACGCCACGAAGACCACATGTTCTACCGCAAGCTCGTCACGGTGCCCAGGAGCTGGTCGGTCGGCAAGCGGAACAGCGACGACCGGCTGAAGCTCAACTTCGGCGCCGTCGACCACCACGCGCGGGTCTGGGTCAACGGCAAGCAGGTCGCGGAGCACACCGGCGGCTACACCGCCTTCAGTGCCGACATCACCGACGCTCTCAAGGGCAGCGGTCCCCAGGAGATCGTGGTCGCCGTCACCGACACCACAGGACCCGACCAGCCCACGGGCAAGCAGTCCTCCAACCCCAGCGGAATCTTCTACACCGCTTCCTCCGGCATCTGGCAGACCGTCTGGATGGAGCCTGTCGCTCCGGCCGCCGTGGACTCGCTGAAGACCACGCCCGACATCGACGGGGGCCGGCTCGCCCTGACGGTCGACTCCGGGAACGCGTCGGAGTCGGCCCGGGTCACCGCTGTCGCCCGCGACAAGAAGGGCAAGGTCGTCGGCACCGTCACCGGCCCGGCCAACAGCGAGCTGAGCCTCCCGGTGAGCGAGCAGCACCTGTGGACGCCGGACGACCCGTACCTGTACGACCTCCAGGTCACCCTCAAGGACGGCCGGTCCAGGGACACCGTCGACAGCTACTTCGGCATGCGCTCCTTCGGTGTCGCGAAGGTCGGCGGCTACCAGAAGCTGGTGCTCAACGGGAAGCCGTTCTTCTCCCTCGCCCAGCTCGACCAGGGCTTCTACCCCGACGGCCTGAACACGGCGCCCAGCGACGACGCCCTGGTCTTCGACCTGAAGGCACAGAAGGACCTCGGCTTCAACTCCGTCCGCAAGCACATCAAGGTCGAGCCCGCCCGCTGGTACTACCACGCGGACAAGCTCGGTCTCCTGGTGTGGCAGGACTTCGTCTCCGGCAACATCACCGGCGAGAAGGGACAGAAGGCCTTCCTCGACCAGGGCGCCGAGATGATGGAACAGCTGCACAACCACCCCTCCATCGGCGCCTGGATCGTCTTCAACGAGGGCTGGGGCGAGTGGGACCGCACCGAGACCGGAAAGATCACCGAAAGGGTCCAGGCCGCCGACCCCTCGCGCGTGGTCAGCGCCCACAGCGGTGTCAACTGCTGCAACTCCAAGGGTGA
>NZ_DATMVN010000843.1:0-5251 GCF_035563135.1 Streptomyces sp.
CTTCCATCTGACAGCCCCGGAAGGGACGCGTCGAGATCGTGCAGTTCCTCGATGCCGACGCGCCATGACCGGGTTCGAACCCCAGGAAGGACAGAGAGATGCTCACGCCAGTCGCCCTGGAGGAACAGCTCGCCGCCGTCCGTCGGAATCGGCTGCGGGTGCTCGTCGTCGGCGCCGGCGTGGCCGGTGTGACGCTGGCGCAGTTCCTGCGTGCCGCGGGACTGGACCCGGTCCTGGTGGATCGCCGGGGTGCGGATGCCGATCCGGGCTACATGCTCGGACTGATGCCGCTGGTGGATCCTCCGTTGGCGCACCTGAAGGTGCAGGACGCGTACCGGGAGCGATCGGTGCCGGTCCGCCGCTACGCGATGCGTGGCCGGTCCGGCCGGCCGCTACGGCAGTACTCGCTGGGCAGCCTGCTCGAGTTCGGGGACTACCGGGGCATCTCGCGTGGCGAACTGCTGGCCGCGCTGGCCGATACCGGGGGAGCGGTGGCGTACGGCGCGACGGTGACACGGCTCGCGCAGCAGGCGGACGTCGTCCGTGCGGTGCTGTCCGACGGCGCCTCGGAGAGGACGGCCGAGTTCGACGCGGTCATCGCGGCTGACGGGCTGCATTCGTCCACCCGGAAGTTGGTCCTCTCGACGGATCAGGTCACCGGCTACGACACTGGATGGACCGGGTGGGTCGGGTGGGCGGAGCCGGACGACGCCGCGGACCTGTACGAGGAGTGCTGGGGCGCCGGGTTCTTCGTCGGGCTGTACCCGGTGAAGGGCAGGACCGGCGTCTTCGTGGGTGGGCCGCGCTCGGCGACGGCGGCAGGGGCACCGGCTTTCGTCGTCAGGGTCCGCGGGCAGCTGCGGGGGAGGGACCCGCGCGTGGACCGGGCACTCACCGCGATAGCTGCTGGTCGCGACGTGCACTCCTGGTCACTGACCGACGTCCGGGCCGCGACCTGGTCCGTCGGCCGGGTCGGCCTGGTGGGTGACGCCGCGGCCGGCTTCCTCCCGACCGCCGGCGTCGGCGCGGCGATGGCGATGGAGTCCGCCGCTGTCCTGGGACGGTCGCTGGCGGAGGCCGCGCCCGGGGCGGTGACGGACACGCTGCGCCGCTACGAGGCTCGGCAGCGGCCCCGGGTCCAGGCCGCCCAGCAGAACTCCCGGGTCCTGGCCCGGCTGATGTTCCGGAGGTCGCTACCGGTCGCAGTCGTGCGGGATGCGGCCGCGCGATTCGTGACCCTGGACAGGGCACTTGCACCGATCCGCCGGCTGCTGTCGGACCGCACTGACCTCTAGTTCCTGCTGCAGGGTCGAGGCGACTCTTGGAGGAAGCCCATGTCGAACAGCATTGCGGAGCGGATCGCAGCCGCGTACGCCGCTGCCCTGGCCGACGACCGCGCCGAAGACCTGGTGGCGCTCTTCGGGGATCGACCCCGTCTCCAGAGTCCCTTCTCCGTCTGGGAGACGCCGTCCACCGTCCGGGCGGTGTGCCTGGCGCGAACGACGGCCTTCCACGGCGTCACCGTGGCCCAAGTCCTGACGGACGACGATCGCGCGGTGGTGTTGTGGCGGGCGACCGTGCGCGGCGAGCTCGTTGAGGGCTGCGAGGTGCTGACCCTCTCCGCCGGATCGGTGGAGCGGGTGGATGTCTACCTGCGGCCCGCACCGGTCCTGCCCACGGTCTATGCGGCGATGAGCGCCGCATGGCCACGGTGAGCACCAGACGCATATCGGTCCCGATCCATCACGCTGAACACGGTCAGGGCCGTCGCGGAGACCGGAGTCGACGCGATATCCGTCGGTGCCAACCACCCACAGCGCGACGGCGCTCCGGCACGTTCCCCTGTCGCCGGAGGCGCCCGAGGCGCTGAGGAAGACTTCGCCGGGGCGCGAACCGGCAGCCGCGGGTGGCAGGGCCGAACCAGGCCGGATCAGCACGTCCCCACAACTGCCCGGTGCTCCGTCGCCGGGATCGAGCAACCTGAGCGTCGATTCGAAGTCGGACATATCCGGCCGAACACAGGAGATCTCCATGGCCAAGGGCTACTGGGTCAGTGTCTACCGCGTCATTTCCGATCGTGAGAGGCTGACTGCCTACGACAAGCTTGCTGGCGTGGCCGTCCGAGCTGGGGGTGGGCGTGTGCTGTCCAGTGGCGGCCGAGTCGTCGCCCACGAGGCCGGAAACACGCATCGCGTCGTTCTGATCGAGTTCGCCAGCTTCGAACGAGCCGTCGAGGCATACGAGAGCGAGGCGTACCAGAAGGCGCTGGTGACTCTCTCCGACGCCGTCGAGCGCGACTTCCGCATCATCGAAGGCATCGACTGATCGACGGAGGCTTTCAAACCCGCCGGGAGGCGGCCGCCGCTCTCCGCGCGGAAATCTGCACATTCGAGACGGGGGACACCGTACTTCCGCGCACGCCTCCAGCCCGCGTGATGGCTGGTGGCGCCGGGGTTCTTCAGCCGAGCACCCCGATGGAGAGCACGACGCTAGAGGGCTCACGGGTGGCCCGTACTAGCGCGACCGAGTGACGAAGCCTGATTCGTAGGCGAGGACGACTGCTTGCGCGCGGTCGCGGATCCCGAGCTTGGACAGCATCCGCGTCACGTGAGTCGTCACGGTTGTGTCGGCGACGGTGATCTCGCCGGCGATCTCCGCGTTCGACAGTCCGCGAGCGATCAGGCGCAACACCTCCAGCTCACGATGGGTCCGACCGGCCAGCGCAGCCGGGGGACCGGAGGGCTGGGTCGACCCACTGCGGTTGCGCCGTCGGGTGCCCGTCGAGCAGGGCATCGCCGCCAATGACCGGTTGATGTAGTCCTTCAGGCATCGAGCGGATGTGCCGACGCCAGAAGCAGGAGAACCCCCACCGGCTCAGAAGCCGTGGGGGTTCAACTCGGTGTCCGAGGGGGGACTTGAACCCCCACGCCCGATAAAGGGCACTAGCACCTCAAGCTAGCGCGTCTGCCATTCCGCCACCCGGACAGGTGGACGCACCGGAGCGCGTCGGGGACGAGCATAACCGAGCCGGACCCCGCCTCGGGACAGGGGCCGGTGGCAGGATCCGGGGCATGTCGCAGCCCTCCGTCACCCCTCTCGCCGGCGCCCAGCAGGAGGTCGCGGACCTGCTGTCGGAGCTCATCCGGATCGACACCACGAACACCGGGGACACGGCCACCAGCGCGGGGGAGCGGAAGGCCGCCGAGTGGGTCGCGGCGAAGCTCGACGAGGTGGGCATCAGCTCGGTCATCCACGAGTCCGAGCCCGGTCGGGCCAGCCTGGTCGCCCGGATCGAGGGCACCAACCGGGACCGCCCGGCGCTGCTCGTCCACGGCCACTTGGACGTCGTCCCGGCCGACCCGACCGAGTGGAGCGTGCACCCGTTCAGCGGCGAGCAGCGCGACGGCTACGTGTGGGGCCGCGGCGCGGTCGACATGAAGGACATGGACGCGATGGTGCTGGCTCTCGTCCGCGACTGGGCCCGCACCGGGGCGAAGCCCGACCGGGACATCGTGCTCGCCTTCGTCGCCGACGAGGAGGCCGGCGGCCGGAAGGGCGCCCACTTCCTGGTCGACTCCCACGCCGACCTGTTCGAGGGCTGCACCGAGGCGATCAGCGAGGTCGGCGGCTTCAGCATCACCGTCCGCGACGACCTGCGCCTCTATCTGGTACAGACCGCGGAGAAGGGGCTGGCCTGGATGAGGCTGACCGCCGACGGCCGCCCCGGGCACGGCTCCTTCGTCCACGACGACAACGCCGTCACCCGGCTCGCGCAGGCGGTCTCCCGGATCGGTTCCACCCGGCTGCCCACGGTGCTCACCCCACCCATGCGCCAGTTCCTCGACGAGGTCAGTGACGCCTACGGCATCGACATCGACCCCGACGCCCCCGAGCAGGCGCTGGCCCGGCTCGGCGGCATCAGCCGGATGATCGGCGCGGCCCTGCGCAACACCGCCAACCCCACGATGCTGGACGCCGGGTACAAGGCCAACGTCATCCCGGGCACCGCCGGCGCGACCATCGACGGCCGCTTCCTGTACGGGCACGAGCAGGAGTTCGAGCAGCAACTCGACGAGCTGATCGGCGAGGGCGTCACCCGTGAGTGGATCACCTACGACCAGGCGGTCGAGACGACGTTCGACGGCCCCTCGGTCGACCTGATGATCCAGGCGCTCAAGGCCGAGGACCCGGCGGCCCGCGCCGTCCCGTTCATCATGAGCGGCGGCACCGACGCCAAGAGCTTCGAGACCCTGGGCATGCGCTGCTTCGGCTTCTCCCCGCTCAAGCTCCCCGCCGACCTCGACTTCGCCTCGCTCTTCCACGGCATCGACGAGCGCATCGCGGTCGACTCCCTGCACTTCGGCATCCGGGTCCTCGACCGGTTCCTCCGCGGGGCGTGATGTGATCCCGGGGTGACCCCCACTCCGGGCAGCGTTGCCCTGATCACCGGCGGGACCGGCGGCTTCGGCCGCGCCCTCGCCGCCCTGCTGCGCCGGCAGGAGGTGACCGTGGTGCTCGCCGACCTCGACAGTGACGCCAACCGTCGGACGGCGGCCGACCTCGACGCGCACTTCGTCGCCCTCGACGTCACCGACCGGGTCGCCAACGCCGCCGTCGTGGCCCAGGTGGAGGCCGAGCACGGCCGGCTGGACGCCGCGTTCCTCAACGCCGGCATCGCCGGGAAGAGCCGCGACACCCTGGACGTCGACGAGTTCCTCCGCGTCGTCGACGTCGACCTGTTCGGCGTCGTCTACGGCACCGAGGCCGCTCTGCCCGCCCTCGCGCGTGCCGGCGGCGGCTCGATCGTGGTGACGGCGTCGCTGGCCGGGCTCTCCCCGGTCGCCACCGACCCCGGGTACAGCGTGGCCAAGGGCGGCGCGGTCGCCTTCGTCCGCGCGCTGGCCCCGCGGTTGGTCGGCGACGGCATCACCATGTCCGCGATCTGCCCCGGGTTCGCCGACACGGCGATCATCGACCCGCTGCGCGACGAGTTCGCCGCGTCCGACTTCCCGGTGCTGTCCGCCGAGGAGGTGGCGCGGGCGATGGCCGCGGCGTGGGCCGGCGCCGAGCCGGGCGCGGCGTACGTCGTCCAGCCGGGCATCGGTGCGGTGCCCTACCGGTTCAAGGGCGTGCCCGCGGCTCGGACGGCGAGCGGCGAGACCGCCGTCGTCCCGCAGGCGCTGATGCCGCCGGCGCTGCGCTGACCCGGTGACGCCGATCACCACCGGTTCTGGCACTGTCGCCGGCATGC
>NZ_DATMVN010000844.1:0-2541 GCF_035563135.1 Streptomyces sp.
GCAGCAACGGGACCCGGCCCTCCACCGGGCGCACCCCCACCAGCACCGGGGCCCCCACCGTCGCGAGCTCCTCCGTCACGGCCCTGGCCAGCAGGGCCCAGCTGCCCGAGGGCGCCGGCTCCGGGGCGAGCCGCATCACCACCGGCAGCAGCGGATCCCCGCCCGGCCTGAACCCCAGGACCCCTGCCTGCGCGGGGGCGTCCTCGGCGGCGATCCGGCCCTCGGCGAGATCCGTGAGGAAGTCACCGCGTCCCCGCGCCGCCACTTCCTCCTCCTGGCGGGCCTGCATCAGCACCACCGCCAGGATGCCCGCCGCCCGCTCGGCCGCCATCCGGTGCACCGTCAGCAAGGGGCCCGACACCGGGAGCAGCACCAGCCGGGCCCGCACGGAACCGGTCCCGGGCCCGCCGCCCGGCGCTTCCACACCGGTCCCGGGCCCGCTGCCCGGCACCTCCACCAGGACCGCGCCGGCCGGTGGCGCCTCACGGGCCGCGCGTGCCCCGCGCAGGCCCTCCCAGACCTGCAGCGGACCGGCGGCGCCCACCGGCCCGGTCCCGGCCCCCGCGGCGAACAGCAGCCGGCCGTCCGGGGTCTCCAGGAAGACCGGGTTCGCGGCGAAGTCCGCGAGGATCCCCAGGACCTGCGGCACCCCGCCACCGCCGAGCACCGCCTGCGTACACCGCCGGTGCACCTCCTCCGCCCGCCGGAGCAAGGCGTAGTGGCCGTTGACGATCTCGGTGTGGATCTCCTCGGTCACCGCCACGAATGGGACCTCGCGATGGAGCTGGACGAGCGGCAGCCCCGCCGTCCGCGCCGCCTCCACGATCGCCGCGGGCAGCCGGCTGAAGCGCGGGCCGAGCTCCACGACCAGGGCGGCGATGCCGCGGTCGGCCAGCCTGCGGACGAAGGCGCGCTGGTCGGCCGGCCGGGACCCGAGGCCGAGCCCTGTGGTGAGCAGCAGTTCCCCGCCCTTGAGGAGGGCGGGGATGTTCGGCGCCTCACCGGCGTGCACCCAGCGCACCGTACGCTCCAGCCGGTCCGCGCAGGCCAGTACCTCCGGGACCCCGCTCCGCAGCCCCGGCAGCTCCAGCGCCCGCCGCACGGTGATCCCGCCCTCTGTCTCCACCGGCTCCGGCCTCGTGCTTCCGTATCCGCGCGTCAGCGCTCATGCCCTCGTACGGGCGGGGCACGCATGCCCCGGTGATCCCACCGGCGAAACCGAAGACCGGTCGCGGCGGTCCCCGCCGGAGGGTACGGGGCCTCGTGCGAGCCCCTTCGCAGGGCGTGACAGGACTCTTCCCCCGTGACAGGGCCGGCCGTTCCGTTCGGCCCTGTCACGCCCCGCGGGTCAGCCGACGTACGCCCCGCTGGCCGTGAGCCGCAGTGCCGTGTCGATCAGCGGCACATGGCTGAACGCCTGCGGGAAGTTCCCCACCTGGCGCTGGAGCCCGGAGTCCCATTCCTCGGCCAGCAGACCGAGGTCGTTGCGCAGGGACAGCAGCTTCTCGAAGAGCCGGCGGGCCTCGTCGACCCGGCCGATCATCGCCAGGTCGTCCGCCAGCCAGAACGAGCAGGCCAGGAACGCGCCCTCGTCGCCCTCCAGGCCGTCGACGCCCGCGTCGTCACCCTCGGTGGGGTACCGCAGGACGAAACCGTCCTCCGTGGACAGCTCCCGCTGGATCGCCTCGATCGTGCCGATGACGCGCTTGTCGTCGGGGGGCAGGAAGCCCATCTGCGGGATCAGCAGCAGGGACGCGTCCAGCTCCTGGGACCCGTAGGACTGGGTGAAGGTGTTGCGCTCCGGGTCGTAGCCCCGCTCGCAGACATCGCGGTGGATGTCGTCACGCAGCTGGAGCCACCGCTCGAGCGGTCCCTCCGTGTCCCCGGACTCGATCAGCTTGATCGTGCGGTCGACGGCGACCCAGGCCATCACCTTGGAGTGCACGAAGTGGCGGCGCGGACCGCGCACCTCCCAGATGCCCTCGTCCGGCTCCTCCCAGTGCTTCTCCAGATAGCTGATCAGCTTGAGCTGGAGTCCCATCGCGTAGTCGTTGCGGGTCAGCCCCGTCATGTGCGCCAGGTGCAGCGCCTCGGTGACCTCGCCGTACACATCGAGCTGGAGCTGGGACGCGGCGCCGTTGCCGACCCGGACCGGGCTGGAGTTCTCGTAGCCGGGCAGCCAGTTCAGCTCCGCCTCGCCGAGCTCGCGCTCACCGGCGATGCCGTACATGATCTGCAGGTTCTCCGGGTCACCGGCGACCGCCCGCAGCAGCCACTCGCGCCAGGCGCGGGCCTCCTCGCGGTAGCCGGTGCGCAGCAGCGAGGACAGGGTGATCGCCGCGTCGCGCAGCCAGGTGTAGCGGTAGTCCCAGTTGCGGACGCCGCCGACGTCCTCCGGCAGGGAGGTGGTCGGCGCGGCGACGATTCCGCCGGTGGGGGCGTAGGTGAGGGCCTTCAGTGTGATCAGGGAGCGGACCACGGCCTCCCGGTAGGGACCGTGGTACGTGCAGTGCTCGACCCAGTCGCGCCAGAAGTCCTCGG
>NZ_DATMVN010000845.1:0-8841 GCF_035563135.1 Streptomyces sp.
TTGGCGCCCAGCTCTTCGTCGACCTCCCGGTGCAGTGCGTCGACGACGGTTGTGTCCTCCGGCTCGACACCCCCTCCTGGCGTGAGCCAGTACGGGTCGACTCCGGGCTTCGTGCGCTTGATCAGGATGAGGTCATCGCCGTCGAGCAGGATGGCGCGTGCTGTGCGCTTGACCACGGGACGTTCGGTCATGGCAAGAGAGTGGCCCAGGAAGCCCCGTCTGAAACTCTTATCGGCCTGCCGGTCACCAGTCCGCGGCTGCACACACCAGCCACTCATGCGCCCGCCCAATGAGGGGGAGGCCGAGCATGCCGGTTCTGGCGATGAGGAAGTACGTGCGCAGCGGTGGCACGGGAGGGTCGAGCAGCGCCACGAGCTCGCCTCGTTCCAGCTCGCTGTCACAGAGACAGCGCGGTAGCACTGCGAGCCCGGCACCCGCTGCCGTGCCCTCCAGGACCGCGCGGAGATCCGGCGCGATCACGGCGGCGGAGACGGCCGGGCGGCTGCCGAAGACCGTCGTCCAGTAACGGGAGACCAGGGGGAGGCTCTCGTGCGCCTCGACCACCGGCAGCTGCTCCAGCAGTACGGAATCCTCGTGCCGCAGCGCCCCGGACCCCAGCCGCCCTGCCCAGCGCGGAGCGGCGTGGCGACCAGGACGTGCTCCTCGTCGCAGAGGGGTGTCGATGTCAGCAGCCCACCGCGCGGACGGGCGGGGGTGATCGCCAGATCATGACGGCCGGCCCGTCCAGCATCTCCTCGGTGTTCGGGACGAAGATACTGCGCAGCACAAGCCCCTGGGAGATCAGCGGGGTGAGAGCGGGCAGCACTCGCGCGGAGGTGGATTCGGGGGGCCTGCCAGGTGCAGTGTCCTCGCTCCCGAGCCCTTGCCGAGCCCCACATCGACGATGCCGACCAGTGCGTCCGGATGAGGGGCGGCCCGGTGGGCGAGTTCGTCGCCGACGGTGGTGGGGGTCTCCCCCCGAGCCCTGCACAGGAAGAGCGGGCGGCCCAGCTGCCGCTCCGGAGTGCGTATCTGCGAGGTCACGGCCGGATGGGAGAGTCCTGACAGAGCGGCGGCCGGGTGAATGAACCGGCCCGGTGCACCGTGAGGAACGTGCGCAGCAGGGCCAGGTCCACGGCCCGCCCCTCCACTTCCACGATGTTGCGCCGGCCCGCACCGGCGCTCGCGACCGCCCCGACCATAAATATGTCGATAGGCTGCTGTCACTCCTGTGACTGGACACTGACGCAGAGTCAATTAGCCTTGTCCGGACGGTTCTCGTCACAGGAACCAGGGCGGTCCGAGTCACGAGGGGGAGACTCGGACCGCTCGTCCCGAGAAGGACCGGTCCGGCGGACGGGGACGCCCGTCCCGGGCCGGTCCCGCCAGGGACGTGGAGAGAGGCCGTGGAGAGAGCGTTCAGCGCGCGGACTCGTCCAGTGCCCGCGTCACGTCCGCCAGCAGGTCCTCGGGGTCCTCGGCGCCGACCGAGAAACGGATGAAGCCCTCCGGGACCGCGTCACCGCCCCAGCGCGCCCGGCGCTCGGCAGTGGAACGGACGCCGCCGAAGCTCGTCGCGTCGTCGACCAGGCGCAGCCCGGCAAGGAAGCGCTCCGCGGTGCTTTCATCCGCCAGTACGAACGAGACCACGGAGCCGAATCGCCGCATCTGCCGGACCGCGGTCGGGTACGAAGGATCCCCGGGCAGCCCCGGGTACCGGAGCCCCGTCACGTCCGCGCGCTCGGCCAAGGTCTCGGCGAGCGCGAGCGCGGTCGTGCACTGGCGGTCGATCCGCAGCTGCAGCGTGGCCAGCGAGCGGTGGGCGAGCCAGGCCTCCATGGGGCCGGGAATGGCACCGACCACCTTGCGCCAGCGCCGTACTCCGGCCGAGAGCTGTGGGTCGAGGCAGCTCACATGGCCGAGCAGGATGTCCCCGTGCCCCGTCATGCCCTTGGTGTCGCTGGCAACCGAGAAGTCCGCCCCCAGTTCGAGGGGCCGCTGGCCGAGGGGGGTGGCAAGGGTGTTGTCGACCGCGACCAGAACTCCCGCGGCGTGCGCGGCCTCGACGAGCCGGCGCACGTCGCAGACGTCGAGCCCGGGGTTGGAGGGCGTCTCGATCCAGAGCAGCTTCGCCCCGTCGAGGAGTTCCAGCTGGGCATCGCCGCCGGTAGGCGCGGTCCGCACCTCGACACCGTACGCCTCCAGCTGCTCCCGTACCAGGGGGAGTGCCTGATAGCCGTCGTCGGGCAGGACCATGACGTCGCCCGTGTGTGCCTGGGACAGCAGCACCGCCGAGATGGCGGCCATCCCGGAGGCGAACACCGTGGTCTCCACCTGCTCCCCCGGCGCTTCGAGCTCGCCGATGGCGCGCTCCAGGTGGGTCCAGGTCGGGTTCGTCTCCCGGCCGTAGGTATAGGGGCCGACGGGTTCGCCGGACAGATGGAAGTGCGCGGCGAAGACCGGACCGGGAAGTGTGGGCTCGTACTGCTCCGGTTCCGGCAGACCTGCCCGTACGGCCCGTGTTCCGTCGCCCGTGGTGCTCATGTTCGTTCCTCGTCTCTCCCCGGTGTTCACCGGTCCGCTCTGCACTGTGCCATCAGCGCCCGGATCAGTCCTCGTCGGGGAGCACCACATTGAGCGCCCAGGACACGACCGAGATGATCAGACCGCCCAGGACAGCGGTCCAGAAGCCGTCGACATGGAAACTCACGTCGATGAGCCCGGCCAGCCACGAGGTCAGCATCAGCATCAGGGCGTTGACCACAAGGGTGATCAGTCCGAGCGTGAGGATGAACAGAGGCAGGGTGAGCAGTTTCACCACCGGCTTGACGACGAAGTTCACCACGCCGAACAGCAATGCCACCACGATCAGCGTGAGCACCTTGCGTCCGGTGCTGTCACCGGTCAGCGTGATGTCCTGGAGCAGCCAGATGGCCACGGCCAGCGCACCCGCGTTGGCGATCGTCTTGACTACGAAATTCTTCATGTGTCTGATCGTGGCAGACACGATCGGTGGCGGACACCGACGGACGGACAGCACGGGCGTGAGGGGCGGACGGACGATGAAGGCATTCAGACTGGACGAGCTGGAGGCGGAACGCGCTGCCAACGACGGCGCTTATCTGCAGTTCATCCGGGAACGCAACATGTCCGTCGGCCTGTACGCCCTGGACGCCGGCGCGCTCGACCCCCAGCAGCCGCACAAGCAGGACGAGGTGTACTTCGTCGTCAGCGGACGCGCCTCGATCACGGTCGGCATGGAGACCACGCAGGTGGGACGGGGGAGCGTCGTCTACGTACCGGCGGGGACCGCCCACAAGTTCCACCACATCACCGAGGACCTCAGGGTGATGGTGGTCTTCTCGCCGCCGGAGGGCTGAACGGCTCTGCGGGTGTCCCACCGCTGCCGAGCTCCTCTGCTCCCGGTGTTCCCTAGGGGATCGCTCAGGGGACTTCAAGGGCTTCCGGCGCCCGCCGGCTTCCCCCGCGCCTCTAGCATCGAGGCAGGAACTCACAGAGACGAGGTAGCGCAGATGGCGGTGCGGGAGATTTTCGCGGGGATGCCCTGGTGGGTGAAGTGGGTCGCGGTGCCTCTCGTCGCGATCGTCGTGTTCGGGGGCCTGATCGCCAGCGTGGTCGGGTTCGTCATCGGACTGCTGTTCAAGGTTCTGGTGTTCGTCGTCCTCGTGGGCGGGTTGATCTTCGTCGTACGGAAGTTCATGTCCTCGTCCGAGCGCAGCGACTGGTAAGGACGGCGGGAGGATGTCCGGCCGCGTGGGATCCGGGAGGACCGCGCGCCGGGCCGGGCTTCGTGGATTAGCCCAGCTGAGCTAAGTCCAGGACGAAACCCCGCTCGTGACTGAACGTGCCGATACAGTGACGTACCGCTGCCGCCAGCTGGGAAATGACGGACCGTCACCATCCTGCCCAGTGGTTTGTGCGACCGTCCGGTCTCCGGACCCCAGGCTCGCGGCGGGCCCGTGGGGGCGGCCCCCTCGGGAGGGCTGACAGCCCGTCACCATGCCTGGGGGTGACCTGTGACCGCGGCATCGAGTACCGCAGTCCCGACGTTGATCGGTTCGGTTCAGCGGGCGTTGAGACTTATGGAGGCTGTGGGCACCCATCGGGACGGGGCGCCGGCGAAACAGCTCGCCAGGGAGGCCGGTCTGCCCCTCCCCACCGCCTATCACCTGCTGCGCACCCTGACCCATGAGGGGTATCTGCGGAGGGAGAACGGCGTCTTCCTGTTCGGGGCGGCTGCCGAGCGGCTGGGCAAAGGCCCCGCGACTCCGCGTCCCGGAGTGATCGTCGAGTCGCTTGCTCGCTGGGCGGACGCCATCGGAGCCCCTGTGTACTGCGCTCTGTACAAGGACGGCGAGATCGAGATGGTCGCCGTGGCCGAGACTCCCGCCATTCCGGCGGTGCGTGAGTGGGCCTCGTTCCGCGAGACCGGCCACGCCCACGCCTTGGGGCAGTGCCTCCTCGGGCAACTCGACGAGCGGGCGCGTGAGGAGCATCTGGACCGCCACCCCGTCCGGCCTCTTACGCGTTACTCCGTAAGGGACCGTCAGACGTTCCTGCGCCGACTGAGATCGATGAAGCGTACGGAACCTGTCGTTGAACGGCAGGAGTACGTCATGGGGACGGTCTGTGCGGCCATTCCGATCACCGTCGGTTCCGCCGTCGCGGCCATGGCTGTTTCTCTCCCCCTGCACCAAGAAGAACGGTTGCTCCCCGCAGTCGAACAACTACGCTGCGAAGTGACCACCCTCTTGCGCTCGTTCGTGTTCTCTATCAGTATCTGAAAAATCACTCCTTGTGATCTGCTATCGCGTGCACCACGATGGCGTCAATAGGGCCATGGGGGATCATTCCTGGCCAGATTCATCTACTGCGGGGTTGAACGATGCGCGAGTCGGTTCAAGCAGAGGTCATGATGAGCTTCCTCGTCTCCGAGGAGCTTTCCTTCCGTATTCCGGTGGAGCTCCGGTACGAGGTCAGCGATCCGTATGCGATCCGGATGACCTTCCATCTGCCAGGTGACGCCCCCGTCACCTGGGCATTCGGCCGTGAGCTGTTGCTCGACGGCCTCAACAGCCCCAGTGGTGACGGCGATGTGCACATCGCCCCGACCGAGCCCGAAGGACTGTCGGATGTACACATCCGCCTTCAGGTCGGCGCGGACCGTGCGCTCTTCAGAGCCGGCACGGCGCCTCTTGTGGCATTTCTCGACCGGACGGACAAGATGGTGCCATTGGGGCAGGAGCACACGCTGGGTGACTTCGACGGCAATCTGGAAGAGGCGCTGGGCCGCATCCTCGCCAAGGAACAGAACGCCGGCTGAGCAGAACGCTCCTGCCGGGCAGCACGATCCCGCTGAGCAGAACGCTCCTGCTGGGCAGGACGAGTCGGCTGAACAGCACGCTCGGGCTGAACACCGCACGCCTGCGGTCCACGTCCCTGCGTGCGGTGTCGCGGTTCACGCCTTGCGGCGTCGGCCCCTCCCGGTCCGTGCGGGTGCAGGAGCTCCGGCTTCCGCGCCGAGCCCCGTGCGGTCCGCGGAGACCACCAGGGCCGCGAGCACCGTCGTCACCGGCACCGAGGCGACCAGCCCGATCGACCCGATCAGTGTCCGGACGATCTCCTCCGCGACCAGCTCGCTGTTGGCCACCGTGCCCACGCCGCTCTGCGCGATGGAGAAGAGCAGCAGCAGAGGGAGCGCCGCGCCCGCGTAAGCGAGCACGAGCGTGTTGACGACCGAGGCGATGTGGTCGCGCCCGATCCGGATGCCTGCCCGGTAGAGCCGGCGCACACCCATGGTCGGGTCGGCCTGATGGAGTTCCCAGACCGCCGACGTCTGGGTCACGGTCACGTCGTCGAGCACACCGAGAGAGCCGATGATCACACCGGCCAGCAGCAGGCCGCTCATGTCGATGCCCGGATACAGCCCGTGGATGAGGCCGGTGTTGTCATCCGTGTTGCCGGACAGGCTGGCCCAGCCGATGAAGAGAGAGCCGAGCAGCCCGATCAGCAGCAGGGAGATGAGGGTGCCGATGACGGCGACGGAAGTGCGGGCCGTCAGCCCGTGGCAGGTGTAGAGGGCGATCAGCATGATGGCGCTGGCCCCGATCACCGCGACGACCAGAGGGTTCGAGCCCTGCAGGATCGCGGGCAGGATGAACAGGGTCAGTACGGCGAAGGAGACGGCGAGAGCGATCAGTGCCATCAGCCCTCGCAGTCTGCCCACCACGACCACCACGAGGGCGAAGATCCCGGCGAGCAGCGCCATCGGGAACGAGCGGTCCACATCGGTCACCGAGTACTGCAGGTCCCGGGGCGCATCGGGGGCGTACGCGACGACCACCCCCTGGCCCTCGCGCAGCTGTCGTGGTGCATCGGGCTGGACGACCTCGACGAACGTACGGCCCTTGTCCTTGCCGGTCGTCACCTCGACCGTGGCCTTCTTGCACTGTCCTGTCTGCTCGTTGACCGCCTCCCGCCCTGAAGGCGTGGAGGTGTCACCGGTCGGCGGTACCTGCGAGGCGTTGACGTCCGCGCAGTCGACCGGCACGACCTTCGTCACCCGCCCGTCCTGGGTCTGCCGGTCGAAGCCGACACCTGTGCGTTCATGGGCGGGGGCACCGCCCGGCCAGAGTGCCACGAGGCCGACCAGCACCGCTGTGGCGAAGGGGATCACCACGGCCGCGATGACCTTGCGCAGGTGCTGGGAAACGGGCGCGGCAGGACCGTGGCTGTGGGAGTGGCCGTGCGCATGACTCTGCGTGCTGTCTGATGCGGGGCCGTGGGGTTCGGGGGCGCTTCCGGAGGACGTCACCCGGCGATCATCCCAAGAAGTCGGGAGGCCCTCTGGCCAGCACGCCCGAAGGGAGGTTAGCGTGGAGGCGCATTTGTACACGCGGGAGCTCGGAGCACCGGGCTGAGAGGGCGCTGACCTCCGTATACCGATACGGGGCACGCTGCGCCGACCGCCGAACCTGTTACCGGGTAATGCCGGCGTAGGGAGTAGGTCTCATGACCACAGCGGACGCACGCACGCCTGCCTCGGTGGGGAATGCGCAGAAGGCGCAGCCCTCAGTGAACGCAGTGAACACCGCGGACACCGAAGGCGCGGGGCATGACGCGGCCGGGGAGTCCATCGGCTGGCACAAGGGGTACGTCCAGGGCTCACGCCCGGATCTCCGGGTGCCGGTCCGCCGGGTGCACCTCACCAACGGCAAGGACGTGACGCTGTACGACACGTCCGGCCCGTACACCGATCCCACCACCGACACCGATGTGCGCCGGGGCCTCGCCCCGCTCCGGGAGAACTGGATCATCACCCGCGGGGACACCGAGGAGTACACGGGCCGTCCCGCGCGTCCCGAGGACGACGGGCTCAAGCACACTTCGCCGCGTGGAGGCCTGCGCAATCTCGACGCGGTCTTCCCGGGCCGTCCGAGGCAGCCCCGCCGCAGCCGTGACGGCCGGCCTGTCACACAGCTCGCGTACGCCCGCCGGGGTGAGATCACCCCGGAGATGGAGTACGTCGCGATCCGGGAGAACGTCGAACCCGAGGTCGTGCGCGAGGAGATCGCGGCGGGCAGGGCGGTTCTGCCGGCGAACGTCAATCACCCGGAGATCGAGCCGATGATCATCGGCAAGCGTTTCCTGGTGAAGGTGAACGCCAACATCGGCAACTCCGCCGTGACCTCCTCCATCGAGGAGGAGGTGGACAAGATGACCTGGGCCACCAAGTGGGGGGCCGACACGGTCATGGACCTTTCCACCGGCCGCAACATCCACACCACCCGTGAGTGGGTCCTGCGCAACTCCCCCGTCCCGATCGGCACCGTCCCCCTCTACCAGGCACTGGAGAAGGTCGACGGCCGGGCCGAGGAGCTGACGTGGGAGATCTACAAGGACACGGTCGTCGAGCAGGCGGAGCAGGGCGTCGACTACATGACGGTGCACGCCGGTGTCCGGCTGCCGTACGTCCCGCTGACGGCGCGTCGCAAGACCGGAATCGTCTCGCGTGGCGGGTCCATCATGGCGGCCTGGTGCCTGGCGCACCACAAGGAGTCGTTCCTGTACGAGCACTTCGAGGAGCTCTGCGAGATTTTCGCGGCCTACGACGTGACGTACTCGCTCGGTGACGGACTGCGCCCCGGTTCCATCGCCGACGCCAATGACGAGGCGCAGTTCGCCGAACTCCGCACGCTCGGTGAGCTCAACACGGTCGCCAAGCGGTTCGGTGTCCAGACGATGATCGAGGGCCCGGGGCACGTCCCGATGCACAAGATCAAGGAGAACATCGATCTCCAGCAGGAGATCTGCGAGGAGGCGCCGTTCTACACGCTGGGCCCCCTCACCACCGATGTCGCCCCCGCGTACGACCACATCACCTCGGGCATCGGTGCGGCGATGATCGCCTGGTGGGGAACGGCGATGCTCTGTTACGTCACGCCCAAGGAGCACCTGGGGCTGCCGAACCGTGACGATGTGAAGACCGGTGTCATCACCTACAAGATCGCCGCTCATGCGGCGGACCTCGCCAAGGGGCACCCCGGTGCCCAGGAGTGGGACGACGCCCTGTCGGACGCCCGGTTCGAATTCCGCTGGGAGGACCAGTTCAACCTGGCGCTCGACCCGGACACCGCGCGGGAGTTCCACGACGAGACGCTGCCGGCCGAGCCCGCGAAGACGGCACACTTCTGCTCGATGTGCGGCCCCAAGTTCTGCTCGATGAAGATCAGCCAGGACATCCGCAGGGACGCGGCGGCCCAGAACGACGCGGGCGGCTCGCTAGATGCAGAGGCCGGCATGGCGGAGATGTCGGCTAAG
>NZ_DATMVN010000846.1:0-16102 GCF_035563135.1 Streptomyces sp.
CGGACCTGACCCCCGGGCATCTGCTGCTTGCGCTGCTCGCGGGCGAGGACAACGCGAACATCACCGACCTGCTGGCCGCCGTCGACGCCGACCAGGTGGCCGTGCGCGAGGAGACCGAGCGGCTGCTCGGCGCGCTGCCCAGCGTCACCGGATCGACCGTCGCACCGCCGCAGCCCAGCCGCGAGCTGCTCGCCGTCCTCGCCGATGCGGACCGGCGCGCCAAGGAGCTCGGTGACGACTACCTCTCCACGGAGCACCTGCTGATCGCCGTCGCGGCGAAGGGCGGCCGCGCCGGTGAGATCCTCGACGGGCAGGGAGCCGGTGCGAAGAAGCTGCTGGACGCATTCGAGAAGAGCAGGGGAGGGCGCCGGGTGACCACTCCCGACCCCGAAGGGCAGTACAAGGCGCTGGAGAAGTTCGGTACGGACTTCACGGCCGCCGCGCGTGAGGGCAAGCTGGACCCGGTCATCGGCCGTGACCAGGAGATCCGCCGCGTCGTGCAGGTGCTGTCGCGCCGCACGAAGAACAACCCCGTGCTCATCGGTGAGCCCGGCGTGGGCAAGACGGCCGTCGTCGAAGGGCTCGCCCAGCGCATCGTCAAGGGCGATGTCCCCGAGTCCCTGCGGAACAAGCGGCTCGTCTCCCTGGACCTCGGTGCGATGGTCGCGGGCGCCAAGTACCGCGGTGAGTTCGAGGAGCGCCTCAAGACCGTCCTCTCCGAGATCAAGGAGAGCGACGGGCAGATCATCACCTTCATCGACGAGCTGCACACCGTCGTCGGCGCGGGCACGGGCGGCGATTCCGCGATGGACGCGGGCAACATGCTCAAGCCGATGCTCGCCCGGGGTGAGCTCCGCATGGTCGGCGCCACCACGCTGGACGAGTACCGCGAACGCATCGAGAAGGACCCCGCGCTGGAGCGCCGCTTCCAGCAGGTCCTGGTCGCCGAGCCGTCCGTCGAGGACACCATCGCGATCCTGCGTGGCCTCAAGGGCCGCTACGAGGCGCACCACAAGGTCCAGATCGCCGACTCCTCGCTGGTGGCCGCGGCAACGCTCTCCGACCGCTACATCACCTCCCGGTTCCTCCCCGACAAGGCCATCGACCTCGTCGACGAGGCGGCCTCCCGGCTCCGCATGGAGATCGACTCCTCGCCCCTGGAGATCGACGAGCTCCAGCGTTCCGTCGACCGGCTGCACATGGAGGAGCTGGCGCTCAGGAACGAGAGCGACGAGGGTTCCAGGCAGCGACTGGAGAAGATCCGCCGCGACCTCGCGGACAAGGAGGAGGAGCTGCGCGGTCTCACCGCCCGCTGGGAGAAGGAGAAGCAGGGCCTGAACCGCGTCGGTGAGCTCAAGGAGCGTCTCGACGAGCTGCGCGGCCAGGCCGAGCGCGCCCAGCGCGACGGTGACTTCGACACCGCCTCCAAGCTGCTGTACGGGGAGATCCCCGGCCTGGAGCGGGAGCTGGCCGAGGCGGCCGAGGCCGAGCAGGAGGCCTCCGAGGACACCATGGTCAAGGAGGAGGTCGGCCCGGACGACATCGCCGATGTCGTCGGCGCCTGGACCGGCATCCCGGCCGGGCGTCTCCTGGAGGGCGAGACCCAGAAGCTGCTGCGGATGGAGTCCGAGCTGGGCAGGCGGCTGATCGGCCAGAGCGAGGCCGTGCGGTCCGTGTCGGACGCCGTACGCCGCACGCGCGCAGGGATCGCCGACCCCGACCGGCCCACCGGTTCGTTCCTCTTCCTCGGCCCGACCGGGGTCGGCAAGACGGAGCTGGCGAAGGCGCTCGCGGACTTCCTGTTCGACGACGAGCGGGCCATGATCCGCATCGACATGAGCGAGTACGGCGAGAAGCACAGCGTCGCCCGCCTCGTCGGTGCCCCGCCCGGCTACGTCGGTTACGAGGAGGGCGGCCAGCTCACGGAGGCGGTACGCCGCCGCCCGTACAGCGTCGTGCTGCTGGACGAGGTGGAGAAGGCCCACCCGGAGGTCTTCGACATCCTGCTGCAGGTGCTCGACGACGGCCGGCTCACCGACGGGCAGGGCAGGACGGTGGACTTCCGCAACACGATCCTCATCCTGACGTCGAACCTGGGCAGCCAGTTCCTGATCGATCCCCTGACCGAGCCCGAGGTGAAGAAGGAGCAGGTCCTGGAGGTCGTACGGACCTCGTTCAAGCCGGAGTTCCTCAACCGGCTCGACGACCTGGTGGTCTTCTCCGCCCTGTCCGGTGACGAGCTGGCCCACATCGCGGGGCTCCAGGTGGACCGCCTCGCCCAGCGGCTGGCCGAGAGGCGGATCCGCCTCGACGTCACCCCCGCCGCACTGGCCTGGCTGGCCGTGGAGGGCAACGACCCGGCGTACGGAGCCCGGCCGCTGCGCCGGCTCATCCAGACCGCTATCGGCGACCGGCTCGCGAAGGAGATCCTCGCGGGCGAGGTCAAGGACGGCGACACGGTCCGCGTCGACCGGGACGGTGACGGACTGACCGTGGGCGCCGCGACGGCGGCGAAGACCCTGTAGGCCCGGACGGCACCCTGTGCCCCTCTCCGGCCGGAGGATTCCACGCCCCGGCCGGAGAGGGGCACACGTGTGTGCGGACCCCTCCACCGACGCGTTCATCCGGATCGCACCGCCGGTGGAACGCCTGTGAAATCGAGCCGAAAATTTCCCCGCTCTGGCTGAATGCGGAAGGTTTCCGGTCCGGGCCTCCTTTTTGTATCCAGCCGATACATATCTGCGTCCTCGACCGGAGCCGGAACTGCGGTTGTCCGAGTGATCAGGCCCCGCGCAATATCGGGACACTCCGGGCCCTTTTCTTTTTCCGCAGGCGCTGCCGGGGTGAATTCGGAAACCGGTAAGGTACGCGCATGACGGAGCGAATACCTGGCGGGGCGAGCGCGGAGCCGAAGGCCTTAAGCAGTGAAAGCCTCATTCGCGTGCGCGAATTCCGGACGCTGTGGGCGGCTTTCGCCCAGTCGGTGCTGGGCGACCAGCTGGCACGGGTGGCTCTGTCGCTCCTCGTGTTCGAACGCACCGAGTCGGCCGGCTGGACCGCGGCGACCTACGCTCTGACGAGCCTGCCCGCACTGCTGTCCGGGGTGCTCCTCTCCGGTCTCGCGGACCGCTTCCCCCGGCGTACGGTCATGATCAGCTGCGACCTGGTGCGGGCCGGCCTCGTCGGTCTGATGGCCCTCCCCGGAACGCCCCTGCCCCTGCTGGCGGGCCTTCTGGTCCTGGCGCAGCTCGCCGAGGCGCCGTTCGGGGCGTCACAGGGCGCGCTGATGCCGGCGGTCCTGGGTGAGCGCCTGTACGAGCGGGGACAGCGGGTCATGATGATCACCCATCAGGCCGGGCAGCTGGTCGGCTTCGCCGTCGGCGGGGTGCTCGTGGTCTGGCTGGGCAGCCACCTCTCCCTCGGGCTGAACGCGGTGACGTTCCTGGTCTCCGCGGTCCTGATCAGGCTGGGTGTGAAGGCGCGGCCGGTGGACCCGGGCGACACGCAGCCGAAGCGGGTGCACACCCAGGTGGGCAAGGCGGCGGCGCTGATCTGGTCGGACCCCCGGCTGCGGTCGCTGGTCGCGCTCGGCTGGCTGGCGGGCTTCATCGTGCTGCCGGAGGGGCTCGCCGCCCCCTTCGCCGAGGAGGCCGGCGGGAGCGCCGCCTCGGTGGGGCTCCTGCTCGCCGCGCATCCCGCCGGAATGGTCCTGGGCGCGGCCCTCCTGGGCCGTACGGGCTTCGACGCCGAGCGGCGCCGCCGGCTGCTCGGGCCGCTGGCGGTGGGCGCGAACCTTCCGCTGGTCATCTACCTGGCGGGCCCCGGGATGGGAGTGGCCCTGCTGGCGCTGCTGGTGTCGGGGGTCTGTTCCGCGTACCAGATCACCGCTGGGGCGACCTTCGTCCTGCTCACCCCGGCCGGCCAGCGCGGTCAGGCGCTGGGACTCGCCAGGTCGGGGCTGACCGCGATGCAGGGGATCGGTGTCGCGTCGGGAGGCCTGGCGGCGGAGCTGTCCGGGTCCTCGGCACAGACGATCGGCGGGGCCGGCGTCGTCGGCACGCTCTGCGCGGTGCTGGTCGCGGTTTCCTGGTCGCGGGCCAGGGGAACGAGCGGGGGGACGATTCCCCTGAGCGCGTAGGACCACCGGCCGCGATCGCGGCTAGGGTCGGAGCCAGGCAACCACGTGCGATCCACAGGAGTACCCAGCGATGTCTATCGACCCGTCCTCGATCCCCAACTTCGGGGGCCAGCCCGAACCGCAGGCGACAGGACCCGAGGGCCCCGTGGTCCCCGACCAGGACCTCGTCAAGCAGCTTCTCGAGCAGATGGAGCTGAAGTTCGTCGTCGACGACGAGGGCGACCTCGCCGCGCCGTGGGAAGAGTTCCGGACGTACTTCATGTTCCGCGGCGAGGAGGAGCAGCAGGTCTTCTCGGTCCGGACCTTCTACGACCGCCCCCACGCCCTGGACCAGCGCGCCGTCCTGCTCGACGCGATCGACGACTGGAACCGCCGCACCCTGTGGCCCAAGGTCTACACGCACGCCCATGAGGGCGAGGAGGGCACCGCGGCCTCCGTGCGGCTGGTCGGTGAGGCACAGATGCTCATCGGCACCGGCGTCAGCCTGGAGCACTTCGTCTCCTCGACGGTCAGCTGGGTGCGGGCCTCGATCGAGTTCGACAAGTGGCTCGTGGAGCGCCTGGGCCTGGAGCCCGCGGAGAGGAAGTCCGAGGGCGAGGAGCCCACGGAGGCCTGATCCGGCGGACGGACGGCAGAGGCCCGGTCCGGGCGCCGGCCTCATCGGCCGCGCCCCGGACCGGGCCTCTGCCGTGCGGGGTCAGGACGCGCGGAGGCCCTTCAGCCGGGCGGCCGCCTCGGTGAGCACGTCCGTACGTTTGCAGAACGCGAAGCGCACGAAGGGCGCGCCCTGCTCACGGTGGTCGTAGAAGACCGCGTTCGGGACGGCGACGACCCCGCAGCGCCCGGGGAGCGCCCGGCAGAAGGCGAAGCCGTCCGCCCCGGCGCCGAGCGGACGGATGTCGGCGGTGACGAAATACGTCCCGGCGGGCTTGTAGACCTCGAAGCCGGCCTCCGCGAGACCCGCGCCGAGCAGGTCGCGTTTGGCGCGCAGGTCCGCGCGCAGCCCGTCGAAGTAGCTGTCGGGCAGCCGCAGGGCGTCGGCGACCGCGTACTGGAAGGGGCCGCCGGATACATAGGTCAGGAACTGTTTGGCCGAGCGGACCGCGGTGACCAGCTCCGGGCTCGCGGTGATCCAGCCGATCTTCCAGCCCGTCAGCGAGAACGTCTTGCCCGCGCTGCTGATGGTGACCGTGCGCTCGCGCATGCCGGGGAAGGAGGCGAGGGGGATGTGCTCGCCCTCGAGGACGATGTGCTCGTAGACCTCGTCGGTGACCACCAGGAGGTCCCGCTCGCACGCGAGTGCGGCGACGGCGGCCAGCTCGTCCCGGGTCAGGACGGTGCCGGTCGGGTTGTGCGGGGTGTTGAGCAGGATCAGCCGGGTGCGGGACGTGACGGCGGCGCGCAGTTCGTCGAGGTCGAGCCGGAAGGCTCCCTCGTGCGGCCGGAGCGTGACGGGGACACGGGTGCCGCCCGCCATGGCGATGCAGGCGGCGTACGAGTCGTAGTAGGGCTCCAGTGCGACGACCTCGTCACCGGGCTCCAGGAGGGCGAGCAGGGAGGCGGCGACCGCTTCCGTGGCGCCCGTGGTGACCAGGACCTCGGATTCGGGGTCGTACTCCAGTCCGTAGTGCCGTCGCTGGTGCTCCGCGACCGCGGAGCGCAGCTCGGGGATGCCGGGGCCCGGGGGGTACTGGTTGCCGTGACCGGCGCGCAGCGCGCGGACCGCGGCCTCCCGGATCTCCTCGGGGCCGTCGGTGTCGGGGAAACCCTGGCCGAGATTGATCGACCCGGTCCGTACGGCCAGCGCCGACATCTCCGCGAAGATCGTCGTGCCGAACTCGGTGAGGCGGCGGTTGAGCAGCGGTCGTCCCTGTGTCATGGGCGCCATCCTGTGCCGAAGCTCTGGAGTTGCTCAAGTCTGCTTTGGGCGCGGCGGGCGAGGGGAATCCAACGCTCACTTGAGAAGCGGGGACCTCGCTTCGGGGGACAGAAGGATGTGAGGTCGATGGAGTTGTTCGTCTTCATCGTGTTCCTGGTGATCGTGGCGGTGGGGGTCGCCGCCCTCATCACAGGGTCGGGTGGCCGGAAGAAGACCTCGGCGGGACGCGCCGGGCGTACGGGCCGCCGTGGCCCGGACAGCGGCGGGGGAGGCGGCTCGGGCGGCAACAGCTGGTGGGCCGGGGACAGCGGCGGCGGTGACTCCGGCGGGCATTCCTGCGGAGGCGGCAGCAGCAGCTGTGGTGGCGGCGGTGGCGGCGGCTGCGGTGGCGGCAGCTGAGACGGGTTCGTCCGTCCCGTGCGGGACGAGTGCGTGCGAGGTGTCCGGTGGGGGTGAACTCCCGCCGGACACCTTTTCGTTGGGGGCGCGGGGAACAAGTTCGCCGGGGTGCGGGGAACAGGTGAACCGTCCTGCCCCCTGAGGGATGGAAAGCACGGCAAGTTGGGTAAAAACGCTGTGAGCGCGACGTACTTCGTGATTGCATCGATGTAGAGAACATTCAGCCCCCGGACCCCAGTCGGGCCGGATCGGGCCCCTCCTCCCCCACGCACGCCGTACGGGGGTACCTCCTGTCCATGTGTCCCAGTGTGTTTTGCGGAGCCGATCCATGCTCACGACCCTTCAGACCGCCTATTCCGATACCCGAGCCGCCGATCTCGCATGGACGCTCGGGCGGGAGCCGCTGCCCGCACTCGCCGTACTCGACCTGGAACTGGCGGGTGCACAGGTGCAGTTGAGGCTGCTCGGCGCCTCCCATCAGGTGCTGCTGGAGGAGGGGGGCCGCAGGTGCTCCGAGACCGTCGCCTGCCTGCCGGGCAGCAGCACACCGCTGCCGCTCGGTGTCGCCGAGAGTCTGGGCGACTGGGACTACGAATTCGCGGCACGCGTCGAGACGCTCTCGGAGGGATCGTTCGCAGGACGTGCCCAGGAGTTGCTCGCGCTGGTGACCGACCACCCGCACGGGCTGGCGGGCACGTTCCCCGGCAGCCCTCACGCCTTCACCGCGATGCTCGCGCAGCGGACGGAGGGCCAGGTGCGCTGGCGGACCTGGCACGCGTATCCGCAGGAGGGGCAGCTGGTGGTGACCCGCACCCGGGTGAGAGCGCGGGTGCCGGCGGCGGTGCCGTGAAGGGAAGGGGGCGAGGGACCGTCTCCGGTGCGGTGCGGTGCGGTGCGGTGCGGGTGCCGGGTGCGTGTCATGTGTACTCGTGTGGGTGACAAACAGCAACCTGATCGTCACGTAGCGTTCGCTTCATGATCGACCAGCAGACGCCGTCGCGAAGGGGTGTGACCCGGCTTCCCGTGCGGCAGAGGACCGGCCGGTTCCTCGTGCTGGCCGTGGTCTTCGTCTGCGCCGCGTGCGGTCTGGTGTACGAGCTCGAACTGGTGGCGCTGGCCTCGTACTTCATCGGTGATTCGGTCACGCAGGCTTCGGTCGTGCTGTCCGTGATGGTGTTCGCGATGGGCATCGGGTCGCTGCTCGCGAAACGTTTACGCACCCGGGCCGCCGTGGGGTTCGGGCTCATCGAGGCCGCGCTCGCACTCGTCGGCGGCACGTCGGCGCTCATCCTGTACGCGTCCTTCGCCTGGCTCGGGGAGCCGCGCTACGCCGTGGCCGGCTTCTCGCTCGCGATCGGGATCCTGATCGGCGCGGAGATCCCGCTGCTGATGACGCTCATCCAGCGGGTCGACCGGCAGGACGCGGGCGGGGCGGTCGCGGACCTCTTCGCCGCCGACTACGTGGGCGCGCTGGCCGGCGGGCTGGCCTTTCCGTTCCTGCTGCTGCCGATGATGGGCCAGCTGACCGGGGCGCTGTTCACCGGCGCGGTCAACGCGGTGGCGGGCGGGGCGCTGGTGCTGTGGGTGTTCCGGCGTGATCTGGGACCGCGCTCCCGCCTGCTGCTGATCGTCGTCAACGGCGCGGTGATCGCCCTGCTGGCCACGGCCTCCGTCCTGGTCGACGACTTCGAGCGGGCGGCGCGGCGTGCGGTGTACGGGGACGAGGTGCGGGTCGCGGTGCAGACCGAGGTGCAGGAGATCGTCCTCACCGGACCGGGGAGCGGATCGCTCGGTCTCTACCTGGGCGGCCGGCTCCGGGTCAGCTCCCGGGACGAGCACCGCTACCACGAGGCGCTCGTGCACCCGGCCATGAACGGGGCGCACCGGCGGGTGCTGATCCTGGGCGGGGGCGACGGGCTGGCCGCCCGTGAGGTGCTGCGTTATCCGGATGTCACGTCCGTCACGGTGGTCGAGCTCGATCCGGCCGTCACCCGGCTGGCCCGCACGGACCCGGGGCTCTCCGCGCTGAACGGGCACGCGTACGGCGATCCCCGGCTGACGGCGGTCACCGGGGACGCCTTCGCCTGGCTGCGGGCCACGCACGACCGCTACGACGTGGTGATCTCGGACCTCCCCGACCCGGGGATCACGGCGAGCACGAAGCTCTACGCCGCCGAGTTCTACGGGCTGGTCGCCGGAGCTCTGGAGCCGGACGGCCGGCTGGTGGTGCACGCGGGGGCGCCGAGCAGCAGGCCGAGGACGTTCTGGACGGTGGAGGCGTCGGTGCGTGCGGGCGGTCTGGTGACCCGGCCGTACCGCGTCGAGGGGCGGGCCGGCGGGCTCACGGCGGGCCCGGGGCATGCCACGGGCGGGGCGGAGGCACCGCGGGACTGGGGATTCGTGCTGGCTGCCCGGCAGCCGGTGGGCCGGCTCGCCATGGACTCCGGGGCGCCGACCCTGCGGACGCTGGGGGAGCGGGAGCTGCTGGCCGGCCGGCGCGCGGTGGAGCGGGTGCGGCAGCACGGGGTGCTGCCGTCCACCCTGGTCCACCCGCGGTACTGGGAGGAGACGTGAGCGCGGGGGCCATGGGGCCCCGCACGGCGTTCGGGGGGCGTTTCGAGGGGTGCGCGGGGAAGGTGTTCGGGGAGGGCGTTCGGGGGGCCCGGGGGGTGGAAGCGCTGACGGGGCGGCCGGGGCTGAGTAGGCTCGGGCGGTATGGAGCATGAGGTGTTCGTTCCGGTTCCGGTTTCGTCCCTGCGGCGGACGCTGGGTGATCCCGCCCGTGTCGCGCGCTGCGTACCGGGACTTCAGCAGGATGCCGACGCGTCGGCGGGGCCGCTGGCGGGCCGGCTGAAATTCCGGGCCGACGGCCACACGATCACGTACCGAGGGGCCCTGACGCTGCGGCCCTCCGGCGGGGGTGACTCCTTCTCCGTCACCGGGGAGGGTGTGGAGGCCCGCGGCACGGGTTCGGCGAAGCTGGCGCTGACCATCGGCCTGACGGAGACGGACGGGGGGACGACGATCGGATTCACCGGCACGGCGAGCGGTGACGGCCGCATCGTGGACCTGGACGCGGCGGTGGCGCTCAGCGCGGCGGAGCGCCTGCTGGACCGTTTTACGCAGCAGCTGGTGACGGAGTCACTGGCGGTGCGGGACGGCTCACCGGAGTCCGGGACGCCGACTGCGGAGCCGGGGGCGGCGGACGGGGCCGCTGAGGTGGCTTCTTCCGACGCGTCCGCCGAGCCGCAGGTTCCCGAGTCCTTGCGGGAAGAGCCGCAGGTTCCCGAGTCCTTGCGGGAAGAGCTGCCGGGCGCCGAGTCCTTGCGGGAAGAACCGCCGGCCGCCGACATGGAGTCCGTGTTCGACGCGCCCGTGCCGCCGCCCTCGCTCGACCCGACCGCGGACATGGAATTCACCGTGCCGGACGAGCCGCCGGCCGAGGCCGCGCACGCCCGCCGCACCATGATCGGCCGCAGCACGGAGGAGGTGGACCACGCCCCGCCGCGCGGCCGGTACGCCCCCGTGCCCTCGCCCGAGTCCGGCGCCGCGGGCCTCACGCTGCGCTGGGCCGCCCCGGCGGCCGCCCTGGCGATCGCCTCGGCCGTCGTGGTGAGCAGGGCTCTGCGGCGCAGGAGGCCGTAGGGAGCCGTAAGGAGCCGCCCCGCGCCAGTAGTGTCGGGGGGTGAGCAGAGTTGTGAAGAACGCACGGCTGACCGCCGGCGACGTCGAATTGACCGTTGACCCCGTGCACGGCTGCCGGATCAGCAGCCTGCGGATCGGGGGCACCGAACTGCTGCGCCAGGGGGAGCGGTACGGCTGCTTCCCCATGGTGCCGTGGTGCGGCCGTACCGAGAACGGCCTGTTCCGCAATGGCGGCGAGCCGCATCAGATGCCGTTGAACTCGCCGCCGCACGCCATCCACGGCACCGGCCGCGACACGACCTGGCAGCCGGCCCGGCAGGGCGATTCGGAAGCGGCCTTCTTCTACGATCTGGCCGACCCGTGGCCGTACGAGGGCCGGGTGACGCAGACCTTCGAGCTGACCGAGGAATCACTGACGCTGAGCCTCGGCGTCGAGACGTACGGGGACTCGTTCCCGGCGCAGGCAGGGTGGCACCCCTGGTTCCTCCGGAACCTCGGCGGCCAGGATGTGCGGATCGCCTTCGACGCGGCCTGGCAGGAGGAGCGGGGTGCCGATCACCTGCCGACCGGCCGCCGGATCGACCCCCTCCCCGGCCCCTGGGACGACTGCTTCGGGATGCCCGAGGGCGTCGACGTGAAGCTCACCTGGCCCGAGCAGCTGGAGCTGACGGTCAGGAGCCGGGACGAGTGGGTGGTGATCTACGACGAGCAGGCGGAGGCGGTCTGCGCGGAGCCGCAGTCCGGACCGCCGAACGGGCTGAACACGGCCCCCCGGCTGGTCACCCCGATCGAGCCCCTGGAGATCACGACGACCTGGAGCTGGGCACGGCTCTGACCCTCCGCGGCAGCCCTTACCCTCGTTGACATGACTGACGTACGCGCTGAGCTGCTCCAGCAGATCAAGGACAAGGCCGTGGTACACGGCAAAGTGACCCTCTCCTCGGGTCTGGAAGCCGACTGGTACATCGACCTGCGCCGGATCACACTGGACGGCAAGGCCGCGCCGCTGGTCGGCCAGATGATGCTCGATGCCACCGCTGAGCTGGACTACGACTGTGTCGGCGGTCTGACGCTGGGCGCCGACCCGGTGGCCACCTCGATGCTGCACGCCTCGGCGGCGCGCGGGAAGAGCCTGGACGCGTTCGTCGTCCGCAAGGCGCAGAAGGCCCACGGGATGCAGCGCCGTATCGAGGGCACGGACGTCAAGGGCCGCCGCTGCCTCGTCGTCGAGGACACCTCGACGACCGGTGGCTCGCCGCTGACCGCGGTCGAAGCGGTGCGCGAGGCCGGTGGCGAGGTCGTGGCCGTCGCCGTGATCGTGGAGCGCGGCGCCGCCCAGGCGATCGCCGAAGCCGGCCTGCCGTACGTCCAGGTCTACTCGGTGGCAGACCTCGACCTGGCCTGACCTGGGGCTTCTTCGAGCTGTTCCCTGTTTCACGTGAAACGGGGAACAGTACTCGGCGGGCAGCGTGGAGCCGAAGCGAGAGTCTGGGAAGATAAGGGCGACGATGACGTCGCCCCCAGGTCAGGGACCAAGCACTGCACACCCGCACATCCCAAGGAGCGGACAGATGCCCATCGCAACCCCCGAGGTCTACGCCGAGATGCTCGACCGGGCGAAGGCAGGCAAGTTCGCCTACCCGGCCATCAATGTGACGTCGACCCAGACCCTGCACGCTGCACTGCGCGGCTTCGCGGAGGCGGAGAGCGACGGCATCGTCCAGATCTCCACCGGTGGCGCCGAATTCCTGGGCGGTCAGCACAACAAGGACATGGTGACGGGCGCCGTAGCCCTGGCCGAGTTCGCGCACATCGTCGCCGCCAAGTACGACATCACGGTCGCGCTGCACACCGACCACTGCCCCAAGGACAAGCTGGACGGCTATGTGCGTCCGCTGCTCGACGTCTCCGCGGAGCGCGTCGCCAAGGGCCTGAACCCGCTGTTCCAGTCGCACATGTGGGACGGATCGGCCGAGACCCTGGCCGACAACCTGGCCATCGGCCAGGAGCTGCTGGCCAAGGCCGCCGCCGCCAAGATCATCCTTGAGGTCGAGATCACCCCGACCGGTGGCGAGGAGGACGGCGTCACGCACGAGATCAACGACGAGCTGTACACCACCGTCGACGACGCGCTGCGTACGGCCGAGGCGCTCGGGCTGGGCGAGAAGGGCCGCTACCTGCTGGCAGCGTCCTTCGGCAACGTCCACGGTGTCTACAAGCCGGGCAACGTCGTCCTGCGTCCCGAGCTCCTCAAGGACCTCCAGCAGGGTGTCGCCGCCAAGTACGGCAAGCCGGCCGGCAGCCAGCCGTTCGACTTCGTCTTCCACGGCGGCTCGGGCTCCACCGCCGAGGAGATCGCCACCGCGCTGGAGAACGGCGTCGTGAAGATGAACCTCGACACCGACACGCAGTACGCCTTCACCCGCCCGATCGTGGACCACGTGTTCCGCAACTACGACGGTGTGCTGAAGGTCGACGGCGAGGTCGGCAACAAGAAGGTCTACGACCCCCGCAGCTGGGGCAAGTCCGCCGAGGCGGGCATGGCCCAGCGGGTCGCGGAGGCGTGTGCGAATCTGCGCTCCTCGGGCACCAGGCTGAAGTAAGCAGCCGCGTCACGGACGTGCAGGCGGGTCCGGTCCCCCTCGGGGGGCCGGGCCCGTTCCGTGTCCGCTGCGCGGCGCTCGTCCCCCCGCCCTCCCCGGAACCGGGGCTCCGCCCCGGACCCCGCTCATCGAGCGCCGGAGGGGCGGAGCTGGAGGGGGCGGGGGTGGGCGGGCCCCGGTGGTGGGTGCGGTGATCGCCCGGTGGGCCGTCCGGGCGTCCTCCGAGGCCGGTCCGGAGCGCCGCCCGGGGTGCTCGGCGCGCTGCGGGGTCCCGGCCCTCCCTTGGAGCCGGAACCCCGGCCCAGGCACACTTGGACCATGTCCATCCACGAGAACCTTCTCGGGGGCCCTGCCCCGACCCACCTGCCCGACGACCCGGAGCCGCGTGAGCTGCTCGCGAGCGGCACGGCGCCCGCCGATGTCGCGGCGAAGTACCCCACGTCCTCGCTGGCCTGGGCGCAGCTCGCCGACGAGGCCTACGAGGGCGGCCGGGTCGTCGAGTCGTACGCGTACGCGCGCACCGGTTACCACCGCGGCCTCGACGCCCTGCGCCGCGCGGGCTGGAAGGGCCACGGCCCCGTCCCGTTCGAGCACGAGCCGAACCGGGGCTTCCTGCGTGCCCTGCACGCCCTCGCGCGCGCCGCGCAGGCGATCGGTGAGCAGGAGGAGTACGAGCGCTGCTCGGCCTTCCTGCGCGACTCCTCGCAGACCGCCGCTGACATCCTGGGCTGAGGCGGCCCCGCCCTCCGGGCCCCGCGGGCCGCAGCCCGCGGGGCCCGACGCGTGTCCCGGAAGGCCGTTAGGATGCCGAGCAGGGGACCGGAGCTCCACCACCTCAGAGGAAAGGGGCGGACCGCTACCCGGAAGCTCGTGTCGAGGAGACAGAAATGTCGACGATCCACCCCGACCCCGAAGCCACCGGTGCGGAGAACCCGCACCTGGACTTCGCGGGAACGACTCCGTACGAGGACTACGTCCAGGCGGATGTACTGACCCACCTCCAGCACCTGCGCTCGGACGATCCCGGCGAGATGGTCTTCCTGGTCACCACCCAGGTCATGGAGCTGTGGTTCACGGTCATCGTCCATGAGTGGGAGACGGCGGCGCACGCCCTGCGCGAGGACCGCCTGCCGGCCGCCCGTGACGCCCTGAAGCGCTCGCTGCGGGAACTGGAGGCGCTGAACGCCTCCTGGAAGCCGCTCGCCGGACTCACCCCCGCCCAGTTCAACTCCTACCGGGGGTCACTCGGCGAGGGGTCCGGCTTCCAGTCGGCGATGTACCGCCGGATGGAATTCCTGCTCGGCGACAAGTCCGCCTCCATGCTCGTGCCGCACCGGGGCGCGCCCCGGGTGCACGCCGAGCTGGAGAAGGCGCTCCATGAGCCCGGCCTGTACGACGAGACGCTGGCCCTCCTCGCCCGGCGCGGGTACGCCGTGCCCCGGTCGGTGCTGGAGAGGGACCTGTCGAAGAAGTACGAGCCGTCCCCCGAGGTCGAGGCGGTCTGGGCGGAGATCTACGCCAACCCCGACCAGAACGACGAGCTCGTACGGCTCGGTGAGGTGCTGACCGATGTCGGCGAGCTGGTGTGGCGCTGGCGCAACGACCATCTGACCGCCACCCGCCGGGCTATGGGGGCCAAGACGGGAACGGGCGGCTCGGCCGGGGTCGCCTGGCTGGAGAAGCGGGCCACCAAGAGCGTGTTCCCCGAGCTGTGGACGGCGCGCAGCCATGTCTGACTTCAAGGAGCGCGCCGAGGCGCTCGACGCCGCCGACGGACTGGCCGCACTGCGCGAGCTGTTCATCCTCGACGACGCCGTCTACCTGGACGGCAACTCGCTGGGCGCGCTGCCCCGCCACGTACCCGCGCGCATGCAGGACGTCATCACCCGTGAGTGGGGCGCGCTGCGCATCCGCTCCTGGGACGAGAGCGGCTGGTGGACCGCGCCCGAGCGGATCGGCGACCGGATCGCACCGCTGGTCGGGGCGGCCGCCGGGCAGATCGTGGTGGGCGACTCCACCAGCGTGAACGTCTTCAAGGCCGTCGTCGCCGCGGCCCGCCTCGCGGGTGACGGGCGCGACGAGATCCTCGTCGACGCGTCGACCTTCCCCACGGACGGGTACATCGCCGGGTCGGCGGCCCGCATGACGGGTCACCGTGTCGTGCCGGTCGCCCCCTCCGGCGTGCCGGCCGCGCTCGGTCCCCGTACGGCGGCGGTCCTCCTCAACCACGTCGACTACCGCACGGGCAGGCTCCACGACCTGCCCGGCCTCACCGCCGCCGTCCACGAGGCCGGTGCGCTCGCGGTCTGGGACCTGTGCCACAGCGCGGGCGCCCTGCCCGTGGGCCTCGACGCGCACGGCGTCGACCTGGCCGTCGGCTGCACGTACAAGTACCTCAACGGCGGGCCCGGTTCGCCGGCCTACCTCTACGTTGCCGAGCGCCACCAGGCGGCTTTCGACTCGCCCCTGCCCGGGTGGACCTCGCACGCCGACCCGTTCGCGATGACGCCGGGATACGAGCCCGCGGACGGTTCCGTGCGGGGCCGGGTCGGCACTCCGGACATCCTGTCCATGCTGGCCCTGGAAGCGGCGCTGGACGTGTGGGACGGCGTACCGGTGGACGCCGTGCGGGCCAAGTCCCTGGCGCTGACGGACTTCTTCCTGGAGTGCGTCGCCGCATACGTCCCCGGGGGCCGGGTCACACCGGTCACCCCGGCCGCCCACGCGGAGCGCGGCAGCCAGGTCTCGCTGCGGTGCGACGACGCGGAAGAGGTGATGGGCGCGCTCATCGAGCGTGGCGTGGTCGGCGATCTGCGCCGCCCGGACGTCCTGCGCTTCGGTTTCACCCCGCTGTACGTCGGTTTCGCCGACGCGGAGCGGGCGGCGCGGATCCTCGCGGACGTGCTGGCGCTCTGAGCGCCCGCCGCCGCACGGGACCGGAGACCACCGCCGTCCGGTCCCGTGCGGCGGCGGCCGGTCGTACTGGTAGCGTCCCCGCAGGCCGGCCCAGTCGGGCACGGGCCCAGGACGGTGGGAGCAGCATGTCGGAATCTGCCGCGCGTGACCGCGACGCCGCCGAGACCGGGTCGGCGTTCGCACATCCGGTGGTCGCACCCGACGGGACCGCGGCCTACGGGAGCCATCCCGACCAGGTGATCGACTTCTTCGCGCCGCGGGACGGCCGGACCGGGGCGCCGCTCGTCGTGCTCCTGCACGGCGGTGCCTGGCGGGAGCCGTACGACCGGCAGCACGTGTCACCCTTCGCGGACCTCCTCGCACGGCGCGGCTTCGCCGTGGCCAGCGTGGAGTACCGGCGTGGCGGTGGGATACCGCAGCAGGGCGCGGCGGGCCCGGTCGCCGGTCGCTGGCCCGAGACCTTCGACGACGTGGCGGCGGCGATGGACGCCCTGCCGGCGCTGGCGGCCAGGGAGCTCCCGG
>NZ_DATMVN010000847.1:0-4306 GCF_035563135.1 Streptomyces sp.
CGACGGACCGTACCCAGGTGGAGAAGGAGGTCGCGGAGGCTCTGCATCCGCATCTGCGGCCCGACGGCACGGTGTGGATGCCGAACGTCTTCCGCTACCTGGTGTGCGTGACCTGACGGGAACGCGAAGGGGCGCCCCGCCGGGCGGGGCGCCCCTTCGCACGTCTCCCTGACCGTCAGCCCATGAACTTCTTGAACTCGTCCGGCAGTTCGAAGTTCTTGTCCTCCTGGGCGGGCAGGTTGAACGCGCCGCCCTGCGCCGCCTGCTCCCGACGGGCCGCCGCGGCCTGCTCCTCGGCCTTGCGCTTCATCGGGTTGCCGCTCTTGCGCTTGCCCTTGGCCTGCTTGACCTGCTTCTTCTGACGGCCGGCGCCGCCACCCATGCCGGGCATCCCCGGCATGCCGGGCATGCCGCCGCCCTGGGCCATCTTCGACATCATCTTGCGGGCCTCGAAGAACCGCTCCACGAGGTTCTTCACGGCGGAGACCTCGACGCCGGAGCCCTTGGCGATACGGGCCCGGCGCGAACCGTTGATGATCGTCGGCTCGGCGCGTTCCTTCGGGGTCATCGACTTGATGATGGCGGCCGTACGGTCGACGTCACGCTCGTCGATGTTGTTGATCTGGTCCTTGATCTGCCCCATGCCGGGCAGCATCCCGAGCAGCTTGGAGATGGAGCCCATCTTCCTGACCTGCTCCATCTGTGCCAGGAAGTCGTCGAGCGTGAAGTCCTTGCCCTTGCTCGACGCCAGCTTGGAGGCCATTTTGGCGGCCTCTTCCTGGCTGAAGGTCTTCTCCGCCTGCTCGATCAGGGTGAGCAGGTCACCCATGTCGAGGATGCGTGAGGCCATGCGGTCGGGGTGGAAGGCGTCGAAGTCCTCGAGCTTCTCACCGTTCGACGCGAACATGATCTGCTTGCCCGTGACGTGGGCGATCGACAGCGCCGCACCACCGCGGGCGTCACCGTCGAGCTTGGAGAGCACCACGCCGTCGAATCCGACACCGTCGCGGAAGGCCTCGGCGGTGTTGACCGCGTCCTGGCCGATCATCGCGTCGACGACGAAGAGGATCTCGTCGGGGCTCACCGCGTCGCGGATGTCCGCGGCCTGCCGCATCAGCTCCTCGTCGATGCCGAGACGGCCGGCGGTGTCGACGATGACGATGTCGTGGACCTTGGACCTGGCGAACTCGATGGAGTCCTGGGCGACCTTGACCGGATCGCCCACCCCGTTGCCCGGCTCCGGCGCGTAGACCGCGACACCGGCGCGGTCGGCGACGACACTCAGCTGGTTGACGGCGTTGGGGCGCTGGAGGTCGCAGGCGACGAGCAGCGGGGAGTGGCCCTGGGCCTTCAGCCAGAGGCCGAGCTTTCCGGCGAGGGTCGTCTTACCCGCACCCTGCAGACCCGCGAGCATGATCACGGTGGGCGGGTTCTTGGCGAACCTGAGCCGGCGCGTCTCGCCGCCGAGGATGCCGACGAGCTCCTCGTTGACGATCTTGACGACCTGCTGGGCGGGGTTCAGCGCCTGGGAGACCTCGGCGCCGCGCGCCCGCTCCTTGATGTTGGCGATGAACGCGCGGACGACGGGGAGGGCGACATCGGCCTCGAGCAGGGCGATACGGATCTCGCGAGCCGTGGCGTCGATGTCCGCCTCGGACAAGCGGCCCTTGCCCCTGAGGTTTTTGAAAGTCGCGCTAAGGCGGTCGGAGAGAGTATCGAACACGGCGCTCGTCGGTCCTCGGGGTCGGGGGCGTGGCAGGTCAGTCGCCCTCCAGGGTATCCGGACCCCGGAGAACGCGGAGCCTTCGCCCGTTTCTCGTGACGAACGGGCCCGGGGCAGCGGGTCAGCCGAGCTCCCTCTCGACCTCCCCGGCCACCTCCGCGGCCCGTTCCGGGGACAGTGGTCCACCGTCAGGGTCCGTGACGTAGAAGGCGTCCACGGCGTTGGCCCCCAGCGTGGAGACATGGGCACTGCGCACCCTCACCGCACTCCGCTCCAGCGCCCGGCCGATCCGGTGCAGCAGCCCCGGGGCGTCCTGGGCGCGGACCTCGATCACCGTGGCCAGGCGGGAGCCCGCCGCCGCCACGGTCACCCGGGGGGGCGGGGCCTTCACCCCGCGCCGCCGCGGATAGGCGGCCTCGCGTTCGGCGAGCCTGGCCCGGATGTCCAGGGAGCCGTCGAGGGCGCGTACGAGATCGGCGCGCAGCCGGGTTGCCTGCGGGAGGGAACCGTACTCGGCCGCGACCCGCCAGCTGAGCACCAGCAGTCCGGCCGGTCCGTCCAGCCCGGTGGGGAGTTCGACGGCGCGCAGGTCGGCGGCGCGCACGGTGAGGCGGTGCAGGGCGAGCACCCCGGCCGCCGCGGGCAGGACACCCGGGCGGTCGGGCAGCGCGATGAGGAGTTCGACGCCGACGGGTTCGGTTTCTCCGTCCTCGCAGGCCGGTTCGGGCCGGGTGTGCAGGGACAGGACGGGCTCACCGGTGCGCAGTGCCTCGACGGCGAGGCGTTCCTGCTCGGCGCTGGGCGCGAGCGGTTCCGGTACGGGGGGTTCCTCGCCTGCCAGCAGCGCGGCGACGCGCCGCACGAGGTCGGTGACGAGGGACGCGCGCCAGGAGCTCCAGGCGGCGGGACCGGTGGCCAGCGCGTCGGCCTCGGTGAGCGCGTGCAGGAGTTCCAGGGTGGAGGCGCTGCCCACGGCCGTGGCGACGGAGCGGAGGGTCGCGGGATCGTCGAGGTCGCGCCGGGTGGCGGTCTCGACGAGCAGCAGGTGGTGGCGTACGAGCGTGGCGACGACGCCCACGTCCTGCTGGTCGAAGCCGATGCGGGCGGCCATGTCACGGGCGATGACCTCCCCCGCGACGGAGTGGTCCCCGGGCCACCCCTTGCCGATGTCGTGGAGCAGGGCGGCGACCAGGAGGAGGTCGGGGCGGCCGACCCGGCGGGTGAGGTGGGAGGCGCGGACGGCTGTTTCGACGAGGTGGCGGTCGACGGTCCAGGTGTGGACGGGGTTGCGCTGCGGGCGGCAGTGGACCCGCTCCCAGTCGGGCAGCAGACGGGTGACGATGCCTTCCGCTTCGAGGGCCTCCCAGACGCCTACGGTGGCTTCGCCGGCGCCGAGCAGGGTGACGAGCTCCTCGCGGGCCTGGGCGGGCCACGGCACGGGCAGCGGCTGGGCCGCGGTGCTCAGGTGGCGCACGAGATGGCGGGACAGCGGCAGCCCGGCCTCGGCTGCCGCGGCGGCGGCCCTCAGGGCGAGGACGGGGTCGCGCTCGGGCCGGGCGGTGCGCGCGAGGACCACTTCGCCGTCGGCCTCGACGACGCCTTCGGCGAGCGGGGTGCGTTCCGGCGCGGCCTTGGCCCCGCCGCCGAGGATCGTCCGCAGCCGGGGCCGCACGGAGCGGGAGCGCAGGACGCGGTTGACCTCACGCCAGGTGACGTCGGTGGCGTACGAGACGGTCCGGGCGGCCTCGTAGACCTGGCGCAGCAGGGCGTCGGCGTCGAGGAGGCCGAGGGCTCCGGCGACCTGGTCCTGTTCCTGCAGGGCGAGGCGGTCGGTGGCCCGGCCGGTGGTGAGGTGCAGGGCGTCGCGTGCGTCGAGGAGTGTGCGCCGGGCCTCGGCGAGCCCTTCGCGGGGCGCGTCCGCGACCCAGGAGGCGGCGACGGCACGCAGGGCGGTGGCGTCGCGGAGACCTCCGCGGGCTTCCTTGAGATCGGGTTCCAGGAGGAACTGGAGCTCGCCCATGCGCTCGGCCCGCTCGCGGCAGAGCTCGTCGAGGGCGGGGAGGCGCGCGGGGGCCTGGTTGCGCCAGTCGGCGAGGATCGCGGTCCGCAGTCCGGCGACGAGGCCGAGGTCTCCGGCGACGGGCCGCGCGTCGAGCAGGCCGAGCTGGACCTTGAGGTCCTCCCCCGCGGTCCTGCGCGCCTCGCCGGGAGTGCGTACGGAGTGGTCGAGGGCGAGGCCGAGGTCCCAGACGGGGTACCAGATCCGGTCGGCGAGGGTGGCGACGGCTTTGGCGTCCGCGGTCCCGTCGTGCAGGAGCAGGAGGTCCAGGTCGCTGCGCGGGGAGAGTTCACCGCGGCCGTACCCGCCGACAGCGACGAGTGCGGCACCCCGGACGCCCGCGTCCTCGGCGGCCGCGGTGAAGAGCCCGTCGAGCCAGTCGTCGGTCAGCCGGGCCAGGGCGGCCCGGCGCGGCGGCCCGGAGTGCGCCTCCTCCTGGAGGAGGCGCAGCCGGGCCGCCGCATAGCCGCTGGGTCCCGAGTCCTCGGATCCGGTGGTCACTTCGGTACTCGTCACCCGGCTGC
>NZ_DATMVN010000848.1:0-2019 GCF_035563135.1 Streptomyces sp.
GCGGACGAAGTAGATCTCCTCGAGCTCCTCGGCGGTGAGGCTGGGGACGGTGAAGCCCACGTGCGGCCGGTGCGTCACCAGGCCTTCCCCCTCGAGGATCATGAGCGCCTCGCGGACCGGGATCCGGCTGACCCCCAGTGCCCCTGCCACGGCATCGACGCGGATGACGGTCCCCGGTCGCAGCTCCCCGTCGTGGATGCGGCGCCGCAGCTCCTGGAGGACCGCCTCCTGCATGGTCTGCGGTCGGAACGTGGTGACCACCTGCCACCTCGCTCTGCCGGCGTTCGTGGCAGGTGGTGTGCCCTCCCCGGTTCGTCAGTGCTGCACTCGACCCGCTCGGTAGGCGCGCCAGCCGCCGCGGTCGGAGATGTCGAGGAGACCGTGGCCCCCGGCATGCACCTCGGGGCGGAGCTGGACGGCCAGACTCGCGGACCCGTCGGCGAGCTCGATCACCGCCAGTTCGAGCTCCGGTGGCTCCACCGGCATGAACTCGTCACGGACAGCCTCCAGGGGGAGGGCGTACAGCTCCCCGGGCACGGAGACCCCGCCCTCGGTGACCGGCCACAGGGCCGGGAAACCCCCCTCGCAGGCGTAGAAGCGGTAGCGCGGAGCAGTCCGCACCTCACCGAGGAAGGTGTGGTGCGCGATGCTGGGGTGCACCCGGCCCCCGCGCATGCCCTCGCCGTTGAGGAAGAGGGGGACGGTGACGCCCCCCCGAGGCCGAGCTGGTGCTGTCATGCGATCGCTCCTCTGTCGTTGTCGTCGTCGTCGGAGACCCAGTCGGCGGCGAGCCGCTCGGCCAGCTGCTCCAGGAGCCGGCCCTGCCTCCCCGTGGCGGGAGGCAGGGAGGTCCTCTTCAGGCGGCGGAGCGGTGCAGCCAGCCGAAGCTGTCGGCCGAGGCGCCGCTGGGCTTGTACTCCAGCCCGATCCAGCCGTCGTAACCGGCGGCCGCCAGCTCGCCGAGGTACCGGTCCAGGTCGAGCTCGCCCGTGCCGGGCTCGTTCCGGCCAGGGGCGTCGGCGACCTGCACGTGCGCGACCCGCCCGCCGAAGGTCCGGAGGACCCGATCGAGGTCGTCGCCGTTGACCGCCAGGTGGTACAGGTCGCAGAGGAACCCCAGGTTGGTCACCCCGGTCTCCCCGGCGACGCGGTCGATCACCCCGATGGCGTCGGCAGCGGTGCGCAGGGGGTACCGAGGGGCGCCGCTGAGCGGCTCGACCAGCACCGTGCCACCGATCCGGTTCGCAGCCCGGCCGGCGAGGGCCAGGGTCTCCACCGCCAGCGCGTCCTGCTCCTCCGGCCCGGCGTCGTCGACCCGGTTGCCGTAGAGCGCGTTGAAGGCACGGCAGCCGAGTTGCCCGCCGATCCCTACGGTGACGTCGACGTTGTCCCGGAACTCCTGTGAGCGCGCGGGCCAGGACACCAGCCCTCGGTCGCCCGCGGGCATGTCGCCGGCGGAGAAGTTCAGCCCGACCAGCTGCACACCGGCGTCCCGGATGGCCCCGACGAAGGCGTCGACGTCGGCGTCGGCGGGGACGGCGACCGGGAAGGGCCACCAGAACTCGACGGCGTCGAAACCGGCCTCCTTGGCGGCCGCCGGGCGCTCCAGCAGGGGCAGCTCGGTGAACAGGATGGAGCAGTTGACCTCGTACCGGAGATTGCTGGCGACCATCACGTCTTCCGTGGAGTTGATCGGTTCGAATGCGAGCGCACCGCCGATCCGGGAGAATCGGAATGGTGTCACGAGTGGACTCGCAGGGAGGGTGAATCCGTGCGGGGGATTCGCTGCCTGAGAACGTAAGGGCCGCTGACAGGGGCGGTCAAGCGGTGGGATCGTACCGGTCCGGAGTTCCGGGAAGATATATCGGATGACCGACTCAGGAACTCCGGAACCCATTTCTCGAGGGCCCGGACAGTTTTTGGTGTATCCGTGGGTCGCCTGTTGACCCGGTCACAGCCGCGCTCCTAGCGTCCTGCGCCAACGGACGGTCGACCCGACCCGCCCGGCAGACCTGTGGG
>NZ_DATMVN010000849.1:0-6044 GCF_035563135.1 Streptomyces sp.
CGTAGCGGAAGCCGGCCGCCAGGTCGGAGGTGGAGTCGAAGCCGCCGACGTACGCGGCGCGGGCCGAGGCGACCGCGGACAGCTCGTGGGTGCGCCGCGCGCCCATCTCGATCAGCCGCCGGCCGCCGGCCGCCGCGGACATCCGGGAGGCCGCGGCGGCGATCGCCGAGTCGTGGTTGAGGATCGACAGGATCACGGTCTCCAGCAGCACGCACTCGGCGAAGGAGCCCTCGACGCGCAGGAGCGGCGAGCCCGGGAAGTACACCTCGCCCTCCGGGTAGCCCCAGATGTCGCCGCTGAAGCGGTAGTCGGCCAGCCAGTCGACGGTGGGGGAGTCCACGATGCGCTGGTCGCGCAGGAAGCCGAGCATCTCGTCGTCGAAGTGGAAGTTCTCCACCGCGTCCAGCACCCGCCCGGTGCCGGCCACGACGCCGTAGCGCCGGCCTTCGGGCAGCCGGCGGGTGAAGGCCTCGAAGACGGAGCGCCGGTCCGCGGTGCCGGCCCTGAGTGCGGCCTGCACCATCGTGAGCTCGTACTGGTCGGTGAAGAGCGCGGTCGACGGCACACCGACCCGTCGTCCAAGGTCCGCTGAGTTCATGCCAGGGATGCTACTCCCTATTCGTCAAAGTGACGAGATGGGGGCGCCGTTTGTGCGCGCGCCCTCCTCTGGTGGCAGCATGGGGTAGGTGAGCGTTGCTGCCCCCGTAGAGATCGAACGTCCCGAATCGGCCGAGGAGATCTTCGCCGTCCCCGAACCCGATGTCCCCTGGGTGACGCTGGTGCACAACGACCCGGTCAACCTCATGAGCTATGTGACGTATGTCTTCCAGGCCTACTTCGGCTACTCCAAGGACAAGGCGCACAAGCTGATGCTCGACGTCCACCAGAAGGGCCGCGCGGTCGTCTCCAGCGGCAGCCGCGAGGAGATGGAGCGCGACGTCCAGGCCATGCACGGCTACGGACTCTGGGCCACGCTCACCCAGGACCGCAACTGACCCACCGCTGCCCCTCCGTCCGACCCACCATCGGAGAATTCATGGCCGGCCACTTCGAGGCCACCCCAGGCGGCGGCGCGTCCGTCGCCCTCGACGAGGTCGAGATCGCCATCCTGCGCTCCCTCGCCGTCCAGCTGCTCGAACTGATCGGCCCCGGCACCCGGCCCGCCGAGGACGAGGACCCCCTGGCCGCGCTCTTCGCCGAGGGGCCCAGCGAACCGCCCGGCGACCCCGCCCTCGCCCGGCTCTTCCCGGAGGCGTACGGCGACGAGGACGAGGAGCTGCGCGAGGCCTCCGCCGAATTCCGCCGCTTCACCGAGAACGACCTGCGCACCCGCAAGCGCGAGGACGCCCTCGCCGTCGTGCGCACGCTGGACGCCCTCGCGCCCGTGGCGGACGGCGGCGCGGTGCTCGCCCTCACCGCCGACGAGTGCCACCACTGGCTGGGCTCCCTCAACGACCTCCGGCTCACGATCGGCACCCGCCTGGAGGTGTCCGACGAGGACGAGGGCCAGGACGGTTCGCTCTACCGGCTCCCCGACAGCGACCCCCGCAAACCGATGGTGATGGCCTACCTCTGGCTCGGCGCACTCCAGGAAACGCTCATCGAAACGCTGATGCCCGACTGAGACCGGCCGGGTTCGCTCAACGAATCCTCAAATCCGGATAACGATCCCATCACCTGAATGGCCTTCTTTGCAGCGCCTGGAAACGCTTGTCCGCTTTTTCTTGTGGTGTACGCCACACAGTGCCCGGTGACCCCGTCCGGCGCTCGTGATAAATCTTCACGACCGCCCGGGGACGCCACCCCTGTCCCCGGGGGCGCTACAGGCCGGCCGAACGCCGGCGGCACTCCATCCATATCCGGGGGGATCAGGACCTGATCCGACGCCGCAGGCGGCGCGGATCGGCGTGGAGAAAGGCGCACCACCATGACATCGGCGCAGGTCGACAAGGGACAGGCGGACGGCCCGGAGGCTGTTGACGTCTCGGCGGGCGAGGGCTACCAGCGTGGCCTGGGCGCCCGCCAGATCCAGATGATAGCCATCGGCGGAGCCATCGGCACGGGGCTCTTCCTCGGTGCCGGAAAAGCCATCGACCGGGCAGGGCCCAGCCTCATCCTGGCGTACGCCATCGCGGGCCTGGTCATCTTCTTCATCATGCGTGCGCTGGGCGAACTCCTCATGTACCGCCCGGTGTCCGGTTCGTTCGCGGAGTACGCGCGAGAATTCCTCGGCCCCTTCTTCGGATTCGTGACCGGCTGGACCTACTGGCTCTTCTGGGTCGTCACCGGAATCACCGAAGTCACCGCCGCAGCCACCTATATGACGTACTGGTGGGACATCCCGCAATGGCTGTCCGCACTGGTCTTCACCGTCATCCTGTACGGCGCCAACCTCATCTCGGTGAAACTCTTCGGCGAGCTCGAGTTCTGGTTCTCGATGGTCAAGGTCACCGCGATCATCGGCATGATCCTCATCTGCGCCGGAGTGCTCACCATCGGCTTCTCCGACGCCGGTGACACCGCCACGGTCGCCAACCTGTGGAACGACGGCGGCTTCTTCCCCGAAGGCATCAGCGGCACGCTGATGACCCTCCAGATCGTGATGTTCGCCTTCCTCGCCGTCGAGCTCGTCGGCGTCACCGCCGGTGAGTCCAAGGACCCGAAGACCGTCCTGCCCAAGGCCATCAACACCGTGCCGTGGCGCATCGCCGTCTTCTACGTCGGCGCGCTGATCATGATCCTGTCCGTCGTCCCGTGGAGCACCTTCGAGCCGGGCGTCTCGCCCTTCGTCGCCGCCTTCGAGGAGATGGGCCTCGGCATCGGCGCCGCGATCGTCAACTTCGTCGTGCTCACCGCCGCGCTCTCCTCCTGCAACTCCGGCATGTACTCCACCGGACGCATGCTCCGGGACCTCGCGCTCAACGGGCAGGGCCCCAAGGCCTTCACCAGGCTGACGAAGAACGGGCTCCCGCTGGTCGGCACCACGTTCTCCGCCGCACTGATGCTCCTCGGCGTCTGGATCAACTACCAGTGGCCGGGCGAGGCCTTCAACTACGTCGTCTCCTTCGCGACCATCTCCGGCATGTGGGCCTGGATCATGATCCTGATCTCCCAGATCCGCTACCGGGCCAAGGCCGACCGCGGCGAACTGCCCCAGTCCACCTTCAAGGCCCCCGGAGCACCCTTCAGCAGCTGGTTCGCCCTCGCCTTCATCGGTCTCGTCGTCATCATGATGGCCATCGACAAGGACGCCAGGATCTCGCTGTACTGCGCGCCCGTCTGGGGCCTCGTCCTCGGCGTCTCCTACCTGGTGCTCAAGGCCCGCAACCCCGGGAACACCGCCTTCACCAAGCGCTGAGCCGCACCCCGGCGCACCCGGGTCCCCGGGCGCCCCGACGGCCCTGTCCGGCATACGGGCCCTCTCGTACCACCCCTCGGTACGGGAGGGCCCTTCTGCTTATCCTGGGCGCCATGCTGACCATCACCCAGGCGCTCTACGACCAGATCGTCGCGCACTCCCGCGCCGACCACCCCGACGAGGCGTGCGGCGTGGTCGCCGGCCCCGCCGGAACGGGCCGCGCCGAACGCTTCGTCCCCATGCTCAACGCCGCGCGCTCACCCACGTTCTACGAGTTCGACTCCGCGGACCTGCTGAAGCTCTACCGCGAGATGGACGACCGCGACGAGGAGCCGGTGATCATCTACCACTCCCACACCGCGACCGAGGCCTACCCCTCCCGCACCGACCTCACCTACGCCAACGAACCCGGCGCCCACTACGTGCTGGTCTCCACCGCCGACACCGATGACGCCGGCCCCTTCCAGTTCCGCTCGTACCGCATCGTGGACGGCGAGATCACGGAGGAAGAAGTCGAGGTCGTCGACGCCTACCCTCCGGCGGCCTGACCCGGCAAGGACGGCTCCGGACACACCGGCCACCCCTCGCATGTCCACATTCCGAATGCCCACCATCCACCATGTGGGATCACACTCCGGATCCGAGGGGGGGAATCGATACGATGAGCGCATGGTTCCCCATGACGTGAGCGAAAAGGCCCCGGGCACGATGCTCGTCGCGCGGCTGCACGTCGACCTGTGCAGGCTGTCCAGCGCGATGTGTCCGGCTGCCGCCTGCGCGTGAACCGCACGGTCTGAGCCGCGGTCCGAACGCACCCACGTACGCACCACCCCCGCGCGGGGACGCAGACGCGCGCCCCACGCCACCTCCACGCTTCCGACAGGAGCCCACGCCATGGCCATCGAGGTCCGCATCCCGACCATCCTCCGCACCTACACCGACGGCGCCAAGGCGGTCGAAGGCAGCGGGGAGACCCTCGCCGACCTCTTCGCCGACCTGGAGAGCCGTCACAACGGCATCCGTGAGCGCATCGTCGACGGCGACCAGCTCCGCCGCTTCGTGAACGTCTACCTCAACGACGAGGACGTCCGCTTCCTCGACGGCATCTCCACCAAGCTCACCGACGGCGACAACGTCACGATCCTCCCGGCCGTCGCCGGCGGCATGCGCTGATGCGGTACGACTCCCCCCTGGCGGCCGTGGGCAACACCCCCCTGGTCCGCCTCCCGCGGCTGTCCCCGTCCGACGACGTGCGCATCTGGGCCAAACTGGAGGACCGCAACCCCACCGGCTCGATCAAGGACCGCCCCGCGCTCCACATGGTCGAGCAGGCGGAGAAGGACGGCCGCCTGACACCCGGCTGCACCATCCTCGAACCCACCAGCGGCAACACCGGCATCTCGCTCGCCATGGCGGCCAGGCTCAAGGGCTACCGCATCGTGTGCGTCATGCCGGAGAACACCTCGCAGGAACGGCGCGACCTGCTCACCATGTGGGGAGCCGAGATCATCTCGTCCCCCGCCGCGGGCGGCTCCAACACCGCCGTACGCGTAGCCAAGGAACTCTCCGCCGAACACCCCGACTGGGTCATGCTCTACCAGTACGGCAACCCGGACAACGCCGGCGCGCACTACGCCACCACCGGCCCGGAGATCCTCACCGACCTGCCCTCCATCACCCACTTCGTGGCAGGCCTCGGCACCACCGGAACCCTCATGGGTGTCGGCCGATACCTCCGGGAGAACAAGCCGGACGTCACCGTCGTCGCCGCCGAACCGCGCTACGACGACCTCGTCTACGGGCTGCGCAACCTCGACGAGGGCTTCGTCCCCGAGCTCTACGACGCCTCGGTGCTCACCACCCGCTTCTCCGTCGGCTCCGCCGACGCCGTCACCCGCACCCGCGAGCTCCTCCAGCAGGAGGGCATCTTCGCGGGCGTCTCCACCGGCGCCGCACTCCACGCCGCCATCGGCGTCGGCCGCAAGGCCGTCAAGGCGGGCGAGTCCGCGGACATCGTCTTCGTCGTCGCGGACGGCGGCTGGAAGTACCTGTCGACCGGCGTCTACACCGCCCCCACGACAGAGGCCGCCATCGAAACCCTGCACGGCCAGCTCTGGGCCTGACGGGGCTTCACACCGCCCGGGACCCGGCCTCGGGCCGCCCCGGACAGGACTTCGGGCCGTCCGGGGCACGACTGCGGACCGTACCGAGAGGCTTCGGACCGCCCGGACGGGCCTTCGGACCGCCCGGTGACGGCGGCCGCGCACCCCAGGAGGCGCGGGACGGGAGAACACCCCGCCCCGCGCCTCCCGCACGCTCATCCCAGCCCGCGTACCCGCCCCCACACCCCCGGATCCAGCTCGCCCGCCTTCCGGCGGAACCCCGACACCGCCACATCCCGCAGCTCGTCCGTCTCCAGGAAACTCCGCCGCCCCCGCGCGTCCCCCACCGAACCCGGCGGCAGCGCGATCACCCCCGGCCGCTCCTCACGATGCCGAGTGGTGATCTTGGCGACGACCGCCGTGCCACCCCGCACCGACAGCACGAGACACGGCCGGTCCTTCGACCCCGGCCCGTCCTCGAACGGCACGTCCGCCCACCAGATCTCCCCGGGCCTGGGACCCCCGTGCGGCCGGCCCCTCTTCCGCTCCGGAGCACGCCCCGGCGGCCGCGTCCGCCCACCCGG
>NZ_DATMVN010000850.1:0-4862 GCF_035563135.1 Streptomyces sp.
AAAAGGGAGGCCCAGACCGGTTCCAGCCCATGCGCTCCGAGCAGCTGGACTCGCCGCCCGAGTGTCGCATCCTTGCCCTGGCCGGAACCCGCACCGATCTGCCACGCCCCGCACTGACCGCGTCCGTCCGGGTGCCAGCGCCGTTGCGCCTTCGGAGAAGCGATGGGAGTACTGGAGTAGCAGTCGACGGCGGATGTAAGCACCCTGAAGAATGAGGTGATCAGCATGGGCAAAAACAGCGGCAAGAGTGCTGGCGGCCAGCACAGCGGTGGCAAGCGGACGGAGATGACTTCGGCCGCGTCCTCCCGGGTGCAGTCTGCCGGCGCACGGAACCCAGGCAGCCGGACTGCCGAGACCAGGTTCGCCGCCCGCGCCCAGTCCGCCGCGGCGAAGAGTTCGCGCGGTGGAGGGAAGTGATTTCCGTCCGGCTCTCCACCCGCCGGGCGTGGCCTTGCTCGTCGTCCGTGGCTGGTGCGTGCGTCGCGGGCGGGCTCAGCGGCGGTGGGGACGAACTCGGCGAAGGCGTGAATGAACGCGCAGATCCTCGTCGGCCATGAGCGCAGGACGGACTGCTGGGAGGTGTGTCAACGACTGCGTCGCACAACGACGGGCGCGAGGTCAGTAAACCGGGGTGCGAGCCCTCGGAGTTCCGTCAGGAGAGGCCGGGTGTTGATCCCGTGCCCGAAGAGGATCAGACCGGCCGGTGCCCCCTCGACCGGCTCCTCGCCGCGCGCCGTGATCCGCACCGCGGGCCCTGGGCGGAAAGGATCGAGGACGGAGACCAGCCGCCGCTACTTGGCCCTCGGATGCCTCCGAAACGGCTGTCCATAAGAGGAGTTGATGGGGGTAGGAGTATGGAGCGCCACCACCGCGGGCCAAGGTGCCCCGGGATGGCGTTCCTGGTCCCGGCTCCGTAAGCGTCGGGCCGGACACCGCGCACTCATCCCTGGGGGGACCACATGATCGCACGTCAACGCAGACTCGGCACCACCATCGACGCCAAGGCCCAGGCCGGTACTGTCACCCGGGCGCGCGCCCGCGCCGCCGTGCGTGCCTGGGGCACTGCCGCCCTCATCGTCGCGTTGCTGACGCCGGCGAATGCCGCCGCCGCCGACCCGTCCAGCGCCGCTGCCGCACAGCCCCGCGCTGCCTCCAGTGTCCTGCCGCTCACCGATTACTGCGACATGGTCGTCGACGGCGTCCACAACCGCCTCTTCTTCAGCGACCCCGCCCGCGGCGCGGTCGTCGTCACCGATTTCGACGGCGCGGTGCTGAAGCAGGTGACCGGCCTGCCCGGGGCGGCACAGCTCGCCCTGTCGGCGGACTCCGCCACCCTCTACGCCGCCCTGCCCGGCGCGGACACCGTCGCGGCCATCAGCACCACCACCCACGAGGTCGTCGCGAGGTATGCCACCGGCGTCGGCACAGTCCCGCGCACCCTCGCCGTCAGCAGTGGGCGCCTGTGGTTCGGCTACGGCGCCGAGGGCGCCGGCGACATCGGCTCGGTCGACCTCACAACCGCACGCCCTGTCGTCACCCTGGGTCAGGCCACCGCCGACGACTGGTACTCCGCACCGGCACTGGCCACCTCTGCGGCCGCCCCCGGCGTCCTGGTCGCCGGCGAGCGGGACGTCAGCCCAGCCACCTTCGCCGTGTACGACGTACGCACCGCCATTGCCCACCGCACGGCCGAGCGGCGGCTGCACGAGGCCGGCGACACCCAGGACCTGACCTTCACCGCCGACGGCAAGAACATCATCCTGGCCAGCGGCAGCCCCTACTACCACCAGGTGCTGCGCGCCTCCGACCTCACCGACGCGGGCCGCTACCCGGCCGCCGCCTACCCCAACGCGGTGGCCGTCGCCGCCGACGGAGCCGTCGCGGCCGGGGTGGACAGCAACTACGGCTCGGACGTCTTCATGTTCAAGCCGGGCGCCGGCCTCTCGCACGGTGTCTTCGAGTTCGCCTCCGGAGACTCCTCTCCGCTGCTGCTGCCCGCCGGCCTTGGCTGGGCGCCGGACAACCGCCGCCTCTTCGCCGTCACCCGGGAGACACGCCAGGGCGCTCCGGTCATCCTGCGGGTGCTGACCACCCCCGGCAAGGCCGCCACCGAGACCGTGCTGCACATACCCTCCACGACACCCTCCGGTACCCGCTCCCTCACCGGCCGTCTCGCCTCCGACCTGCCCTTTCCAGCCGGCACCACCGTCACCCTCACCCGCCTGGACCCCGGCGCCACCAAGCCGGTGACGCTCCCGCCCACCACTCTTGCCGCGGACAAGACCTTCGCCCTCACCGACCGCACCACCGCCCGTGGCTACCTCACCTACACCGCGTCGTTCGCCGGTGACGCCCTCCATCTGCCGTCCAGTACCAGCATCGAGGTCTACATCCGCTGACCGCCGCTCCCCGGGCATCCGTACACGCCGGCACCCGCTATGACGCCTACCTTCACGCCCGGCCGTCCGCCGGCCCGGCCCCGTGAGCGCGTTTCCATTTCAGCGTGGCTTTGGCAGGGAGCTACCGGGAAACCGGCATCCGCTGCCTACAAGGTGAAGGGTGTTTGAGACCATCTACAGGTCGGACCGGCGATCACTCCTCGCCGGTCCGGCTTTCCTTTTCTGCCGTGCGGGGACGGGTTGGACGAAACAGGGGCGGAGTTCTAGGAGGGGCTGGCAGGCTGAGTGGATGACTGGGCACACACGACCGCGGATCTACGGTACTGACTGCGACGACGCCGCCTCCTGCACCACCGACCCGAGCCGTGAGTACGTCGAGCTGGACGGCGGTCCGCTGGAGGGGCAGCTTTTGGATGTCACCGGTCTCACGGCTGAGGAACGTACGATCGGTGCGTTCCTGATCACCCCTCACAGCGCATACGGGCCGGGCGGGCGTGCCTCGTACGCGCCGGCCTTCAGCAATCCTGAAGGCCGGTGGGTGTGGGAGGGAGATGTGGCCTGACCCTCACCACTACGGCTCCACGAAACCGCTGCTGTACCTGGGCGCCGCCTTCCGGCGGCCGCGCAGCGGGGCCGACACCGTCCGGCGGGTTCGCCCCGCACAAATTCGTCGCGATTCTCGGCACTTGTGCTTGAAGTCCTCCTGCTCGGCCGCGTGCGAGCCCGTACTTCTTACCAGCTGGTCAGGTCGATCACGCGGGCGCAGTGGGGGTCGGATGCGTCCGTCGCCCAGCGTTCCTCTTCTTCCACGAGAGAGGGCAGGGCTGCCAGCAGGGCGGTGAGAGCGCCGGTGGTCCGTACGTCGGCCGCGATCAGGCCCGCGGCCTTCTCGACGGCGAGGTAGAGCCGCATACTGTCCGGCCCTGTGAAGAAGAATCCGCAGAGTGCCGGGCTGGGCGGGCTTTCCACGAACGGCCAGGCCAGCGTGCGCAGTACACGCAGCGTCCGGTCCGCCCGGACGGGGGAGGCGGGCTCGAGAGCGGTGGTATCCACCAGGACGAGGGGCATGCCCATCACGGTCGTGTGCGTGCGGGGGGACGGGCCGGCGAGGAGCGTGCGGGTCCAGCCCAGCACCAGCGGGGCGGTGACCGCCTCGTCGTCCTCGTCCGCCAGCGGGATCTCGTAGGCGACCAGCTCGTGGGCCAACACCGCATCAGCGCCGCCGGTCACGATCCGCACCGCATCCCGCGTGGGCAGGACACCGCGCAGGAGGACTCCCTCGGCCATAGGCAGTGCTGTGTAGTCGAGAAGGAAGCGCGTGAGGTAGGCCTGCTGCTCGGCAGTCTCCCTGTAGGAAAAACTCATTCGTTGACCCAGTTCGGGCACTTGTTCATGCCCTTGCAGTAGGCGGTGACGACACCGATCTTGTTTCCCTTGCCCGCGTCGTACACACCGTCACCCGTGCGGCGGGCGTACTGCACGATGACCACGATGTTGACCAGCTTGGCCTGGTTGCGGGCAACCCCGTAGTACTCGAGTCTTCCCCCGCTCTTCTTGTCCACTTTCCCGGCCAGGGCCGCGTCGACCACCCGGCACTTCTTGATGTTGTGCTTGCCGGAGAAGTGGTTCCAACCCAGATCTCCGTTGCCGTAGCGCGTGGGGATCCTCCGCCCCTCGGGATCATTCTGCTCGCACTTCACCTTCTTGTTCCAGTACCGCTGCGCCGATGCGTCGGACACCGGTGTGAGAACGAGACACGCGCTCATGACTCCCGCTGCCACCATGCTGATCATCCTCATGGCCGGACCGTGCCACCCCGCCGCACGACCTATGCCTGCTCTGCGGGCAGATTCGTTTCCCCTCCCCCGAACGGGGAGAGCGGGGGTCTGCTTCCACGTCCTGGCCCCTGCTTGGCCTGGGGGGTACGGCGAGGACACGGGCATTTGGCCTTGCGTCGCTGGCCCCCGTGCACGCCCTCCAGGCCGACGCGCTGCTGGAGGGCGTGTCGCCTCAACGGCAGTACGGGCAGTATCCGTCTGCGGGGTGCGGGCGCACGAGCGCGATCAGTTGTTCCCATGGTGTGATGCGGGGGCCTGTTTCCACCAGTGCGTCCACCGCGGCGATGAGCGAGTCGTTGGAACTCGGTGTCAGGCCCACGACCAGTGTGGGTGTTCCGGGATGCCAGAGGGCGTGCTCGATCGCGGCCGCGAGATCTGCGGGGCTGCCCTGGGCCGGGAGCAGGAGAATCTGGTCCTGGTCGGTGACCACGAATCCGATGGCGGGAGCCTGCTGCCCGTAATCTCCACCGGCCTCGGTGCGCAGCAGCACAGTCTCCAAAGGGGCGCCGGTCGAGGGTTCAGCGGGCATGACGCGCGGGACGTGCAGGGCGGCAAGCCTGGTGCCGGGCGAGGTCGCGCACCAGGCCGGGCCGGCCGGAGCCGGCCAGGCGCCCAGCACCGGGCC
>NZ_DATMVN010000851.1:0-3765 GCF_035563135.1 Streptomyces sp.
GAGGACGACGTCCCGGCCGGTGCGCAGCTCGGCGGCCTTGCCGAGCTGGAACCGGTAGTCGTACTCGTCCAGCACCGTCGGCACCGCCCCGCGCAGCAGCCGCAGGTAGGTGGGGCCCGGTGCGTCCGCCAGCGCCGGCACGGCCTGCTCGATGTCGACCGAGTCGCAGGGGTCGACGATGGTCAGGTTTGGGCAGCCGCGGAGGATGGCGAGGTCCTCGGTGGCCTGGTGGCTGGGCCCGTAGCCGGTGGTGAGCCCGGGCAGGGCGCCGACGACGTTGACGTTCAGGTTCGGCTCGGCGATGTAGAGGCAGAGGAAGTCGTAGGCCCGCCGGGTGGCGAACACCGAGTAGGTGGAGGCGAAGGGCACCAGGCCGACCTCCGCCAGCCCGGCCGCCGTCCCCAGCAGCGACTGCTCGGCCATGCCCATCTGGAAGAAGCGGTCCGGGTGGGCGTCGCGGAACACGTGCATGTCGGTGTACTTGGCGAGGTCCGCCGACAGCCCGACGACCTCGGGCCGCGCCTCGGCCAGCCGGTTGAGCGCGTGCCCGAACGGTGCGCTGGTCGTGCGCTGACCGGGGTCGGCGAACGAGGCGATCATCGCCGAGGTGGTGAGCCGCTTCTTCGGCGCGGTGCTGGTCATCGGGCCATCCCCTCCTGCAGCTGGTCGCGGGCGGTCTGCCACTCGTGGGCCTCCACCCGCATGAAGTGGGCCTTCTCCCGGCCCTCGAGCAGCGGCACCCCGCAGCCGATGCGGGTGTCGCAGACGAGCACCGACGGCGAGCCGCGGTGCTCGCGGAGCTCGTCGAGGGCGTCGACGAGCGCGGCGACGTCGTTGCCGTCGACGCGCAGGGCGTGCCAGCCGAAGGCCCGCCACTTGTCGGTCACCGGCTCGGTGCGCAGCACGCCGGCGGTGGGACCGTCGGCCTGCAGCGCGTTGACGTCGACGATCGCGGTGACGTTGTCCAGCTCGTGGTGGGCGCAGGCCAGTGCGGCCTCCCAGGTCGAGCCCTCGTCCAGCTCGCCGTCGGAGAGCAGGTTGTAGACCCGCGCCCCGTTGCCCTAGTGGCGCAACCCGAGCGCCATCCCGGTGGCCACGGGCAGCCCGTGACCGAGCGACCCGCCGGAGATCTCCACGCCCGGGGTGTAGGAGGCCATGGCCGACATCGGCAGCCGGGAGTCGTCGGAGCCGTAGGTCTCCAGCTCCTCCAGCGGGATGGTCCCGGCCTCGGCCAGCGCCGCGTACAGGGCGATGGCGTAGTGGCCGATGGAGAGCAGGAACCGGTCCCGGTCGGGCCAGTGCGGGTCCTCCGGGCGGTACCGGAGCTGGTCGGTGTAGACCGCGGCCAGCACGTCGGCCACGCCCAGTGCCTGACCGATGTAGCCCTGCCCCTGCACCTCCCCCATCTCCAGGGCGTTGCGCCGGATCCGGTACGCGGCCTGGCGGATCCGCTCGATCCGCTCCTCCCGGTTCCCGGCGGCCGGTGCCGCCTGCGGTGTGGTCAGCGAGGTCATGACGTGTTCCTTCCCTTGTTCGATTCCGTCAGGCGAAGATGCCGAGCACGAGGACCGCGCCCAGGCCGACGAAGGACAGCAACGCCTGGGCGACCGTGTAGACCTGGAACGCGCCGCGCACGGACAGCCCCAGCAGCGTCTTGAAGATCCAGAAGGTGTTGTCGGTGACGTGCCCGCCGAACGCGGCCCCGGACGCCGCGGCCAGCCAGATCAGCACCGGGTTGAGCCCCAAGCTCCCGACGACCGGTGCCAGCAGCGACGCCGCGGTGATGGCGGCCACGGACCCGGAGCCCTGGGCGAGGCGCAGCAGCGCCGCGACCAGCCAGGCCAGCACGAGCGGGTAGGCCGCGTTGGCGCTGAAGAGGCCGGCAACGAGGTTCCCGACGTCGGTCTCCGCGATGACCTGCCCGAGTGATCCCGCGACGCCGGTGAAGAGCAGGATGACGCCGCTGGTCCCGGCGGCCCGCACCACCACCTCTTCGACGCCCTCCCGGCCCAGGGCCGGGATGGCGAGGAAGAACCCGATGAGCAGGCCGATGAGCAGCGCCACCACGGGGTTGCCGAGGAACCCGAGCAGGCCCACCTCCGCGCCGAACGCGCTCGTGGTGGTGTCGAGCACGATGAGCACCAGCGGCACCAGCAGCGGCAGCAGGGCGACGAACAGGGGCAGCTGCCTGCCCGGCGTCCCGGTGCTGACGGGCTGCGGGTCGCGTGCGACGGCCGTCGCGCTGCCGCCACGCCCTGGCTCTCCGGCCGGCTGGCCACCCGGGGCGACCGGCTGTCCACCGATGGACTCAGCGGCGGACGGACCGCCGTAGCCGGCGATCTCCCCGGTGTGCTCCGGGTCGGTCAGCGGGTCGTCGTCGCGCTGCTCGTTCCAGGTGAAGCGCATCAGCAGGGTGTGCAGCGCGACGCTGGCGACGATCACCACGACGCCGAAGGGGATCCCATACAGGAGCATGGTGCCGAGCGGGATGTCGAGGGCGGCCGCGATGGCGAGCGCGGCTGCACCGGGCGGGACCATCAGGAGCGCCACCTCGAGGCCGATGGCCAGTGCGCCGGCCAGCGGCGCGATGCTGAGCCCGGTCCGCAGGGCGATCGACCGGGCCATGGGCCCCAGGATCACGAGCGCGACGTCGAAGTAGATCGCCGGGAAGATGATCCCCGAGGTCAGGCCGATGACGTGCGGGGAGCGCTTGGCCCCCACGAGGCGCAGCATCCCGTCCACGACGCGGTGGAGCGTCCCCATGGCCGACAACAGGGTCCCGAGCATCACGCCGAACCCGATGATGAGGCCCACCTCGGCCATCAGGTTGCCGAAGCCCGTCACGACGGCGGTCGTCGTCCCCTCGTAGCCGAGCCCTGCAGCGATGCCGAGGTACAGGGCGCCGATCACCAGGGAGATGACCGGGTTGATCTTCGCCAGGACGATGAGCCCGACGACGATCGCCACCGTGATCCCGGTGTGCAGCAGGAGCAACGTGGTGTCGGTCATGTCAGTCCCCCTCCGGCCTGCGGGAGCCGGTGGAGCCACGGGTCTCGATCGTCGCCTCGACGGGGCCCCCGACGGGGACCTCCTCGGTCGGGGAGCCCTCGAACAGGTGCCAGACGGCGACTTCCTCGAGGTGTGGGTCGTGGAGTGATGGGTGCCGCTCGGTCATGGTGGTCTCCGGTGAGCGATGGGCGTCAGATCCCCGTTGAGCGTTGACTGTCAACAGTCAACTGACGACTAGAGTGGGTGGTGCGGGTCACGGTGTCAAGGGTCACTTTCCGACGCCTGCATCCGTGCAGGTGACGACGCGCTCCGGGCAGTCCTCGAGGCACCACCGCTCCGCGAAGGGCCCCGTCTACTCGCCCCCGATGCTCGCGGAGTGAGCCTGGGGACAGGACCGGAACTGGGTCCTCCAGGCGGTAGGGAGAAGTGGCCCCCTCCTGCAGGGCCCCACCGCGAGCCTGCGTGAGGCAGGGGGCAGTGCGGCCCCCGTCCGGGGCACCGCCTCGGGCTTGCGAGGGGCGGGGAGGACGGGCGGGCCCCTGCAGGCACGAGGACCCCGCCCTCACGCTCGCGGCGAGCCCATGGACGGGCCTGGCGCAAGCCTGCGAGTGGTGGGGTACGGGGCGGCCCCGTCCCGGTACCACCCCGAGCTCGCGAGGGCAGGGAGGACGGGGTCGTTCCTCAGGCGGAGTCGGTGGCCTCGGCGAAGTGCTCGGCGGCAGCGGTCATGTGCTCGTCGACGACCCGCACGGCCGC
>NZ_DATMVN010000852.1:0-12777 GCF_035563135.1 Streptomyces sp.
GGCACCGTCGGCCGGCGCCGTGCCCGGGCCGGATGCGAAGGCGTACGACTCCGAGGGAATACGGACGAGGATGGCCGTCTGTTACCACGCCGTGCTCCGCGACGGCGCCACGGCCCGCTGAGCGTGGCTCACTCCGGGTCCCACCGGACGTGCGCCACCACATCGGCCAGCCCCACCAGATCGAGCAGCGCGCCCAGTTCGGCCGGGACGTTGCGCAGCCGCAGCTCGACGCCTCCGGCCCTGCGTGCGACGAGCCCCAGCCGGGCGACCGCCTCCACCAGGGTCAGATCCGGGCGCACGACCCCGCCCACGTCGCAGTCCACCATGGCGGCCTCCGGGGCGCCGCTCAGCAGCGCCTCCAGCTCGGCGCAGAGACCCGGCACATCGGCGCGGGTGACGCGGCCGGTGACGACGAGGGCGTTCGGGGTCATGGCATCCACGTCAGGGAGACCGGCGTAGCGCCCGAAACTCATCGGCCCCCGGGCACGCGTGCCTCAGCTCACCGGGAAGATCCCGGTGTCCAGCTCCAGCCCGAAAGGCTTCGGCAGCGTCAGCGTCCCGCCGTACTCGACCGCTTCCAGGACGCGGTAGGTGCCGTCACTGGGCTCTCCGTACAGGGTCGCGGTCGGGCGGCCGGTGTGCCAGGGATCGAGCAGCAGGAACAGCTCGACGCCGGCCTTCGCGTACCCGTGCGCCTTGCCGATGCGGTCGTGGTTGGCGTTGGCCGGTGAGGTGATCTCCACGACGAGCCGGACGTCTTGCGCCGGCACGCGGTTGCCGGGCCCGGACGCGAGCGCCCGCGGCAGGACGACGAGATCGGGGATGTACAGCCCGGCCCGGCCGGGGGCGGAGACCCCGAGCGCCTGGTAGATCCCCCAGTCCTCCGGGATGACGGTGTAGAGCCTGCGCTGCAGCAGCTCCGCTGTGGTGTTGTGGTCCTTGGACGGCGGTGGCGACACGGTGACGATCCCCTCGATGATCTCCACCTTGCAGCCCTCGGGCGCGTCCGTCTCCTCCCAGATCCGGACGAGGTCGTCCCAGTCCTGACCGTGGCCCGGTCCGGGACCGACAGTGAGTGCGCTCATGGCGGTCTCCTCTTATCGGTGCGTCACCGATGACAGCATGCCGAACGGGACCGGTGGTGGTCCACCGGTCCCGTTCACCCGAAAGGAGAAGCCGCAGGTCAGGCGATACGTTCCCGCACCACCGGCGTGGCGGTGAAGGGCGTGCCGGCCGGGGCGATGTCGTACGAGCCGGGCAGGGCCTTCAGGGCGTACTCGAACTTCTCGGGGGTGTCCGTGTGCAGGGTCAGCAGCGGCTGTCCCCCGGTCACCGTGTCCCCCGGCTTGGCGTGCAGCTCGACGCCCGCGCCGGCCTGCACCGGGTCCTCCTTGCGGGCGCGGCCCGCGCCGAGGCGCCAGGCGGCGACACCGATGTCGTAGGCGTCGAGGCGGGTCAGGACGCCCGAGGACGGGGCGGTGATCACGTGCTGCTCGCGGGCGACGGGGAGTCCGGCGTCCGGGTCGCCTCCCTGGGCGGAGATCATGCGGCGCCACACGTCCATGGCGGAGCCGTCGGCCAGGGCCTTCTCCGGGTCGGCGTCCTTGAGGCCGGCGGCGTCGAGCATCTCGCGGGCGAGGGCGAGGGTCAGGTCGATGACGTCCCTCGGGCCGCCGCCGGCGAGGACCTCGACGGACTCGCGCACCTCCAGGGCGTTGCCGGCGGTCAGGCCGAGCGGGGTCGCCATGTCGGTGAGCAGTGCCACGGTCCGTACGCCGCTGTCGGTGCCCAGCGCGACCATGGTGGAGGCCAGTTCGCGGGCGTCCTCGATCTTCTTCATGAAGGCCCCGGAGCCGACCTTGACGTCCAGGACGAGCGCCCCGGTGCCCTCGGCGATCTTCTTGGACATGATCGAGCTGGCGATCAGCGGGATCGCCTCCACGGTGCCGGTGACATCGCGCAGCGCGTACAGCTTCTTGTCGGCGGGGGCGAGCCCGTCACCGGCGGCGCAGATGACCGCGCCGGTGGTGTCCAGGACGTCGAGCATCTCGGCGTTGGAGAGGTGGGCGCGCCAGCCGGGGACGGACTCCAGCTTGTCGAGCGTGCCGCCGGTGTGGCCGAGGCCCCGGCCGCTGAGCTGCGGCACCGCGGCGCCGCAGGCGGCGACCAGCGGGGCGAGCGGCAGGGTGATCTTGTCGCCGACGCCGCCGGTGGAGTGCTTGTCGGTGGTGGGGCGGGAGAGCGCGCCGAAGTCCATCCGCTCGCCGGAGGCGATCATCGCGGCGGTCCAGCGGGCGATCTCGCTGCGGTTCATGCCGTTCAGCAGGATCGCCATGGCCAGTGCGGACATCTGCTCGTCGGCGACCTCGCCGCGGGTGTACGCGTCGATGACCCAGTCGATCTGCTCGGGGCTGAGCTCACCGCGGTCCCGCTTGGTGCGGATGACGGAGATGGCGTCCATGGGAGGGGAGTCCTTCCGGCCGGATGGGTGGGCGAGAGTCCCGTTGACTCTACGCGCATAGAGGGGGAACGTTCCGCCGCGCCGTCCCGGGCGGGCCGGTGGGGCCCGCCCGGGGAGCGCGGCGGCGGGGGCACTACTCCAGGTGCTGCGGCCCGAAGGCCTGCGGCAGCATCTCGTCGAGCGTACGCAGGCCCTCCGGCGTCTCCAGGACGAGTGCGGGTCCCCCGAACTCGTACAGCAGCTGCCTGCACCGGCCGCACGGCACGAGCACCGCGCCCGTGCCGTCCACGCAGGTGAAGTGGGTCAGCCGGCCGCCGCCCGTCGCGGCCAGCTGCGAGACCAGCCCGCACTCGGCGCACAGGCCGAGGCCGTACGAGGCGTTCTCGACGTTGCATCCGGTGATCAGGCGGCCGTCGTCGACGAGGGCCGCCACGCCGACCGGGTAGCCCGAGTACGGGGCGTACGCCCGGGACATCGCGTCCCGGGCGGCCTCGCGCAGCACGCCCCAGTCGACGGGCTGCGGGGTCGTCACTTGCCCTCGCCCTTGCGGTACGGCAAGCCGTCCGCCTTCGGCATGCGCAAGCGCTGCGCGGACAGCGCGAGCACCAGCAGCGTCGTGACGTACGGCGCGGCGTCCACGAACTGGCTCGGGACCTGGTCCGTCAGGCCGTACCAGGTGAACAGCAGGGCCGAGACGGCCGCCGAGATCACCGCGGCCACGTACTTCTTCCGGTACAGCTGCCAGAAGACGACGATCACCAGAAGGATCGCCAGGAGCAGCAGCATGGCGTGCACGTTCTCGGCGCCGCCGCGGAGCTTGAGGCTGTCGGTGAAGCCGAAGAGCCCCGCGCCCAGTGCCATACCGCCCGGCATCCAGTTGCCGAAGATCATCGCGGCGAGACCGATGTAGCCGCGGCCGCCGGTCTGGCCCTCCTGGTAGATGCTGGTGGCGACGATGGCCAGGAAGGCACCGCCGAGTCCTGCCAGGCCGCCCGAGATCGTCACGGCGATGTACTTGTATTTGTAGACGTTCACGCCGAGGGTCTCGGCCGCCACCGGGCTCTCACCGCAGGAGCGGAGCCGCAGACCGAAGGCCGTGCGCCACAGCACGAACCAGGTGACGGGGATGAGCAGCAGCGCGACGACGGTGAGCAGCGACAGTCCGGTGACCAGGCCCCCGACGATGCCGGCGAGGTCGGAGACGAAGAACCAGTGGTGCTGTTGCAGGTCCTGCATCCAGTCCGACAGCCCTGGCACGGTGATCTTGTCGATCTCGTCGAGGCGCGGAGACTGCTTGGAGGATCCGCCGGGCTCCTCGGCGAAGGTGAAGTTGGAGAGGTAGCGGGTGACGCCGACAGCGAGGATGTTGATGGCCACACCGGAGACGATGTGGTTCACGCCGAAGGTGACCGTGATGACCGCGTGGAGCAGTCCTCCGAGCGCGCCACCGATGATGCCGAAGAGGACGCCCACCCACGGGCCCCACTGGAAACCGGCCCAGGCACCGAACCACGTGCCGAGGATCATCATGCCTTCGAGGCCGATGTTGACGACACCGGCCCGCTCGGCCCAGAGTCCGCCGAGGCCCGCCAGGCCGATCGGGACCGCGAGTTCGAGGGCGCCGCTCACCTGGCCCACGGAGGTCACGTCGTCCGCGCCGCTGATGAGGCGCACCAGCGAGACGAGGGCGAGCGCACCGGCGATGATCAGGAGGACGACGGGCAGGGACAGCTTGCGCCGCCCGCCGCCCTTCGGGGCGGCGACGCGTGCGGCGGAGACTTTGCTGGTGCTCACAGGGCCGCCTCCTTCTCGGTGGTGAGGGTGTGGCCGGCGGCGATTTCCTCGCCGACCTTCTGCTGCTGGCGGCGGGTCCCGTAACGCCGGACGAGTTCGTAGCTGACGACGACCGAGATCACGATCAGGCCCTGCATGATCGTGGCGATCTCCTTCTCGAAGCCGAACTGGTCGAGAGGGGACGACGCCTTGTCCAGGAACGCGACCAGCAGTGCGCTGAGCGCGATGCCCACCGGGTGGTTGCGGCCGAGCAGGGCGATGGTGATGCCGGTGAAGCCGAGGCCGACGGGGAAGTCGAGGCTGTAGGTGTGTGTGTCTCCCAGCAGCGTCGGCATCCCGACGAGGCCGGCGACCGCACCGGAGATCAGCATCGAGGTCAGGATCATCTTCTTGGCGTCCACACCGGACGCCTGGGCGGCGCTCTCGCTGGCGCCGGTGGCGCGCAGGTCGAAACCGAACCGGGTGCGGTTCAGGACGAGCCAGTAGACGAGGCCGCAACCGACGGCGACGAAGGTGAAACCGTAGATCTCACCGGCGTCGGGGCTCAGGGGCAGGCCGGGGAACCAGCCTGATTCCGGGATGTCCCCCGTCGTCAGGTTGTTGGAGCCCTCCGCCTGCTCACCGAAGTTCTTCGGCAGGATCAGCCAGGCGACCAACGAGGTCGAGATGGAGTTGAGCATGATCGTCGAGACGACCTCGCTCACGCCTCGCGTGGTCTTGAGGATGCCGGCGATCCCGGCCCAGAAGGCGCCCACGAGCATCGCCACGACGACGATCAGCACGATCTGGAGCGGCCCGGGGAGGCTGACGCTCGCGCCCACGAGAGCGGCCATCATCGCCGCGAGACGGTACTGCCCGTCGACGCCGATGTTGAAGAGGTTCATGCGGAAGCCGACCGCGACCGCGAGGGCGGCGAGGTAGTACGTCCCGGCCTGGTTGATGATCAGGACCTGTACGTCGCTGTACGACACCTGCTCGAACAGCAGTCGGTACAGCTCGAAGGGGTCGCGGTCCGAGACGAGCAGCACCAGGGTGCTGAGCACGAAGGCCACGACCAGGGCGAGTACCGGGCCGGCGAAACCCAGGATCAGCCGGTCCTTGTCGAATTTCCTCATCGGGCCTCGTCCTCCGGTGCTGCTTCGAGGTGACCGGCGGCGGCACCGGTCATGGCCGAGCCCAGTTCCTCGGGTGTGATGGTGGCGGGGTCGGCATCAGCGACCAACTGCCCTCGGAACATGACGCGCAGGGTGTCGGAGAGCCCGATGAGCTCGTCCAGGTCCGCCGAGATCAGCAGGACGGCCAGCCCTTCACGGCGCGCTTCCCGGATCTGGTCCCAGATCTGCGCCTGCGCCCCGACGTCCACCCCGCGGGTGGGGTGGGCGGCGATCAGGAGCTTCGGGTGGTGGCTCATCTCGCGGCCGACGATCAGCTTCTGCTGGTTGCCGCCGGAGAGCGAGGCGGCCGTGACCTCGATGCCCGGGGTACGGACGTCGTACTCACGCACGATCCGCTCGGTGTCGGCGCGCGCGGCCTTCGGGTCCAGCAGCCAGCCCTTGCTGTTGGGCTTCTCCGTGACGTGGCCGAGGATGCGGTTCTCCCAGAGCGGGGAGTCCAGCAGCACCCCATGGCGGTGGCGGTCCTCGGGGATGTAGCCGATGCCGCCCTCGCGCCTCTTGCGCGTGGGGGTGCGCGAGATGTCCTCGGCGTCCAGCGTGATGACTCCGCTGTCCGGGTTCCGCATGCCGACGAGCGTCTCGATCAGTTCGGTCTGCCCGTTCCCCTCGACGCCCGCGATGCCCAGGACCTCGCCCTTGTGGATCGTGAAGCCCACATCGGACAGGACGTCACGCACGGCCCCGTCCGGATCCGTCACGCTGAGGGTGAGCCCTTCGACGCGCAGCATCGGCACGTCCGTCACCGTCGACTCGCGGGTTTCCGGGGAGGGGAGCTCGCTGCCGACCATCAGCTCGGCGAGCTGCTTGGTGGTGGTGTGCGCGGGGTCGGCGGTGCCCACGGTGGTACCGCGCCGGATCACCGTGATCTCGTCGGCGACGGAGAGGACCTCGCCGAGCTTGTGCGAGATGAAGATGACGGTGAGGCCTTCGGCCTTGAGCTCGCGAAGGTTCGCGAAGAGCGCGTCGACCTCCTGCGGGACCAGTACGGCGGTCGGCTCGTCCAGGATCAGGATGCGGGCGCCCCGGTAGAGGACCTTGAGGATCTCCACACGCTGGCGGTCGGCGACGCCGAGGTCCTCGACGAGCGCGTCGGGCCTGACCCCCAGACCGTACGCATCGGAGATCTCCATGATCTTCTTGCGCGCGGCGGAGCCGATACCGTGCAGCTTCTCGCCGCCCAGGACGACGTTCTCCAGGACTGTGAAGTTGTCGGCGAGCATGAAGTGCTGGTGCACCATGCCGATTCCGCGCGCGATGGCGTCACCGGGGTTGCCGAACGTGACCTGCTCACCGTCCACGGCGATGGTGCCCTCGTCCGGCTTCTGCATGCCGTAGAGGATCTTCATCAGGGTGGACTTCCCGGCGCCGTTCTCACCGACGAGGGCGTGGACCGTTCCCTTGCGTACGGTGATGCCGATGTCGTGGTTGGCCACGACGCCGGGGAAGCGCTTGGTGATGCCGTGCAGTTCTACGGCAGGGGGACTGCTGGACGCGTTGATGACGCACTCTCCTTGGCCGGACAGGAGCGGGAGCACAGGGGCAGGGGGCGGGGTGAAGTTATCGCGCCGGAGGGCTGTCTACACGCGTAGCGCTGCCGAATCGTGAAGCTCAGGCACACGGCACGGTCCGGACACGGGTTCCGGACCTGTGCGAGCAGGGCACTGCGAAGGGCACAACTTCCTCGATGAGCACCCCACGGGCCCGGAGCAGCGACGGTGCGCACTCCGGGCCCACGGGAAACCAGCGTGACGACCGGGATCGTTACGGGGCGCTCCTGACGGTGACCTTGCCGTCGATGATGTCCTTCTTCGCCTTGTCCACGGCCGTGATGACCTCGGTCATCTTGGTGAAGGCCGGGTTGGACACGGCCAGGCCGACGCCGTCCTTGTCGAGGCCGTAGCGGACCTCACCGGACTGCGGCTTGCCGTCCTGGACGGACTTGATCAGGTTGAAGACGGAGTCCTCGACGTCCTTGGTGACCGAGGTCAGGATCGACGCCTTGTAAGCGGCGAGCCCTTCCTGCTTGTACTGGTCGGAGTCGACACCGATGTTCCACTTGCCGGCCTTGGAGACGGCCTCGATCGCACCGGAGCCGGCCAGACCGGCTGCCGAGTAGACCACGTCGGCACCCTTGTCGAGCTGCCCCTGAGCGGCGGCCTTGCCGAGGTCGGGCTTGGAGAAGCCGTCGAAGTTCGGCGGCTGCGTGAGGTACTGGGAGACCACCTTGACCGAGGGGTCGGTGTCGGCGATGCCCTGCTCGAAGCCCGCCTGGAACTTCTTGATCAGCGGGGTCTCGACACCGCCGATGAAGCCGACCGTCCTGGTCTTGGTGACCTTGGCGGCGGCGACACCCGCGAGGTAGGAGCCCTGCTCCTCGTTGAAGACGATGTTGGCGATGTTGTCGCCGGTCACGGAGGCGTCATCGATGATGCCGAAGGTGATCTTGGGGAACTTCGGTGCGACCTTCTTGATGGCGGGGGCGTAGGCGAAGCCGACACCGATCACCGGGTTGTTGCCGGCACGCGCCAGCGCGGTGAGGCGCTGCACCTTGTCGGCGTCCGCTTCACCGTCCGACGGCTCGGCCTCGGTGCCCTTGACGCCGAGGTCCTTCTCGGCCCGGGCCAGACCCGCGTAGGCGGCGTCGTTGAACGACTGGTCGCCGCGGCCACCGATGTCGTAGGCGATGGCCGACTTGTCGGCCTTGGAGTCGGAACTGCTGCTCGAGGAGGACGACTCGCCGCACGCCGTGACGCTCAGCGCGAGTGCCGCGGACATGACGCCCACGGTGGCAATCCTGGTGATCCGGCGCAAGGGAAGGCTCCTTCAAACCTGACCGAAGCGCCACTTGCGGCGCTGGTTTCGCCGCGATCGTAACGCGCGTAGATGTCAGATAAGGGCCCCTACGGAAGCTGTTATCGGATCGTCGCGAACAGAAGGTGTCGCGTCCGGTCACAAGCGGTTACCTGGAGGTAACACACGGCCGCGCGTGCAGGCGGCCGCTCCTTGATCTCCGAGGTCAGGCGTCCAGCAGCGCGGCGGCGGTGAACAGCTCCACCCCGACCGTGATCGCCTCCTCGTCCACGTCGAAGTTGCCCCGGTGCAGGTCCAGACCACGCGTGTCGCCCGGTGCCCGTACGCCGAGCCGTGCCATGGCTCCCGGGATCTTCTCCAGGTACCAGGAGAAGTCCTCCCCGCCGAGGCTCTGCTCGGTGTCCTCGATCGCGTACGAACCGCGGCGGATGGTCATCGCGGCGTCGAGGAGGCCGATCGTCTCGGCCTCGTTCACCACGGGCGGCACCCCGCGGATGTAGTCGATCACCGTCTTGGCCCGGTACATTCCGGCCACCTCGTCGATCGCCGCGTGCACCAGGTCCGGCGCCTGCCGCCAGCTCTCCAGATCGAGGCAGCGGATCGTCCCGGACAGCTCGGCGTGCTGCGGGATGACGTTGGGAGCATGACCCGTCTGCAGCCGCCCCCAGGTGACCGCGAGTCCGGCCCGCGCGTCGACGCGCCGGGCGAGCAGCGCGGGTACGTCGGTGGCCACCCGGGCGGCCGCGGTGACCAGGTCGGTGGTGAGGTGCGGGCGGGCGGTGTGCCCGCCGGGGCCGTCGAGGGAGATCTCCACACGGTCGCAGGCCGAGGTGATCGGCCCGATCCGGAGCCCGATCCTGCCCACGTCCACCTTGGGGTCGCAGTGCACCCCGATGATCCGCCCCACCCCTTCCAGCACCCCGGCCGCGACCGCGTCGGCGGCGCCGCCGGGCAGCACCTCCTCGGCGGGCTGGAACAGCAGCCGCACCGGGCGGGGCAGCAGCCCCTGCCGGTCCAGCTCGCTCAGCACGAGCCCCGCCCCCAGGACACAGGTGGTGTGGACGTCGTGCCCGCAGGCGTGCGCCCGGTCGGGCACGGTGGAGCGGTAGGGGACGTCCGCCTTGGTGTCCGGGATGGGCAGTGCGTCGATGTCACCCCGCAGCGCCAGCATCGGGGTCATGCCGTCCCACTCCCCCACGTCACAGACGAGTCCCGTGCCACCGGGCAGCACCTGCGGCTCCAGCCCCGCCTTCTCGAGCCGGGCCTTGATGGCGGCGGTGGTGCGGAACTCCTGGTTCCCGAGCTCGGGGTGCATGTGCAGATCGCGGCGGAAGGCGATGAGCTCGTCACGCAGGTCGTCGGGCAGGGTGCCGGGCAGGACGGCCTCGGCGTGGGGCGCACGGGACTTCAACTGGTTCACCCAGTCAAGGGTAGGCCCCTGACACCCGCAACTGGCCACTGATCGACAAAAGTTCAGCCGCTCAGGGGAACAAAAAGTGGTGTGGCGGCGTGTGACGAAGAGGCCTGGTGGGTAAGCTGCCTCATTTTCCGCCGATCTGGGGGAGCGCGAGAGCGGAGGGGTGAACTGTCGCCGTCGTTCGCCCTCGCACTCCCGGGTAACCGGTCATGCGGTCATGACCGGCGGGTGCGTGTCGCCACGTCCCGGCGCCGCGGCCCTTCGGGCGGCATCGCGTTCGGCGGGCAGCTCCGGGGCGGTCGCCGCGCCTGTCGGGCCCGGGGCGCGGCAGGAGCGGCAAGAGCCCGGCGGGGAGGGCTCCGGGGCGGCCTGGTGCGCCGCACCGGGCGCACTCGGCCATCGGGCGGCGCTCGGGCATGCCGGGCGCGGGGGCAGTGGCGGCGGGCAGCGGAGGCGGGAGTTCGTCGCGGAGGCGACGGCCCGGCGTGAGGACGAACTCCTCCTCGCCCGTGAAGGCGGCACGAGGGCGGATGTCCACCGCCCGGGCGGGAGTCAGCCGCAGGACGGGCGGTGGGTCAGGTGCGGGAACATCTGTTTCCACCGGTCCTCGGGAACGCTCGACGGGTAGGCCGCGCACAGATCCTCGTAGAGGCCGTCGGTGGCGAAGTCGAGCACATAGGTCCTTCCCGGTGACATCCCGGAATCACCGGAATCGGCGACGGCCAGCCATCGGGGTGCCTGCGACCCCTTCGCCGGCGGCAGGTGTACGTCGCCCGCGTGCTCCAAGGTGAAGAGCTCGGGGGTGTTCCACCGCCCGTCCTTCCCGATCGACCAGATGCGGTAGGGCTCGCTCGTCATCGCGTGCCGGCCGTCGGAGGTCATGCTGATCGATGTGACCTTACGGTCGAACACGAGGTCGTGGCCGCGCCTTCGGGGGTCCGCCGGGTCGGAGACGTCCCAGAACTCCAGGCTTCCGTCGGCCAGCGCCAGCGCCAACCGGTCCTTGCCCACGGGGAAGTAGCCGCCCGGCGCGGCCGGGAGAAGACCGCCCTCGACGGGGTGCGCGGGCCGGGAGAGGTCCCACAGCTGGATCTCGTCACCCACCGCCTCGGTGACGATCAGCTGGGACGCTCCGTAGTACATCGCGCCCTCCATCGACGCCGCTCCGTCGATGCGGCCGCCCTTGCGGGGGTGGCCGGGGTCGGAGACGTCCCAGAACCTGATGTGCCGGCCTTCCTCCACCGTGGCCAGCGACTGCTGCCCGGCGAACCACAGGTCGCCCGAGCGCGCGAGCGAGCTGCCCGCCCTCACTCCGATCGTGCCCCGGCGCACGGGTTTCGCCGGGTCACGGATGTCCCACAGCACGGTGTCCGGTTCCTCCTGCGAGCCCACCGCGAGGAGCATGCCGTCGGGACTGACGGCGATGTTCGGGATGTCGGCGGTGAACCGGATGCTGGAGCTCTTCCTCACGGCCCCGTCGGGCCGGAGCTGCCAGACCTGGAGGGTGTGGTCCAGCCCTCCGGCCCAGTGGTGGGCCAGGAAGAGCGGCGCCTTGCGCCGGGTCAGGAAGAACTTCGCCTCCCATCCGCCCGGCAGGGTGTACCGGACCTTCGGCTTCTTCAGGTCGCTGAGATCCCACACCTTCGCCGTGTGCGTGGCATCGCCCGCGTCCGTCGCCGCGATGACCAGCTTCCCGTCGGCGCTGAACGGACTCGTGCCCGTCTGGGGCATGACGTGGATGCCGCCCGTGAACCCCGGCGCCCAGGGCCGGTCGGGCCACACCCTTATCTCCCCGCCCACCTCACCGACCGCCAGATACCTGCTGTCCGGGCTGAAGGCGACCGACTGGGACGGTTCACCCGTCGGCAGGGTCACCCCGGTCAGACCGTCCACCAGGTCCGCCGCCTTCCCGGCCACCTCGGACCGAAGGACGCCGTTGTCGCGGTCCGCTCCTGCCAGGAACCTGCCGTCCTTGCTGAAGGCCAGTGAGGGAACGCCGTTGTTGCCGGTGCCCCAGGTGTCCCTGTACTCCTCCGCCTCCACACGTCGCAGGTCCCGTCCGTCCACCACCTCCCACCAGGCGATCTTTCCCTCTCCGCCGGTGGCGACCACCCGGTCACGGCGGGGTTCGGCGGCCACCGCCATGACCGTCTCGGCCCGTTCCGTGTCCCGCAGCACGGGCCGGCCCGGGTCGGTGACGTCCCACAGCCGTACCTGCGCGGGCTGTTCGCTGCCCGCCTCGCCGCTCCCGTTGCCCGTGATCAGATGCCTTCCGTCACGGGTGAAGGCCAAGGAGATCAGTTCCGTCCCGGCGACGGTCCGCTGCGCGCGGAGCGTGGGCCGGGCGGGGTCGTCGACGTTCCACAGCCGCAGCAGGCCCTTCTGACTGCCCGCCGCGAGGGTCCGGCCGTCCTTGCTGAAGGCCAGCGTGTACGTCACCTGGTGGGCGAGCGGTACCAGGGCGATCCGCCTCGGCTTCTGCGGATCAGCGGTGTCCCACAGGGTCAGTTCGTCCGCCGACTGTGCGGCAAGGATCCGCGAGCGCGGGTGGTAGGCGATGACCGGGCTGCTCTCCAGCTCGAAGCGGCCCGCTTCCACGGGTTCGGTCGGCGTGGACACGTCCCACAACTGGACACGGCCGCCCCCGGCCCCGTCGTCCCGGTGACTCGCGGCCAGGACCTTGCCGTCCGGGCTGTAGGCGATGTTGAGAACGGGCTCACGGTGCGGCTCCTCGGGCACGAGATGGGCCGGTGTGACGGTCATCGACGCCGAGTACAGGCTGGACCGGGTCTCCGGGGTCACCGCCGTGCGGTACGCGGCCAGGCTCAGGCGGAGCGCGGTCCGCGGGTCGCGTTCGCGTATGGCGTCGGCCTGGGTGGCCAGTTCCCTGGCGATCAGGCTCCTCTCGCGGTCCGCCGCCTGCCCGTTCTCGTGGAACGCCCATCCGAAGAGCGAGGCCGCCACCAGGGCCAGGGCCGAGAGGGACGCGAGCCATGCCCGTGTGACGAGGCGTCGCCGGCGCTGTGCGTGGGCGCTCGCGGCGACGAATTCCCCCACCACGTGCGGGACGGGCACGCGGACGACCGCCGGTGCGGCTGCGACGGCCGCGCCGACGGCGG
>NZ_DATMVN010000853.1:0-2719 GCF_035563135.1 Streptomyces sp.
TACCAGGCGAAGATGAAGCACTTCCGCGACCAGTTCGACATGGAGATGGGCGTCATCGAGCGGTGCATCGTCGCCGACGGAGTCACGGCGCACACCTACCAGATGTTCATGACCCCGAAGGGGCAGGGCAAGGACAAGACGATCGTCATTCCCGTCACCGAGTTCAACCACTTCGGACGAGTCCCCGGCTACGACAAGCCGATGGTCGTCAGGCTCGAGCTCGTCACCGCCGGCTCCTTGTAAGGGCGTCGCTCGCTGGCTGGCGACGGCTGAGACGCCCTCCAGCGCACGGGTTCTGACGGCGGCGGTTGGCGCCGCCGTCGGGACCCCTCGGGTAGCGCAGCGTCACCACCTCTCCTGGTCGGAGCCGCGCAGCAACCACCATCCCCTTGAAAGGACCCACTCACATGTCCTCGAAAATCCATCTCGTCTCGACCGGAACCTGCACGATCGGGGAGAACCCGCTCTGGGACGCCGCCGAGGAGCGGCTCTACTGGATCGACGTGGCCGCCGGCACCGTCTTCGGCAGCAGAGCCGACGGCCGTGAGCCGCAGCTCTGGCGCTTCCCGTGGGGAACGATCTCCTCCTTGGCCCTGCGCGAGTCGGGGGGCGCGATCGTCACCGCTGCGGCCGGGGTCCACCTGTTCGACTTCGACACCGGCGAGGCCGACACCATCTTCCAACTGGACGGCAAGCCGGGGGTGGGGTTCAACGACGCGAAGGTCGACCGCCAGGGCCGCCTCGTGACCGGGCTGGTCGATGGCACCCAGCTGCAGACCGCCGCAGGCAGCGCTGGGCTGGAGGCGTCCATGAGCTTGTACCGGGTGGACCGGGACCTGCAGGTGCAGCCGCTGGCCGACGGGTTCATCGCGAGCAACGGCCCGTCGTTCAGCCCGGACGGCACCACGCTGTACTGGAACGACAGCTGGGCGCTGCGCACCTACGCGTTCGACTATGAGCCCGAGCTCGGCACCGCGTCGAACCGCCGAGTGTTCGCTGACTTCGCCGACCCCGACGCAGTCGTGCAACCGATGCCGGACGGGGCCACCGTCGACGAGGACGGCTGCCTGTGGACCGCCGCCCTGTACGCCGGCGAGGTCCGCCGGTACACACCCGACGGAGAACTCGACCGGCGAATCCCGCTGCCCCTGCTCAAGCCGCTCGGCGTGGCGTTCGGCGGGCCCGACATGGACGTGCTGTACGTGACCACCATGGGCAACGCTGGTTTCCCAGGAGACCCTGTCCCCGCGAGTGCGTTGGACGGCAGCGTGCTCGCCGTCTCCGGGCTCGGCGTACGCGGCATCCCGGAAACACGGTTCGCGGGCTGAACCGCCGCACGGAACGCACCGCCCCGGGCAGCCGCGACACCCACGGCTGAGCACCGGCGGCACCCGGGCGATCAACCTGCTGATCGGTAAGGCCCGCCCCCTCGCCCACGCCCACGCCCACGGCGCTACGGCTACCTCACCAACTACCGCCCCCGGACACTCCTCGCCGCCAGCGGACAGCGAAGATCCCGACGAGGGACGGCACCACGCTCAGTTCGTAGTGCCGCGAGAGTCTGACCAGTAGGAACTCGGACACGATCCGCTGGACGATCATGTAGTCCACGAGCGCGGGGAGCCCCGTTGGAAGTATGGAGCGCGTGGTAGTTCAAACGATTCTGATCACGCTGAGCATCGTCGTCTTCGCAGCCTGGGTGATCCGGCGGCTGCTGGGCATCGAGTCGGGGCGGTGGGCTGCCACCGCTGGGGCCGTGCTCGTCGGGGAGACGATGACCGTCGGCATCCTGCTGCTCGTCCTCGGGCGGGTCACCGCGCTCCCGTGGCAGTGGTACCCACTCGGTTGCGCGCTGGTGGTGGTCATGTCGATGATCGCCCTTGCGGCCTTCGAGCTTGCCGGCCGAGGGCGTCCGCGCTCCCGGTCCTTCCGCATCCCGCACCCGGTCCGATCGCTGCGGGGGCGTCTCAGCCGAGTCCGTCGCTATCTCCAGGTCAGCGCGATCGGCGTCCGGAACGGGCTGCTAGGGACGTTGGGTGACACCTCGCAGACCCGTGGTCGAGCACTCGGGCGAAGCCTGACGGCGACCTTCGAAGAGGCGGGCGGGCTGTTCATCAAGCTGGGTCAGGCGATGGCATCACAGCCCCAGCTCGTCACGACAGAAGTCGCGGCTGAACTGGCGCGGCTGCAGGACCGGGCGGCTGAGTCCGATCCTGCAGCCGCGCTCGCGGTTCTGGGCGCGGAAGTCGGGTCCTTGGACACGGTCTTCGCCGAGTTCACGCCACAGCCCGTGGCGACGGGGTCGATCGGGCAGACCTACTTCGCCACGCTGCGCGACGGGCGCGAGGTTGTGGTCAAGGTTCAACGCCCCGGAGTTCGCGAGTCGATGGAGCGGGACCTCGACATCGTCTTCCGCCTCGTCAGGCAGCTGGAGCGAAGGACGACCTGGGCGACGACGCTCGGGATACCGGAGCTGGTCGACGGGTTCGCGGCGTCAACCCGGGAGGAGCTGGACTTCCGCATCGAGGCCACCAACTGCCACGACACCCAGCAGCTCACCGCGGACTCCGGCCTCATCACCGTGCCAGCGGTGATCGACGAATTCACGACGAGCCGTGTCATGGTGCAGGAGCGGGTCGAAGGACGAAGCGTCGGGGCTCCCGGCGTTGTCGACGACTTGACCCTTGACCAGCGAAGGGCCCACGCGGACAACCTGGTG
>NZ_DATMVN010000854.1:0-5528 GCF_035563135.1 Streptomyces sp.
ACCGCTGGCCGGTCCGGCGTCACCGGTGGCAGGCCCGTGGCAGCGGGCCACGCAGGTACGTCAGGAGCTGCCGGCCCGCGTGCCGACCGAGGAAGCGGCATCGTAGGCGGGACCCCGCAGCGCGCCGCTCCGGGCGTGGGCACGTTCGGGGGAGCTCGCAGTGCCCTACGTGGCACGGTCATCGGAGCCGGCGGCGCGACAGGGGCAGGAGGCCCGGCCGGAGGCGTCAACCAGCGGGGCGTGGTCGGCGCCGGCGGCACGATTAGTGCCTCTCGCCCTGGTGGGCGAGGCACTCCCAGTACCAACGGAGTTGTGGGCGCACCCCGTGGGGGCGATGCGCGGTCCGGCGCGAACGGGAAGGGCTTCACCCCCGGAGGCACAGGTCTCGTACGTGCCCCTGCGGGACGGAGGGATGCCGGAGACGAGGACCAGGACGACGGCGCACCACGCCCGGACTACCTGACGGAAGACAGAGAGACGTGGGAGTCCGGCCGGCGTGGATCCGCACCGCCGGTCATCGAGTAGGTACAGGGAAGGTTCGGAAGTCGGGATGACAGCAGTAATGAGCCAGGCCCGGAAGCGCCACAGCCCTCTCCGGTCGAGGGGACGCCTGCTCGGCACGATGGCTGTGGCTGCCGCGTGGAGTGTGGCCTTCTCGGGTGCTGCTCCCTCCGCGGCTGCCGCAGACGTGCAGTCCAAGCAGTGGTATCTCAGCGCAATGCAGGCCGAGGAGATGTGGAAGACGACCACGGGCGAGGGCATCAAGATTGCTGTCATCGACACCGGAGTCAACGCGTCCACGCCGTCACTGGAGGGACAAGTCCTCAAGGGGCTCGATACTACGGGTGTCGAGGGCGAGGAGACCGACGACTACGAAGGTCATGGCACCACGATGGCCGAGCTGATCGCAGGCACGGGTAAGGGAGGCGGCCTGAAGGGCCTGGCTCCTGGGGCAAAAATCATCCCGATGAGAGTCGCTGCAGCTGATTGGCACCCAAAGGGTTCTGTGAACTCCTTGGACACAGTGGATGCTATTCGTGCGGCTGCTGACAGTGAGGCCAAGATCATCAGTATGTCGTACGGCAACGATTTCATGCTGGATGAAGAACTCGAAGCGGTGCAGTACGCCCAAAGTAAAGGAAAACTGTTCTTCGCTGCTGTAGGAAATGAAGCGAAGGAAGGTAACCCGGTCAGCTATCCCGCAGCATATCCCGAGGTCGTAGGCGTTTCCTCGGCCGACCGTGCGGGGAAGGTGGCTGAGTACTCCCAGAACGGGAGTACGGTCGATATCGCAGCTCCTGGAAATGACGTTCCCTATTGGTGCGACGAGACCTTTCAGGGCTACTGCGAGGGCGATGGAGGAACGAGTGCGGCAACCGCCATCGCCTCCGCCTCCGCAGCCCTGGTGTGGTCCGCGCACCCCGACTGGACCGCCAACCAGGTACTCAACGTTCTCTTCGACACCGCCAGCCGCGACTGGGAGAAGGGCACACTCAGCAAGTACCTCGGCCACGGCCTGATTCGCCCTTCCATGAACATCCTCAAGGGCAAGGGCGCCCCCGGCGCCCCGGACATCAGCCCGCTCACCAAGAAGAAGACGTCCGGTTCGGCGGGCTCCGCCGCCCCGTCCGCACCGGCCTCGTCGCAGCCTGAGAAGAAGGAGAAGGCTGAGGACACCGCCATGGCAGACTCCGGCACGGAGAAGAACGATGGCGGTCAACTGGGCCTGATCCTTGGCGGAGCGGCCGTAATCCTCGTGCTCGGCGGCGGTGCTTTCGTGCTCGTCCGTAAGCGCCGTACCGCCTGACTGACCGTAGTTCCTCATACATACCCCCGGCGGGAACGCCGGACCGAAGAAGAGCACCAGGAAGGAAGCCAGCACCATGGCAGATCAGAAGCTTTCAGACGATGCGCTCATCAAGATCGAGAACGAGCTCGGCACGCGATTCGAATCCGTGAAGGGCCAGATCAAGACCCTGCAGGGGACGATCGACAGCCTCGAAGGCGCTTGGAGGGGCATCGGCGCCGCCGCTTTCAACAGCAAGCAGGATGAAATCAACAAGAGGATGGGCAACATCGCCGTCCGGATGGCCAACTTCCAGGAAGCGATCAAGGCAGCCCGCGTCATCTCGGGCAACACCGAAGACGAGATCAAGGCGGCTCTCCAGGGAGTCGACGTCGTCGAGGGCCACTCGGCCGGCGCAGAGGCCAAGACCGCGGCCATCACCCCTCCGCCCTCGGCGCTCAACTCCCTCTGAGCCCTGCGGCATCCGTACCACGTACGGACCATCTCACATCGAACCAGATTGAACTGGAGGACCGTATGCCGATCAACGACGGCACGATGGTTGTCACTTATTCGAGCCTGGAGCAGGCCGCCGGTGACATCGACCGGCAGAGCAGGCAGCTTCAGGAGGACCTCGCGGCGATCAAGCGAGTGGTTGCCAGTGCGTCCGAGCTCTGGGTGGGCGAGGCCAAGTCGGCGTACGACGCAGCGCAGGCCGGCTGGGACCGCGACGCCGCGGCCATCCAGACCGCCCTGACCGAGATCTCCCGCAAGGTGCGCGACGCCGGCGCGGCCTACCAGGGCGGCGACAGGCGGGCGAGGGCCAACTTCGAGTAGATCTCGGATGTGAACAGACAGGTCGGGGTGGGCACGCACGGGAGGTGCCCACCCTGACGTGTGCCGCGAGGTCGCCCCTGCGTCTCGGCGGGCGGAGGGGGCCGACATCGAGACGGCCACGGAACCGGGGGAGCACGGGCACGGTCAGCACCTGCGATGCCACCACGCCAACTCCGGATCTGCCATGGGCTCGTGGTGCGTACGTCGGAGCAGCATCTCGTCCAGGCGCTCGACCCGCACACGCAGTTCGGCGGCGGCCCTTGGCGGCAGCATGGTCAGAGCCTCCCGCAGCGTGTCCCGGGCCCAGCCCTCGCCGCAGCACGGACAGGTGAACTCCGCCTCCCACCGCCTCCACCGGCGTCCGGTGCCGTGGACGCGGGACGACCACACGCTCAGCGCGACGGACACCATGCCCGGCGTCAGTCGATCCCGCTCCAGCACGCGGACCGCCGCGTTCGCTGCCCCTGACAGGCCGGGGACATCGCGATACCGCACCCAGGGCTTCCTCCAGCCACGTTCCCGCAGCCGAAGTGAAGCCGGCGTTCTACGCGGCACGAGCCCTTCGAGCAGCAATCATGGACGGCATCCTGCCACAGCCAGGACCAGCCGGGCCCGGCCCAGGCCCGCGCCCCGGCTGAGCGCGTCGCCAGCGCCCACGGAGTTGTCGGCCGCGGGGCCCCGTCCCCAGGACCAGCCGAAGGACTCTCAGCAGGCGCCTTCGCGGCTCGTCACCGTGAAGTCGTACATCGGAACGGTCACCGAGCCGGCGCCGCCTGCCACACCAGGGGGCTCGTAGCCCCCGTCCTTCGAACGCGTGCGTACGACGTGGACGCAGAAGGCGGCGTCCGCCCCTGCCGCCTGGACCGTGCAGTCGGCGTCGGAGGGCTTGTTCGAGGCTGCGGCGCCGGCGTCCACACCGCTCTGCGGGGCGCCACCACCGCCGTTCCCGACGACCTCTTCCTCGATCATCTTCACGATCTCCTGATCGAAGCCGCTGTCGTCACCGAAGATGTCGCCGAGACCCTACGTGCCGTCGAGCTCCGAAGTGGCCTGAGCGGGCGGGTACGGAGCCGGGGGCGGAAGCAGGGAGGGGCACCGGGCGCCCCGCTCCCTCGCCCGATCTGAACCGGGTGAAAGACCCTAGCCGTCCACGAGCCCGGACTGCACCAGCGGATTGCCACGCCGCCGGGTGACGAACACCCCGCGCCCCGGGGGCATCGGGCGTGGGCGTACGTTGCCCAGGATGTCCCCCTCGGTGGGGTCGCCGGACAGCATCACGCCCTGCGCGCCCAGTTCGAGGATGCGCTGCATGAAGGGCTCGTACAGCGCACGGCCCGCTCCCGCCGTGCTGCGGGCGATGATGAACCGGACGCCGACGTCGCGGGCGAACGGCAGCATCTCCGTGAGCTTGGCCAGCGGGTTCCCGCTGGACGTGGAGACCAGGTCGTAGTCGTCGACGACCACGTACACCGAGGGGCCGCTCCACCAGCTGCGGTCACGCAGCTCCTGGGCCGTGACGTCGGGCGAGGGCGTACGGCGCTTCATCAGGTCGTACAGCGCGTCCGTGTGGTGCTCCATGTTGTTGGACATGGGCACGTACTCCGCCAGGTGCGTCGCGGGGGTGACGTCCAGGAGCGCCCGCCTGTTGTCGATGACGAAGAACTTGGCGGCGCTCCCCTCGTACCGCTCGGTCAGCTGCTTGATGAGCAGGCGCAGCAGATTGGACTTGCCGGACTCGCTCTCACCGAACACCAGGAAGAACGGGTCCCGCTCGAAGTCGAGGAAGACCGGCTCCAGGTTGTTCTCGTCGATACCGAACGCGATGCCCCGGTCCGGCTGCGCGTAGCCCGCGGGCAGTTCGTGGGCCGGGAGTTCGCGGGGCAGCAGCCGGACCGCGGGGGCGGGGGCCGCGGTCCAGTGCCGGGCGGCCTCCTGGTTCATGGCCGCCGTGGCTTCGGAGAGGTCGCTGTCGGAGTTGATGCCGTCGATCCGCGGTACCGCGGCCATGAAGTGCAGCTTCTCCGGCGTGAGACCGCGCCCGGGTACGCCGGCGGGCACGTTGACCGCGGCCTTGCGGTCCAGCTCGGAGTCCATGACGTCACCGAGCCGCAGTTCCAGCCGGTTCATCAGATGATCCTTCAGATTGGCCCGGACCTCCATGGAACGCGACGCCGTGACGATCAGGTGGATGCCGTACCCGAGGCCGCGCTGCGCGATGTCGACGGCCGCGGATTCCAGGCCCTCGTAGTCCGTCCGGAAGTTGCCCCACCCGTCGATGACCAGGAAGACGTCGCCCCACGGCTGGTCCGCCGCCGAGATCTCGCCACGCGCCCGCAGCCTGCGGAAGGTGGCGATCGAGTCGATGCCCGCGCTGCGGAAGTACTCCTCACGGCGCGCCATGATCCCGTACACCTCGGCGACCGTACGACGCACCCGTTCGGGGTCGAGCCGGGACGCGATCCCTCCGACGTGCGGCAGACCGGAGACCGAGGCCAGGCCGCCACCACCGAAGTCGAGCCCGTAGAACTGGACCTCCTGGGGGGTGTGGGTCAGGGCGAAGCCCGCGATGAGCGTGCGCAGGAGCGTGGACTTGCCCGACTGCGGACCGCCGGTGATCTGCATGTGGCCCGCCGCACCGGAGAAGTCCCGGTAGAGCGTGTCGCGGCGCTGTTCGTACGGCTTGTCGACCACACCCAGCGGTACGACGAGACGTCCCGAGCCCTCGAAGCCGGGCTGGGTCAGACCGCGGCCCTCGACCGCGGAGAGCCCCGGCAGGAGCTCGTCCAGCGACGGCGGGTTGTCCAGCGGGGGCAGCCACACCTGGTGCGCGGAGGCGCCCCGGCCCTCCAGCCGGCGCACGATCACGTCGAGCACCGTGTCGGCCAGGGCGTCGTCCTCGGCCTGA
>NZ_DATMVN010000855.1:0-12673 GCF_035563135.1 Streptomyces sp.
ATGACAAAGCTCTACGAGAACACGTTCCGCGCGGTCAACCTCGCATTCGCCAACGAGATGGCGACGCTCGCGCGCCACCACGGACTCGACCCGGTCGAGCTGGTCGACGCCGCGGCCACCAAGCCCTACGGCTTCATGCCCTTCTACCCGGGCGCGGGCGCCGGCGGGCACTGCATCCCCTGCGACCCCCACTACCTGCTGTGGCAGTTGCGGGCGAGGAAGGTCGCCTCCCCCCTGGTCGACACCGCGATGGCAGCGATCGCGCAACGGCCCGCCAGGATCGCGGGAAAGGCGCGGGAAGCTCTCACGGCACAAGGACGCGCAGCCCTCGGCGCCCGGGTACTGATCCTGGGCCTCGCCTACAAGCCCGGAGTCGCGGATCTGCGCGGGAGTCCGGCCCTGGAGATCATGGACCTGCTCACGGCCTGGGGCGCCACCGTCGAATACACCGATCCCCTGGTGCCGCGTCTGGACCGGCACGGCGTCGTGCGCCGCAGTGTCGACGCCCCCGGGACCCGGAGCTGGGACCTGGTCCTCGTGCACACCGTGCACCCCGGCGCGGACCTCGGCTGGCTGGACGACGGCCCCGCCGTCCTGGACGCCACCCACCGCCGGACCGCGGCCGCCTCCGGTGCCGCCGTATGAACACCGGACACACGTACCCGGTACCGGGGCGGCCCGTGGGCGGGGAGGGCGTCTGCGCCGGACTCCCCGCGCCGGACGCCGTCCCCGGCCCCCGCACGCCCGCCCGCCGTGTCACCGACCCCGCGCTCGCACACGGGGTGCGCCGGCTGCTCGTCCTGCTCTGCCTGATGCCGCTCCTGGTCGTCCTGGCCCATCACACCGCCCGGCTGCCCCGGCTGAGCCTGCCCGTCTGCTACGGACTCGTCGTGCTGGCCGGCACGATCGCCATGCTCTACATCGCCTACAGCCGTTACGAGGACCCGGCCGAGGGTGAACCACGGGTGCGGCCGGGCCCTGAGGAGTCCTTCCCGCCCCTGCCCGGGAATCCGGCGGTCACCTTCATGCTCGCCGTCAAGGACGAGGTGGACGGCATCGAGGCGTGCGTACGCTCCATGGCCGCCTCCGACTGCCCCGGAGTACGGATCATCGTGGTGGACGACCACTCCCAGGACGGCACGGGTGACGTGCTGCGCCGGCTGGAGGACGAGCTCGGCATCACCGTCGTCCGTCTGGACGCCAACGTCGGCAAGAAGCACGCGCTGGTGCGTGCCTGCGAGCTCGCCGGCACCGAGATCATCGCCTTCACCGACTCCGACTGCGTCCTCGCCCCCGACGCCCTGCGCCGCTGTGTGCGGGCGCTGGTCACCCATCCCGAACTGGGCGCCGTGAGCGGTCACTGCAGGGCCCTCAACACGGATGCCGGCTTCCTGGCGCGGGTGCAGGACGTCTGGTACGAGGGGCAGTTCAGGGTCGCCAAGGCGGCCGAGGCGTCCTTCGGCTCGGTCTCCTGCGTCTCGGGCCCGCTGGCAGTGTTCCGCCGGGACGCCGTCTACAACTACCTCCCCGCCTGGGCCGACGACCGGTTCATGGGCGCCCCGTTCCGCTTCGCCACGGACCGCCAGCTGACCGGGTACGTCCTCGGGCAGGTGTGGCGGGGCGCAGCGCTCAAGCGCCGGTACGCCGGGTCCCCGTTCGTCGAGGAGGACTTCGCCGAACGCCGCTGGCACGTCGGGTACGTACGCTCCGCGAAGGTGTGGACCGATGTGCCCGCCAGGCTGGGCCCCCTGCTGCGCCAGCAGGTCCGGTGGAAGAAGAGTTTCATCCGCAATCTCTTCTTCACCGGTTCCTTCATGTGGCGCCGCGGTGCAGGGTCCGCCGTGCTCTACTACGGGCATGTGCTGTGGGTGCTCGCCGCACCGGTGACGGCGTTCCTGCATCTGGTCTGGGCGCCTGCGCAGGGCGCCCTCCTGCTCACCCTTCTCTACTTCTGCGGAGTCCTCCTCAAGGGCTGTGTCTGGGGGCTCGCGTACAGGATCGACCACCCCGGGGACACCCGCTGGCGCTACCGGCCGTTCATGAGCCTCTTCTCCTCCGTGCTGCTCGCCTGGCTGCTGCCGTACTCCCTGCTCACCGTCCGGCGCGGTGTGTGGTCCAGGGGGGCGGTGTGAGAGGCCCGGCCCGGCTGGTTTCCAGGGCGCTGGCCGCGCTGCTCGGCGCGGCCGCCGTCATCGTCCTGTACGTACTCGTGCTCACCCGGGGAGCCTTTCCGTGAACCGCTCCGCGCCCGGGCGGGTACTGCTCGGCCTGCTGGCCCTGGCCATGGTCTGCGTGCCCTTCTACGGTGCCTGGCGCTACGACGGGTTCCGCAGGGCGGTGGCGGCGCAGGAAGCGCCTCCCGGAGCGGTGACCGGCACCCCCGCCGCCGCGGGCGAGCCGTCGGGCTCGGGGCACCGGGCGGAGGGCGCCGCCCCCGTCGTGCTGGCGTACCACGACATCGGCCGGAACAGCCGCAGCCGCTACACGGTGACCCCCGAGGCGTTCGACGCCCAGCTCGCCGCCCTGGCGGCGGCCGGCTACCGCGCCCTGAGCAGCGAGGAGTTCGTCGCCTACCTGGAGGGAGGACCGGCCCCGCGTTCGGTGTTCCTGACCTTCGACGACGGCGCGCACGGGCTGTGGGTGCACGCCGACCGGATCCTGGCCAAGTACCGCATGCGGGCGGCCGCCTTCCTCATCACCCGTGCGGTGGGGAGCCATCGTCCGTACTACCTCTCGTGGGAGGAGATCGGCCGCATGGCCCGGTCGGGGCGCTGGGACTTCGAGGACCACACCCGCGACCTGCACCGGCGGGAGGCCGTGGACGCGGCCGGCCGTACCTCCTCCGTCCTCACCGGCCGGCTGTGGCTTCCCGGTGAGGAGCGGCGGGAGACGATGGAGGAGTACCGGCGGCGCGTCGAGGACGACCTCGACCGGTCGATCGGCGACATCACCCGCCACGGCCTGCCCGCCCCGCGTCTCTTCGCCTACCCCTTCTCCGAATCGAGCGGGCGCTTCTCGGCCCTGCCCACGAACCGGGTGCTGCGCGCGGCACTCGCCGCACGGTTCACCGCCGCCCTGACCAACAGCGCGGACCGGCCGCTGCCGGCCGGGCGCCGGGCCGCCGCCGCCCGCGAGGTGCAGCGGGTGGAGGTCACCGGCGGGACCGGGGTACGGGAGCTGATGGCCGACGTCGAGCGCTGGACAGCGGTGTCCCCGGCCGAGTGCCCCGCCCCGCTCACCCGGCCGCACCTGTGGCGGCGCAGCGGGCAGTCGGCCACCGGGGGCCTGGGGGCGCTCACCGGTGCCGGCCCCTACCCCGGCCGTACGGGGTACGCCGCCGCCTCCTACCGGCCGACGAGCTCCGCCGACTGGAGCGAGTACACCGTCGAAGCCCGGGTGGACCGGCTGCGCGAGTCGGAGAACAGCGTCGGCCTCGTCGTGCGCGACGGCAGCCTCGACCCGCTGGAGGTGTCGCTCAGCTACGGCTACGTCCGCCTGCGCGAGCACCGGGGCGGCCGCTGGCACGAGGTCGGCCGCCGCGCCCTCGCCGACGCCGCCGGGCACCGGGTCAGGATCACCGTGGACGCCGGCCGGACCGTCGTCGCCGTCGACGGCAGGGCACGGATCGAACGCGCCGCACGCGCGGCCGGCGGGCACGCGACCGGGGGGATCGCCATCAGTGTGCGCAACAGGGACCCCGGCGGGGGCTGGCCGCGCTTCTCCTCCCTGACGGTGCGCGCGCCGGCCGAGGCCGCCGCGGCTCCTGGACGGTGAAGGGCTTCCTCAGGAGGGCAGTTCGGCCTCGATGAGGTCGGCCGCCCTCCTGGTCCCGCCCTCCCCCGCCATCCGCTCCCGGATCCCCGCCAGCCTCGCGGCCACGTCCGGATCGTCCACCAGGGCGAGGACCGCGGCGCGCAGGGACGCGGCGTCGGCCTCCTCCTTCGGGAGGTGCCTGGCCACACCGAGTGCCTGGAGCATGTCCGCGTTGCCGAACTGGTCGACGGCCTGCGGGACCGCCACCATGGGGGTGCCGGTGGCGAGTCCTTCCTGGCTGCCGCCCGCGCCCGCGTGGGTGATGAAGGCGTCCGCCTGCTTCAGCACGGACAGCTGGGGGACCCAGGAGTGCACCTCGACGTTGCCGGGTACCCCGCCGAGTTCGGAGGGGTCGACGTGTGCGCCGATCTGGAGCACCACGTGCCAGTCCGGCAGGCCGCCGAAGGCCTTGACGCACTCGCGGTAGAACGCGGGCTCGTCGGTGTACGACGAGCCGAGCGAGACCAGCAGGACCTTTCCGGCGCCGGGCGGCCGCTTCCACTCCCCCTGGTCGGCCCGCTCGCCCTGGCATGCGCCGACGAAGGTGAACCGGGCGTGGTCGACGCGGTCGGCGTTCGGCTGGAGCGCCTCGGGGATCAGCACCAGCCCGCGGCGCGGCCGGGCCACGAAGTCGTCCGCCGAGAGGTCGCCCAGGCCGTTCTCCGTGAGCCAGGCCGCGAAGCGCCCGAAGTACGCCCGGCCCTGCTCGGTCTGCTTCAGCTCGGCGTTCGCAGGATCGCCGACCTCTTCCGCGTAACCCTCCCAGGGGACCAGGTTGGGCCAGAGCTGGACGGCGGGCACACCCCAGCGGTGGGCGAGGACGCGGGCCGGGTACGCGGTGATGTCGTGCAGGACGAGGTCCGGCTCGTCGCCCTCGAAGGCGCCGACGAGCTGCGGGAGCGCCTGGACGGCGTCGTCGAGGAACGGCTCGATGTAGTCGATGGGCTCACTGCCCCAGTCCTCCGGGTCGGTGGGCAGTGTGGAGGTGTAGATCACCGGATCGGCTCCGGTGCCGGCGACCTTCCCGGCGAAGGAGGCCGGGATGGCGTAACTGACGCGGTGCCCACGGGCCACGAGTTCCCGGATCACTTCGAGGCTCGGGTTCACGTGCCCGTGGGCGGCGATGGAGAACATGGCGATGTGGGCACGCGGGGTCGTTGTCATGCCGCCAACGTACGCGAGACGAAACGTCTCGTCCAGTTGTTTTCCGGCCCGCGCCGGGCCGGATCAGCGCTGATAGCGCGCCAGGACCCGGTTTCCGTCCTCGACCAGGCGTTTCTTCAGCTCCTCGGTACCGATGGCCCCGCTGTAGTACTCCTGGAGCGCGGGGGTGGCGACCTTGTCCTTCCACTCGGGATAGCCGCGCACCGACTGCGCGGGGGCGGGGCGCAGCGCCCGGGCGAGAGCGGTGCCCGTCGCCCAGCCGTCCTCCTCGGTGTGCAGTGCGGGATCCGCCAGCGCCTCCGTGCCGGTCGGAAGCATCCAGTCCCCCCTGGCCAGCCGCACCATGTTCGCGGGGCGCAGCAGGAAGTCGATGAACTGCACGGCCTCCTCCTTGTGCGGACTGTCCTCGGCGACCGAGAGGGTCTGCGGGCTGACCCCCTGCGCGAGCCCGCCCCGGCCGGCCGGCGGGGGCAGCACCGTCCACTCGAAGCCCTCGGGAGCCTGTTCGACGACTTGCTGACGGTAGGAGAAACCCAGCGGGACCATGGCGTACTTGCCGCCGAAGAAGCCGGGGAGCGTGTCCGAACCTCCCATTCCGAGCGCTGACCGCGCCGCGCTCCTCTGCGAGTTGACCTGGTCCCGGACCGTCCCGGGCATCACCCGGTCACCCTCGCCGAACCGGATGGTCACTTTGCCGTCCGCGCCGCGGTGGAAGAGCTGCCCACCGGCGGAGAGACCCAGATTCAGGGTGACGGAGACCGGCTCCTTGAGCGGCCAGGCGACCCCGTACGTCCCCTTCTTCGTCAGTTTCCCGGTGACCTGCCGGAATTCCGGCCAGCTCCAGGGGTTCCCGGGAGTCGGGATCCGCACGCCCGAGGACTTGAGGATCTTCGTGTTCGCGATCAGGACCTTGGGCTCCTGGAGGAAGGGGACCCCGTAGACACCGTCGCCGAAGGTGGTGGTGGCCCAGGACCGCCGCGGGATGTCCCCGGTCAGCCGGTCCGGCAGCAGGGTGCGCAGATCGGCGAGGTAGCCGCCGTACGCGAAGTCCGCCAGGTCGTCCGAGGCGTCGTGGATGATGTCGGGCGCCTCACCGCCCTCGAAGGAGGTGAGCAGCTGGTCGTGGACGTTGTCCCAGCTGCCCTGCACGTAGTCCACCTGGATGTCCGGGTGGGCCGCGTTCCACTCGCGCACGAGCTGTCTGTTGGCCTCGACCGACTCCTTCTGCCAGGCCAGTGACTGGAAGCTGAGCCGGACCACTCCCTGCGCACCGCGTCCGCCCTCTCCCGAGCAGCCGGCCAGCAGGAGGGCGAGCGCGGTCACCGCGGCGCGGAGCGCGGGCAGCCGCCGCATCAGTTCTTCACCGCCCCGGCCGTGAGCCCGCCCGTGATGCGCTTCTGGATGACCGCGAAGAGCACGAGCGAGGGGAGGGTGGCGAGGAACGCGGCGGCGGCGAGCGGCCCGAGGTCGGCCACACCCTCCGCGCCGAGGAAGTGCGTGAGTACGACCGGCAAGGTCTGCTTCTCCGGTGTCTTGAGCAGGACGAGCGCGAAGAAGAACTCGTTCCACGCGGTGATGAACGCGAAGAGTGCGGTGGCGACGATCCCCGGGGCGAGCAGCGGCGCGGTGACCGACAGGAGGATCCGCGCCTTCCCGGCCCCGTCGACGGCGGCGGCTTCCTCCAGCTCGGGCGGTACGGCCCGTACGTAGCCGGCCAGCATCCAGAGGGCGAAGGGCAGCGACCAGACGACGTACACCAGGACCAGCCCCCACAGCGAGTTGATCAGATGCAGGTGCTTGAGGACCAGGAACAGCGGAATGATCACCAGGACGAAGGGGAACGCCTGGCTGACCACGACCCACCCGGTGGCGGCGGTGGAGAGCCGTCCTCGGTGCCGGGCCGTCACATAGGCCAGGGGCGTGGCGATGACGACCGCGATGAGAGCGGCGCAGAGCGCGGCGGTGAGCGAGTTGGCCGCGGCCCGCAGCAGCGGCTGTTCGTCGAAGGCCTGCCGGAAGTTGTCCAGCGTCGGGTCCTCGGGGATCCACGTCGGGTGCAGCGAGCCGAGCTCGCGGGCCGGCTTGAAGGCGGTGGAGACCAGCCAGAGGAAGGGGAACGCCAGAAAGACCAGGTAACACAGGAGGGCGGCGTACTGCCCGGCGCGCGCGGTTCTGCCCGTACGGAGGCTCATGCGTCCTCGCCTCCCCTGAGCCGGCCGGCGAGATGGAAGGCGAGGAGCACCGAGATGACGGCGACCATCACACATCCCATCGCGGCGGCATACCCGAACTGCCCGTAGCGGAAGGCCTCTTCGTAGGCGAAGAGCATGGGCAGCCGGGTGCGGCCCCCCGGTCCGCCGCTGGTCAGGACGTAGACCAGGGCGAAGGAGTTGAAGTTCCAGATGAAGTTGAGCGCGCTGATCGCGAGGGCCACGGGCCGGAGGGCGGGCCAGGTGACGGTACGGAAGCGCCGCCAGGCCCCGGCTCCGTCGAGGGCGGCCGCCTCGTGGAGTTCGTGCGGGGTGTTCTGCAGCCCGGCCAGCAGCGCCACGGTGGTCTGCGGCATCCCGGCCCAGATCCCGACGATCACCACGGCCGGCAGCGCGGTGGCGAGTCCGGTCAGCCAGTCCCTGCCGTCACCGAGCCCGAGATCGCGGACGGTCTCGTTGAGGATGCCGGCGTCGGGGTTGTAGACCAGGCGCCACATGATGCCGACGACGACCTCGGGCATGGCCCAGGGGATGATCGCCAGCGCCCTGGCGAGCCAGCGCATCCGCAGGTTCGCGTCGAGCAGCAGGGCGAGGCCCAGAGCGAGTACGAACTGCGGGACCGTGACCCCGACCGCCCACAGCAGGCCGATCCTGAAGGAGTCCCAGAACAGGGTGTCGTGCAGCAGGTCCTGGAAGTTGAGCGCGCCGATCCACCGGGTGGAGCGGGTGCGGCCCGACTGCGCGTCGGTGAAGGCCAGCACGATGCCGTACAGCAGCGGGCCGACACTCAGGATCAGGATCGGGATCAGCGCGGGCAGCACCAGGAACCAGGCGGCGCCGTCCCGTCGGCGGCCTCCGCCCCGTCCGCCCTGCGGGGCCTTGCGCCCGGACCGCTTCCCCGCGGCCACCGGTGTCATGGATTCGACCCCTTTGCTGTCCTGGATCGCTTTCATCCCTGTATTGCCGCCCCGGCGGCCCCCGTCATCGTGCTGAGGGGCCGCCCGTTCGTCAAGGTGGCCTGCGGGGATGAGAAAATCGGACCATGGACGACATGAGTGCGCGTGAGGTACTGACCGCTGCCGGACTGCCCGCCGGTGCGGAGCTCCTCGCGCTGGGGGAGAACGCGGTGTTCGCCGTCGGCGGCCTCGTGGTCAAGGTCGGCCGGGACGCCACGCACCACCCGGAGCTGCGGGAGCGTGCCGAGCGCGAGGTGGCCGTCGCCCTGTGGCTCGCCGAGACGGGCGTACCCGCCGTGCGGGCCGCCGAACCTCTGGCGCGCCTGGTGGAGGGACACCCGGTGACCCTGTGGCACCGGCTGCCCGAGGCCGTGCGCCCGGCCGAGCCGCGCGATCTGGCTCCGCTGCTCACCCAGGTGCACGCACTGCCCGCCCCTGAAGGCTTCACCCTGCCGCGCCGGGAGCTGCTCGGCGGGGTCGAGCGCTGGCTGCGGCTCGCGGGCGATGCGATCGATCCCGCCGACGCGGATTATCTGCGCGGCCGGCGTGACGGCTTCGCGAAGGCCGCCGCGGCCCTCGTCCCGCACCTGCCGCCGGGTCCTCTCCACGGCGACGCCCTCCCGCGCAATGTCCACGTCGGCCCGGACGGGCCGGTGCTGGTCGACCTGGAGACCTTCTCCGCCGATCTGCGCGAGCACGATCTGGTGGTGCTCGCCCTCTCCCGCGACCGGTACGGCCTGCCCGCCCCCGCCTACGAAGCGTTCATCGAAGCATACGGATGGGACGTACGCACCTGGGAAGGGTGCGCGGTGCTGCGCGGTGCCCGTGAGACGGCGAGCTGCGCCTGGGTCTCCCAGCATGCCCCGGCGAACCCCAGGGCGCTGGCGGAATTCCGGCGCCGGGTGGCGTCACTGCGCCAGGACGACCCCGAGGTGCGCTGGTACCCCTTCTGAGCGGCACTGATCCGTCGCACGAAGGCCCTGGACGAGCCCGGCCCGCCCGGTCGTGCCGTCACCTGCGGCCCTCATCGGCGAAGAAACGGTGCAGAGACCGGGGGTGCTGCTACCGCACGTGATCATCCTCCGTACCATGCCTCTTGGCCGTGAGGCCGAACAGGTGCGATTGCAACGGGGGTTGCCCATGGGGTCCGGAGAAGGCGGCGAGCAGAAGCTCGCCAGCTCGTCGAGCGACAAGCAGCGCGCGGCGACGTACATGACGGAGCACCAGATACCCGGCACCGAGGCGGCCGCCCGGATGGCCGCCGGCGGCGGTGCCGTACGGGTGCCCTACCTCGCCGCGCCCACGGCCCCCGTGAGCCCGCTGCTGAAGCAGGACACCGGGCTGAAGGGACTCTCCGGCTGGGCGTCGGACCAGGGTGTCTCCGACGCGCTGGTCGCATGGCAGGGGCAGGCGAACCGTCTGACCGCGCGGTTGCAGCAGGAACTCGCCGGACTGAAGAAGACGCGGGCCACCCTCAACGACCAGGATCTGCTGGCCGGTGCCCAGGCGGACTCCATACGGCTCCCCAGCAGCTTCGACGGGATGTGACGGGCACCGCCATGACGCTGGACTACCACGACGTGGTGACGGCCGACCTGTCCTCCTTCACGGATGTCGCGGCCGCCTGGAAGAAGATGGGCGAGCGCTTCGGCGAGCTCAAGGTCGACTACGAGAAGCACGTGCAGAGCGTGCTGGGCAACGGGAACTGGCAAGGGCTCGCCTACGGCGCCCAGCAGCACACCGCCGCGGCGACCGCCTTCGAGTACGGAGCGGCGAAGAGGCAGGCCCTGGCCATCGCCTCCCTCCTGACGGACGCGCAGACGGAACTGACCCGCCTGCAGAAGGCGGTCAAGGACCTCGTCGAGGACGCGGAGAAGAAGGACTACAAGGTCGACGGCTCCGGCAAGGCGACCTATGTCGGGTACGACAAGCTCTCCGCGCAGGAGCGCTACACCCTCCAGCACGACCCCGACTATCCCGCGCTGCTGGCCGACGCCCGTGAGAAGGCGCAGGGCTGGACCGACCGGATAGCCAGGGCGGTCGAGGCCGTCGACACCACCGACCGGAGTGTGAAGCGGGCACTGTCCCGCGCGACGAGTGACGGCTCGACCGACGGCATCGGCATCGGCGGGTTCAACACGGCGGCCGAGGGCGACCTGGCGAAGGCCGGCAAGCCGGACCCCGAGCCCGGCAAGAAGGACGGCTGGGTCTCCGAGACCGACTCCGAGGCCTCGGGGCCAGGAGTCGGGTCGGAGGCCAGCGGCCCCAACGTCGGGAAGGGAAAGCTGGCCGAGGCCGAGGCACACGCCGATCTCGGCCGCGCCAAGGCGGAGGGCACGCTCACCAACGGTCCGCTCAAGCTGGCCGGGGAGGCCGAAGCCTATGCGGGCGCCAAGGCCTCCGCGGCCGCCGGCATCACCCATGAGGGCGCCCAGGCCGAGGCCGGCGCCTTCGCGGGCGGCGAGGCCTCGGCCGGGGGAACGGCCGACGCCGGCCCCGTCGGGGTGTACGCGCGTGCGGAGACCATGGCCGGCGCCGAGGCGGGCGTCAACGCGGGGGCGGGCCTGGACGGTCTGAACGTGGGCGCCGAGGCCTTCGCCGGCGCGAAGGGCGGTGTCGGGGCCGGCGCGGACGTCGGAGGGATCGGCGTGGGTGTCACGGCCGAGGGCTGGGCGGGTCCCGGTGCGGAGGCCGTCCTCAACGCCAGCAAGGACGCCAACGGCGTATGGCACTTCGGTCCGAAGGTGGGCATCTCCCCGGCGCTCGGGGGCGCCGTGGGCTTCGAGTTCACCGTCGACCCGGGAAAGGTCGTCGACACCGTGAGCGATGCGGCGGGCGCCGTGGGCGATGCGGCGAACTGGGTAGGCGACGGGATCGGCAGCCTGTTCTGACCCGCGCCGCCGCGGACCCGCCGCCGTGGGCCCGCGGTCGCAAGCACACCGCTGCCATGAGCACGCCTCTGCCGTAAAGGAGACCGAGATGACCACCACCCTGCCCGTACCGATCGCGTTCGAGCTGCCGGACGGCTGGCGCGCCACCCCGCCGGACGGAGTGGGCGCGACGGGCTCGGCATTCGTCGCACTGCACGCGCACCCGGATGCGGGATTCACCGCGAACATCACGGTCGACGGGGAGTTCCGCCCGGACGCGGCGACGCTCCCCGGGATCGCCGACGAGTCGGTGGAGAACCTGCGCCGGTCCGCCGCGTCGGTCGACGTCGTCGAACGCCGCGAGGTCGGCACCGTGGACGCTCCCGGCCTCACCCAGACCCTGGCGGTCTCGGCGGTCGCCGGGGACGCGCTCCGCGATCTCGTGCAGTCACAGGTCTACCTGTCCATGCTGGACGTCGTCGATCCGGGCAGGCGGGCGGTGGTCCGTCTGGTCCTGACGGCGACCGCCTCCCAGCACCCCGCGGTCGTGGAGGACTTCCGGGACTTCGTGCGCACGGTCCGCCCGGACACCGGCGCGGCCTCGTAGCCCTCCCGCCGGGACGGTCTTTCTTGCACCGGTGATCCGACCACTCATAGGTTGACCTCATGGGATTCTTCGACATGCTGACCGGAACCAAGCGCCCCGAAGCCGGGGTCGTGCCACGCTCAGCCGGGGAACTGCGGACCTCCCTGCTCGGCCTCAACCGGCCGGATGTCCCCTACGTCATCCGCGACGGCGCGGCGCACGACGCCGACCTGGTGGCGGAGTGGCGGCTCCACGAGCCCGCCTGGCAGACCTTCTTCATCGGGTCCCAGCTGACGCACGCCCTCCGGATCCGCATGCGCCTCGCCGAGGAGGGCGGCCCCGAGGTGCGTGCCGTCGAGGAGCAGTGGGAGGTCACCCGCGTCGGGAATCCTCCGCGGCTCCAGATCTCGGCGGAGTACGCGCGCGGCTCGGGCAGGACCGTCTCCCGCCGCTACACGCTCCAGCGCGGGGAGAACGGCCGCCTCGAAACGACGGAGACGTTCAGTTTCGACAGCGCGCAGCTGACCGAACCCCTGCGGAACACCGCCCTGGAGTCGGGCTGGACCTGGCGCGGAGTGATCTTCGGCAAGTTGTGAGGTCTGCGGGTCCACGGCTCACGGCCCGGCCGCCCGGCGGCCTTCCCCCGCTCGCCCTTGCGGCAGCGTCCGCCCCTCCGGGCCACGGCCCGGACCGGGACCGGCCCCGGTATGTCCTGCCTGTTGCCGGAGGCGGGGCGAGCGCCCTCCGGCGGCATCCGCGGAACACCGTCCCACGTATGCTTCCGGCGACTGTCTTGATCATCCGAAACGGAGCACCCCATGACCACAGCCCGCGTGACCGCAGCGAAGTGGAGCCTCCCGGCCGTAGCCGCCGGTGTGCTGCTCGTCGGCTGCTCGGCTTCGGTCGACGTCGGGACGTCCGGTCCGAAGCTGTCCGCGGACAAGCTGGCCACCACCGTCTCCGAGAAGCTCGCCAGTACGACGGGCCAGCCGAAGCCGGACATCGCCTGCCCCGAGGACCTCGCCGGGAAGGTCGGCACCACCACCCGTTGCAAGCTCACCGCGGACGACGGCA
>NZ_DATMVN010000856.1:0-9182 GCF_035563135.1 Streptomyces sp.
GAGACGCCGAGCGCGGCGGCGGTCAGTGCGGCGACGCCCTCGGCCTCGATGCCCGGGGTGTCGTGGGCGAGGATCAGGCCGTCGGTGCTGGCGGCCAGCGCGCCGGTCAGGAGCGGGACCCGGGCGCGTAACCGCTGGAGCTCGGCGAGGACATCCTGCGCTTCGGCCTCGGGCACCATCAGCTGTCTCCTCCCGGCACGCTGTCTCAGCGCGCGTATCACAGGGCCTCCAATGCGTCTCTGAGCCGGCGCAGCAGGGCGACGTCGGGGTCGGTCGTGACCTCGGGCAGCGTGATCCGGTCGCGCCCGGACGCGGAACCGGCCGTGCCCGGACGGACCGCTTCGACCAGTCCGGCGGCCGCCAGCCGGCGCAGGTCGACCAGGATGTGGAAGGCCGAGCGGCCCAGCTCCCGGGCGATGTCCGTGGCGGTGCGCTCGCCGTCCACCAGGGCGAGGACGCGGCGCTGGCGTGGGGGCACCGGGGCGTCGACCGGGTGGGGCGTGGGTGAGAGCGGCGCGCTGTCGGTGAGCGCGTCCGGCCAGATCCGGTCCAGGAGTTCCCGGCGCCGGAGCGTCTCGCGCTGCACGGCGTGCACGGGCACGGGGCGGACGGGGCCGATCCAGTGGGAGACCCCGTAGCGGAAGCGGGCCGGTGTGTGCGTGGGGGCCAGGGCGAAGAAGGCCGCGTCGTACAGCGCCCCCAGGTGGCAGAGCTCCAGTGCGCCGCCGGGTACCCGCCCGCTGTCCACGAGGTAGCGGCCGACCCGCTGTCCGGCGCCCGCCTGGGCGACCGCGTCCCACCAGCCCTCGGAGCGCAGGGTCCCGCCCGTGGTGAGCAGGACGTCGATGCCGGGGGTGGCGGGGCTCTCCGCGTGGACCACCTGGCCGTCGGCGAGGTAGAGGGTGCCGAGGTCGCGCATCAGCGCGCCGGTCGCACGTTCCGCCGCGAGCCGCTGGAGCATCGGGGAGGGTGTGGCCCCTTCGGGTAAGCCGGGGCCTGCGGGGGCGGCGGGTCTCATGCCAGGACCAGCCGCTCCGCTATCTCGCCGAGCCTCATGCGGGCCAGGGCGAGGTTGCCTTCCGCGCGGTCCAGCCAGAGGTGGAGGAAGACGCTGCTGTCGAAGGCCGTCTCGACGAAGCGGAGGATGTGGTAGCCGGGGGCGGTCGTGACGATGACGTCCTCGACGGCGGGGGCGGCCGGACCCGGTGATCCGGCGGTGGGCGCGCCCGTCTGCGCGAAGACCGGTTGTTCGGCGGCCATCCTCGCCACCTCGGCCGTCTCGGCGGCCGTGGCCTCATGGTCGCCGTTGGGTGACTCGCCGATCGTGCCGAGCGCGAGACCGCTCGTCCAGTCGACCACCGCGGCGCCCCGGGCACCGGGCAGCCTCATGACTTCGATCAGGCACTCGTCGATTCCGGGCAACGCGGACTCCCCTCCCGGCGTGGCGTGCGGGTGTAGTGGAGAGGCTACGCAACGTGTGTGCGACTGGTGGGTGTTCTGGCATTTTCCACAGGTACATGCGGACGGCCGCGCGCAGTGCCGCAGGTGGACGCGTGGCAGCCGGCCGGAACGTGTCCGGCCAGCTCCTCCCGCGGCGGGGCCGGTCCCTCGGTGCTTGCCGTCAGGTCCTCTCGCGGGCCCGCATCACGGCCCTGTTGACCACCCAGAGACCGATTCCGATCAGTACGAGGATCCCGGCCCGGATGTAGACGTCCGCCGCCCGGTCGGCCAGCGGGCCGGCCAGGATCAGGGAGGTGACCGCCCCCAGCACGGGCAGCGCCGTCGGCGCACGGAAGTGCTGGTGCTCCACCCGGTCCTTGCGCAGCACCAGTACGGCGATGTTGACGACGGCGAAGACACAGAGGAGGAGGAAGGAGGTGGTGTCGCCGAGCCCCTCGATCTCACCGGTGGAGACGAGGCCGATGGCGAGTACGGTGACGAAGACGATGCCGACCCAGGGGGTGCGCCGCGTGGCGAGGACCCGGCCCATCGCGGGGGGCAGGATGCGTTCGTTGGCCATGCCGTAGCAGAGGCGGGAGGCCATCATGATGTTGATCAGCGCGGAGTTGGTGACCGCGAACAGGGCGATCAGCGCGAAGAGTTTCGGCGGGAAGTCGAGGCCGCCCGCCTTCACCACCTCCAGCAGCGGGCCGCTGGACCCTTCCAGGGTGCGGGAGTCGACCAGCAGGGACGAGACCAGGGCGACCAGGACGTAGATGGTGCCCGTCACCGCGACACCGATGAAGATGGCGCGCGGGAACGTCCGGGCCGGGTCCTGGGTCTCCTCGGCCATGTTCACCGAGTCCTCGAAGCCGACGAAGGCGAAGAAACCGAGCGCGGTCGCGTCCAGGACACCGGTGATCAGGGCGTATCCGGTGCCGCCCGTCTCCAGGTCGGTCAGCCGGGAGGGCTCGCCGCCGTCCGTCAGGACGGCGTAGGCCCCGATCGAGAGGATCACCAGGAGGCCGCTGAGCTCGACGAGCGTCAGGACGACGTTGGCCTTCACCGATTCGGCGACACCACGCAGGTTGACCGCCGCGAGGGCGAGGAGGAAGAGGATCGCGACGAGGGTGGGCGGCAGGGCGTCGGTGAACTCGCCGAGGTAGTCGCCGCTGAAGGCGCGGGCCGCGGCGCTGGCGGAGGCCAGCCCCGAGCACATGACCATGAAGGCGACGACGAAGGTCAGGAACGGGACCTTGAACGCCTTCTGGGTGTAGAGAGCGGCGCCGGCCGCCTTGGGGTACTTGCCGACGAGTTCGACGTACGAGGCCGCCGTCAGGACCGCCACCACGAACCCGATCAGGAAGGGCAGCCAGAGGGCTCCGCCGACCTTGCCCGCGACCTTGCCGGTGGTGGCGTAGATGCCGGTGCCCAGGATGTCGCCGATGACGAACAGGATGAGGAGCTTGGGGCCGATGGCCCGCTTGAGCGCGGGTCCACCGGGCGGGGTCGATGCGTTCCTGGGCTGTGGTGCGGTCACGGAGCCTCCCCGGGAGTGTGATGGGAAGAGGCCTGCCCCCGGGCGGCGCGGGCCTCACCTGTTGACTAGAATTATTCATCCGGCCAGGATGTGAATAGGAGAGTCACATTCGCGAGGAGGCAGACCCATGTCAGGACCCCGCCCCGTACGGGCACCGCGCGGTACGGAACTGAGCGCCCTGGGATGGCAGCAGGAAGCCGCCCTCCGCATGCTGCAGAACAATCTCGACCCCGAGGTCGCCGAACACCCCGACGAGCTCGTCGTCTACGGCGGTACGGGCAAGGCGGCCCGCGACTGGCGCTCCTTCGACGCCATGGTCCGTACCCTGCGGACGCTCAAGCAGGACGAGACGATGCTCGTCCAGTCCGGGCGGCCGGTCGGCGTCATGCAGACCCACGAATGGGCGCCGCGCGTCCTGATCGCCAACTCCAACCTGGTGGGCGACTGGGCCAACTGGGAGGAGTTCCGCCGCCTGGAGTCCCTCGGGCTCACCATGTACGGGCAGATGACCGCCGGGTCCTGGATCTACATCGGGACCCAGGGAATCCTCCAGGGCACCTACGAGACCTTCGCCGCCGTCGCCGCGAAGCGGTTCGGCGGGACGCTGGCGGGGACCATCACGCTGACGGCCGGACTCGGCGGCATGGGCGGGGCCCAGCCGCTGGCCGTCACCATGAACGACGGCGTCGCCCTCTGCGTCGACTGCGACCCGCGCGCCATCGAGCGCCGGATCGAGCACCGCTTCCTCGACGTACGGGCCGACTCGCTCGAACACGCGCTCCAGCTGGCCGTCGAGGCCCGCGACGCACGGCGCCCGCTCTCCATCGGTCTGCTCGGCAACGCGGCGGAACTGCTGCCCCGGATGCTCGCCGAGGGCGCCCCCGTCGACATCGTCACCGACCAGACCAGCGCGCACGACCCGCTCGCCTATCTGCCCGTCGGCGTCGACTTCGACGACATGGCCTCCTACGCGGCCGAGAAGCCCGCCGACTTCACCCGGCGCGCCCGTGAGTCGATGGCCGCGCACGTCGAGGCGATGGTCGGCTTCATGGACGCCGGGGCCGAGGTCTTCGACTACGGCAACTCGATCCGGGGCGAGGCCCAGCTCGCCGGATACGCGCGCGCGTTCGACTTCCCGGGCTTCGTGCCCGCCTACATCCGGCCCCTCTTCTGCGAGGGCAAGGGCCCCTTCCGGTGGGCGGCGCTGTCGGGCGAGGCGTCGGACATCCACAGGACGGACAAGGCCCTGCTCGACCTCTTCCCGGAGAACGAGTCGCTGCACCGCTGGATCAGGATGGCCGGTGAGCGGGTCCACTTCCAGGGGCTGCCCGCCCGGATCTGCTGGCTCGGATACGGCGAACGCGACCGGGCCGGGGAGCGGTTCAACGACATGGTGGCGAGCGGGGAGCTCGCCGCGCCCCTGGCCATCGGGCGCGACCACCTGGACTGCGGGTCGGTCGCCTCGCCCTACCGGGAGACCGAGGCCATGCTCGACGGCTCCGACGCCATCGCGGACTGGCCGCTGCTCAACGCCATGGTCAACGTGGCCTCGGGGGCGTCCTGGGTGTCCCTGCACCACGGAGGCGGTGTGGGGATGGGGCGCTCGATCCACGCCGGCCAGGTCACGGTCGCCGACGGCACGGAGCTCGCGGGCGAGAAGATCCGGCGGGTGCTCACGAACGACCCCGGGATGGGCGTCATCCGGCATGTCGACGCAGGCTACGACCTCGCGGAGTCCGTCGCCTCGGACAAGGGCGTGCGGGTCCCCATGGCGGAGGAAGAGGGCCGGTGACCCACCCCGAACCGCCGTCGTTCCAGGAGATGTGGCGCGACCTCGCACCCCTCGGGCTCGACCCGGGAAGCGGCGGATACCGCCGGTACGCCTGGACCGGCGCCGACCTGGAGTGCCGGGAGTGGTTCCGCGCCCAGGCCGAGTCCCGCGGGCTCGTCCACGAGGTCGACCGCAACGGCAACCAGTGGGCCTGGCTCGGCGATCCGCTCGCCGAGGGCGCCGTCGTCACCGGGTCCCATCTCGACTCCGTGCCCGACGGCGGCGCCTTCGACGGCCCTCTCGGCGTGGTGTCCTCCTTCGCCGCCCTGGACGAACTCCGCCGCAGGGGAGCGGAGTTCACCAAACCCCTCGCCATCACCAACTTCGGTGACGAGGAAGGGGCACGCTTCGGGCTCGCCTGCGTCGGCTCCCGGCTCACCGCCGGACAGCTGACCGTCGAGCACGCGCACCGGCTCCGCGACGGGGACGGCGTCCCGCTGCCGCGGGCCATGGAGGCGGCGGGGTACGACCCTGACGCCATCGGGCCCGATCCCGGACGCCTCGCCCGGATCGGTGCGTTCGTCGAGCTCCATGTGGAGCAGGGGCGCGCCCTCGACCTGAGCGGGGACCCCGTCGGGGTCGCCTCCGCCATCTGGCCGCACGGCCGCTGGCGGTTCGATTTCCGGGGCGAGGCCAACCACGCCGGAACCACGCGGCTCGCCGACCGGCGGGACCCGATGCTCACGTACGCCGAGACCGTGCTCGCGGCCCGGCGCGAGGCGGAGCTCGCCGGAGGCCTCGCGACCTTCGGCAAGATCGCCGTCGAGCCGAACGGGGTCAACGCCATCCCCTCCCTCGTGCGGGGCTGGCTCGACTCACGGGCCGCCGACCAGGCCACGCTCGACACCGTCGTGAGCGGGATCGAGCGGGCCGCGCGGGAGCACGCAGAGCGGGCTGGGATCGGCCTCGACGTCGTACGCGAGTCGTTCACGCCGGTGGTGGACTTCCAGCACGCACTGCGGGACGAGATCCGCCGGGTGCTGGAGAAGGCCGGGCCGCAGGACACGGGGCGCGCCGTACCGGTGCTCGGCACGGGGGCGGGACACGACGCGGGTATTTTGTCCGCTTCCGTGCCGACCGCCATGCTGTTCGTACGGAACCCCACCGGGATCTCGCACTCACCCGCCGAGCACGCCGCGGAGGACGACTGCGTGGCCGGGGTGCGGGCACTCGCCGACGTACTGGAAGGTCTCGCGTGCAGCTGACAACGCAACCGACGGGCACACCGGTCACCGCGACGTACTGGATGTCGCACGCCTGGCTCGGCACCCATGTCGAGCCGGGCGTCCTGCTGGACGTGGCGGGCGGGCGCATCGCCGGTGTCCGGACGGGCATCGACGCACCGCCGCCCGGCGCCACCGCGCTGCACGGGCTGACCGTCCCCGGCCTGGCCAACACCCACTCGCACGCCTTCCACCGCGCGTTGCGCTCCACCGCCCAGGTGGGCTCCGGCACCTTCTGGACGTGGCGCGAGCTGATGTACCGGACGGCCTCCCGTCTCACCCCCGAGACCTACTACGACCTGGCCCGGGCCACGTACGCCGAGATGGCGCTGGCCGGGATCACCGCGGTGGGCGAATTCCACTACCTGCACCACGCGCCCGGCGGCACGCCCTACGACGACCCGAACGCCATGGGCGAGGCGCTCATCGCCGCGGCCGCGGAGGCGGGCATCCGCATCACCCTGCTGGACACCGCCTACCTCGCCGCCGGATTCGGGGAGAAACCCAGCCGGCACCAGCTGCGCTTCTCCGACACCACCGCCGACGCCTGGGCCGAGCGCGCCTCCCTCCTCAAGGGCGACGGCGACCTGGTGGTGATCGGCGCCGCCGTCCATTCCGTACGCGCCGTGCCGGCGGGCCAGCTGGCCACCGTCGCCCGGTGGGCCCAGGAGCGGGCGGTCCCGCTGCACGTCCACCTCTCCGAACAGACCGCGGAGAACGAGGCCTGCCTCGCCGCCCACGGACGCACCCCCACCCGGCTCCTCGCCGACCACGGGGTGCTCGGCCCGCACACCACCGGCATCCACAACACGCACCTGACGGCCGAGGACATCGAGCTGCTGGGGACCTCCCGGACGGGCACCTGCATGTGCCCCACCACCGAACGCGACCTCGCCGACGGCATCGGCCCCGCCACCGCTCTCCAGGGCGCGGGCTCCCCCCTCTCGCTGGGCAGTGACAGCCACGCCGTGATCGACCTGTTCGAGGAGGCCAGGGCGATGGAGCTCAACGAACGCCTGCGCACCCATGTGCGCGGCCACTGGACGGCGGCAGCCCTGCTCAGGGCGGCTTCCGCCGAGGGGCACGCCGCGCTCGGCCGCCCGGACGCGGGTGTGCTCGAACCGGGCGCGCCTGCGGATCTCGCCACCGTCGCGCTGGACTCCGTCAGAACGGCGGGGCCGGTGCCCCGGCTGGCGTCCGAAGCAGCTGGATTCGCCGCCACCGCCGCTGATGTGCGGCACACCGTGGTGGCGGGCCGGCACATCGTCCGGGACGGCCGGCACACCCGGATCGAGGACGTGCCCGGAGCACTCGCCTCGGCCGTCGCGGCCCTGTACGGCTGAGCCCTCGGCCGGGGCCCGCGCCGGCGGAACCCGCCGGAGCGCAGTCCGTGCCCACAGAACGAGCCGCCGGACCGCAGTCCGCGCCGATGGCCCCCGCCGGACCGCTGCCCGCGCCGGCAGGGCGGCCCGCACCCGAAGAACGCCCCCGGCCCGAGCCGAAAGCGCGACGGCCGAGAACTCCGGCGGTCCAGCCGGACGAAACCGACGAAAGCTGTGCCCGGATGACGACGACCACGACGACCGCCATCACCCACATCGCCAACCTGGTCACCAACGACCCCTCCCTCGGTGACGGGACCCCCCTGGGCCTGATCCAGGACGCGGCCGTCGTCATCGACGGCGACCGCATCGTGTGGACCGGTGAGTCAAGCAAAGCACCCGCCACCGACAACGCCGTCGACGCGGGCGGCCGCGCCGTGATCCCCGGCTTCGTGGACTCCCACTCCCACCTGGTGTTCGCGGGCGACCGCACCGCCGAGTTCAACGCCCGTATGTCCGGCCGCCCCTACTCCGCGGGCGGCATCCGCACGACCGTGGCCGCCACCCGCTCGGCCTCCGACGACGAGCTCTCCGCCAACGTCGCGCGCTATGCGGCCGAGGCGCTCCGGCAGGGCACCACCACCTTCGAGACCAAGTCCGGCTACGGCCTCACCGTCGAGGACGAGGCACGCGCCCTGCGCATCGCCGCACGCCACACCGACGAGGTCACCTTCCTCGGCGCCCACATCGTGTCCCCCGAGCACGCGGACGACCCCGCCGGTTACGTGGACCTCGTCACCGGACCGATGCTGGACGCCTGCGCCCCGCACGCCCGTTGGATCGACGTCTTCTGCGAGCGGGGTGCCTTCGACGAGGACCAGGCGCGCACCGTCCTCACCGCGGGCCTGGCCAGGGGCCTGCACCCCCGCATCCACGCCAACCAGCTCGGCCACGGCCCCGGAGTCCGGCTCGCCGTCGAGCTGGACGCGGCGTCCGCCGACCACTGCACCCACCTCGACGACGCCGACCTCGACGCGCTCGGCCAGGGCGACACCGTCGCCACCCTGCTCCCCGGCGCCGAGTTCTCCACCCGCGCGGCCTGGCCCGACGCCCGCCGCATCCTCGGCGCGGGTGCCACCGTCGCCCTGTCCACGGACTGCAACCCGGGCTCCTCCTTCACCTCCTCCATGCCGTTCTGCATCGCCCTCGCCGTACGGGACATGGGGATGACTCCCGACGAAGCGGTCTGGTCCGCCACCGCCGGAGGAGCCGCCGCGCTGCGCCGCACCGACATCGGCCGCATCACCCCCGGAGCCCGCGCCGACCTCGTGATCCTCGACGCGCCGAGCCACGTCCACCTCGCCTACCGGCCGGGAGTCCCGCTGGCCGGCGCAGTGTGGCGGAGGGGCGAGCGGGTCGTGTGACGCTTCGTCCGGGCGGGCCCGGTATGCACCGTCCGGTCATGGGATGCAGCGGGATGTCGCGGCTGTCTACCGCCGGGTGACCGCGCCCGGTACCGTTCTGGGCAGCGTGGCTCAGGGGGCAGGACCGGGGGGTCTGGTGAGCAGGTGAGCAGCAGGCGCATGCGTGGGGTCGGGCCCGGGGAGCCGGGCGCGGGGGCATCGGGACCTGGCAGGACCTGGCGGGACCTGAGGACGGAGTCCGGCGTCCCCGATCAGCCGTTCATGGAACCGGAGTTCACCCTTCCGTCGGCTGCGAACGGGGCGGTTCGGTCCGGCCTCGACGAGCGCGGTCCGGTGGTGCCGGCGCGGCGTGGCTCCGGACAGACCGGCCGCGCGCAACAGCCCCGCGCCGGCCGCGCGCAG
>NZ_DATMVN010000857.1:0-5282 GCF_035563135.1 Streptomyces sp.
GTACGGATGTGCGCGCGCACCGCCCTGGCCCGATTGCGGGTCGCCCCTGCGCCGATCCTGCCGCGCGGGGGTCCCGACCCCTGGGCCCGGCAGGCCCCGGCGTGGCCCGACGGCGTCGTCGGCAGCATGACGCACTGCCCCGGCTACCGGGCCGCCGCCGTGGCCCGGGACGGTGACCTCGCCTCCCTGGGCATCGACGCCGAAGCACACGCGCCGCTGCCCGCCGGGGTCATCGACGGTGTGACGCTGCCCGACGAGCGGCGCCACCTGGCCCGGCTGGCCCGCAGCCACCCGCACGTGGCGTGGGAGAGCGTCCTGTTCAGCGCCAAGGAGAGCGTCTACAAGGCGTGGTTCCCGCTGACCGGCCGGTGGCTCGGCTTCCTGGACTGCGCCGTCGAACCCGATCCGGAAGGCGGGGTGTTCACCGCCGTGCTCCGCGTTCCGGGTCCCGTCGTGGCCGGCGCCCGCGTGGACCGCTTCACGGGGCGCTGGCGGGTCCTGGACGGGCCCGGGCGGACTCTCGTCGGTACGGTCGTCGCCGTACCCGGGGCCGCGCCCGCCGCCACCCCCGAGAATGTCTGATTTGTCTCCATGGGCATCAAGTTGCCACGCAACTTGATGCCCATGGCAGGGCGATCTGCGGCGCCGCGCGATCTGGCACAGTCGTTCATGGCGCCGGACCCGGCCGGAAGGAATTCCCCCGGTCCCCCGCCTTCCCGAACTCCCCGTGCGGGGCCGTTGCCCCGGCCCGAGCCGACCCGCACCCCTGCCGCCCGCCGCCTCGATCCCCGGCGTTCTCGCACTGCTTGAAGGAAATTCTTCCTACTCCTGGAGGTGAACCGCATGAGTGGTGTGGTGGGCTGGATCGACTTCCGGCGCGACCTGGGCGACCAGCTCGGCGTGCTGCAATCGATGACGCGGACGATGGCGCACAGGGGCCCCGACACCGAGGACGTGTGGATCGGCCGGAACGCCGCCCTCGGCCACCGCGGCCTGGCCACCGGACGCCCCGACGACGTGCGCCCCGCGCGCGTCAGCCTGGGCGGTGACACCGTCCACGCGGCACACACCGGCGAGGTCTACAACGGCGACGAACTGCGCCGCGACATCGAGGCGGCCGGCGGTGCCGTGCGCGGCGGCTCCACCGCCGAAGCGCTCCTCCAGGCCTACCTGTTGTGGGGCACCGACTTCGTGGAGCGCGTCAACGGCGCCTTCACCTTCGCCGTCTGGGACGGCCGCACCCGGCGACTGCACCTCGGCCGCGACCGGGCCGGCGTCAAGCCCCTCTACCACCATCCGTACGACGGCGGGGTCCTCTTCGCCTCCGAGCCCAAGGGCATCCTCGCCAACCCCCTGTTCCGGCCCCGTCTGGAGCTCTCGGCGCTGCCCGTCGTCCTCCAGCCGCGCCTGGCCCGGCCGGGCGAGACGCCGTTGAAGGACCTGTACGAGGTCGAGCCCGCCCACGTCGTGACGTACACCGCGAGCGGGGTCACCCGGCGGCGCTACTGGCAGCTGGTGAGCGAACCGCACCACGACACCTTCGAGGAGAGCGCCCGCACGGTCCGTGAACTCCTCGACGACACCGTGCGCCGCCAGCTCGCCACCGGCGTCCCGCTCGGCGCGATGCTCTCCGGCGGCGTCGACTCCACCTCCGTCGCCGCGCTCGCCGCGAGCGCCCTGCGCAAGGACGACCCGGACCGGAGACTGGCCACCTTCTGCGTGGAGTTCGAGAGCGACCCGGCGCACTTCGTGGCCACGGAACTGCGCCCGGACATCGACGCCCCGTACGCCGCCGAGGCCGCCGCGTTCCTCGGCACCGAACACACCACGCTCACCGCTTCGGTGCAGGACCTGCTGGACGTCGTCCCCGCCACCCGGCGCGCCCGCGACCTGCCCGGCTGGGGCCAGTTCGACGCCTCGATGTACCTGATCTTCCAGCAGATCCGCGCCAACTGCCCCGTCGCGCTCACCGGCGAGGCCGCCGACGAGGTCTTCGGCGGCTACCCCTACTTCTTCAAGCCCGAGGTGCTGGCCGCCGACCGCTTCCCCTGGCTCTTCGACGGCCCGAAGCTGTCCCGCTACCTCGTCCCCGACCTGCTCGCCGAGCTGGACCCGGAGGAGGACGAGCGCGCCCGCTACGCGGACGTCCTCGCACGCGTCCCCCGGCTCGCGGGCGAGAGCGCCGAGGACGCCCGGATCCGGGAGGTCTTCTTCCTCGGCCTGTCCGGCCCGCTCTCGGTGATCCTGGACCGCAAGGAGCGCATGAGCATGGCCCACGGCCTCGACGTCCGGGTGCCGTTCTGCGACCACCGGCTGCTCCAGTACGTGTGGAACGTGCCCTGGGAGACCAAGTCGCGGGGCGGGGTGAAGGGGCTGCTCAAGGCCGCCATGGCGGACGTCCTGCCGGCGAGCACCGTGAACCGCGCGAAGAGCGCCTACCCGCACGTGCAGAACCCCGCCTACGACCGGACCCTCCTCCGGGAGGCGACCTGGATCGTCAACGACGACGCCTCGCCGCTGAAGCCGCTGTTCGACACCGGGCGCACCAACGGCCTGATCCAGCAGATCTCCGCGGGCGCCGTCCACGGCGAGCTGCCCGGGGGCTCCAACCAGGCCGCGCTGCTGATCCAGCTCGTCGAGATGCGGCGCTGGATGGACGAGTACCAGGTGTCCCTGCCCTGACCCGCCCGACGGGCCCCGCGATCCGTGCGACGGACCCGGGCGCCGCCGACGTACCGACCGAACACCCCCAGGGAGTACCCCTTCATGCTTGAACTGGTCCCCATCACCGACGGCATCGGCACCGAGGTCCGCGGTGTCGACGTCACCCGGCCGCTGTCCGACCGCGACTTCGACCGGATCCACCAGGCCTGGATCGACACGACCATCCTGCTCATCCGGGGCCAGGACATGACGCCGGAGCAGCACATCGAGTTCACCCGGCGCTTCGGCGAGGTCTTCGCCTACACCCGCTCGCAGTTCAACGACGTCGAGCACCCCGAGATCCTCATCCTGTCCAACCTCACCAAGGACGGGAAGCCGATCGGCTCGGCCTACAGCGGGCGCGTCTGGCACAGCGACGGTGCCTACCTGACCCGGCCGCCGGTGGGCTCCATGCTGTACGCCCGGGAGATACCCCCGTCCGGGGGCGACACCTGGTACGGCAACATGTTCGCCGCGTACGAGGCGCTGCCGCAGGCCGTCAAGGAGCGCATCGAGGACCTGAAGGTCGTCATCAGCCGGGTCCAGTCACGGCCGTACAACTACCCCGACCGGCCGGCGCCCACGGAGCAGGAGCGCGCCGAGTGGTCCGAGGTGGCTCACCCGCTGGTCCGCCTCCACGAGGAGAACGGCCGCAAGGCCCTCTACGCGGGCGGCAACGTGCCCTGGCGCATCGAGGGCCTGTCCGAGGACGAGAGCGCACCGCTGATCACCTTCCTCCAGGAGTTCGCGATCCAGCCCCGCTTCACCTACCGCCACCGGTGCAGGTCGGCGACATCGTGCTGTGGGACAACCGCAGCGCGATGCACCGGGCCACCCCGTACGACCACGTCAACCACCGGCGGCTGCTGCACCGCACCACGATCACCGGCCGGCGCGGCGCCACCGCCGCGGCCGCGGCCGCGTGAGGGGGCGGGCGACGGTGAGGTACGACTACGTCGTCGTCGGCGCGGGCGCGGCGGGCTGTGTGCTCGCCGGCCGTCTGACGGAGGACCCCGCGATCCGCGTGCTGCTCCTCGAATCGGGCAGCGAACGGCGCAGCCCGCTGCTCGACGTCCCCGCCGCCGAGACGGTGCTGATGGGGAAACCGAAGTACGACTGGTGCTTCGAGACCGACGCCGATCCGACCCTCGAGGGCCGCAGCGTCAGCATCCCCCGGGGCCGTCTGCTCGGCGGTTCCAACCAGATCAACGGCATGATCTTCGTGCGCGGTCAGCGCCACGACTACGACGACTGGGAGGCCCTGGGCAACCCGGGCTGGTCCTGGGAGGGCGTCCTGCCGCACTTCCGCAGCCTGGAGCGGGTCAGCGGCATCGACGGCGACACCCGGGGCCGCGACGGACGCATCGCCGTCGGGCTGCCGCGCGAGCGCGACGAGCTGACCGACGCCTTCCTCACCGCCGCCGGCAAGGCCGGCTACCCCGAGAACCCGGACTACAACTCCGGCGACCAGGAGGGCTTCGGCTACTACCAGGTCAACCACGAGGAGGGCCGCCGCTCCTCCGCCGCGGGCACCTACCTCAAGGCGGCCCGCGGCAGGCCCAACCTCACCCTGGTCACCGAGGCGCACGTCACCGGCCTGCGCTTCGACGGCAAGCGCTGCGTCGGCGTCGACTACCGGCGGGGTGAGGGAGAGCACCGGGCCGACGCCGCCCACGAGGTGATCGTCAGCGCCGGAGCCGTACAGTCCCCGCAGCTGCTCGAACTCTCCGGCATCGGCTCGGCCGGCCACCTCGGCGACGTCGGCGTGCCCGTGGTGCACCACCTGCCCGGCGTCGGCGAGAACTTCCGCGACCACTTCGCCGCCCGGCTGCGCTGGCGGGTGCGCCGCCCGATCACCTTCAACGAGCGCTCCCGCGGCCTCGGCCTGGTCCGCGAGATCGCCCGCTACGCCCGCGAACGGCGCGGCCTGCTCAGCCTGCCGATCGCGCTCGGCCACGGCTTCGTCCGCTCCGACGACTCCCTGACCCGCCCCGACCTCCAGTACCACTTCGCGCCCGCCAGCTACGGCGGCGGCCGCAGCCGCCGCCTGGACACCGCCCCCGGCATGACCCTGGGCGTCTACCCGCTGCGCCCCGAGTCCAAGGGCTCCGTCCACATCCGCTCCCGGCAGCCGCTGACCCCGCCGTCGATCCGCACCCGCTTCCTCGAGTCGGAGGCCGACCGCGCCACCCTGATCGCAGGCGTGCGCATCGGCCGCCGCATCATCGAGGAGCCGAGTATGGACGCGTACCGGGCGTTCGAGCTGCTGCCCGGCAGCGACGTCCGCTCCGACGACGAACTGCTCGCCTACGCACGGCAGTACGGCGACACCTCCTACCACCCCGTGGGCACCTGCCGGATGGGCGACGACCCGCTGGCGGTCGTCGACGCACGGCTGCGGGTGCACGGCATCGAGGGCCTGCGCGTCATCGACGCCTCCGTCATGCCGGCCATGGTCTCGGGCAACACCAACGCCGCGAGCATGATGATCGGTGAGAAGGGCGCCTCCCTCGTCCTGGCCGACCACAAGGACAGGACCCGCGGATAGCCGCCGCCCCGGGGCCGTACGCCGACCGCAG
>NZ_DATMVN010000858.1:0-3701 GCF_035563135.1 Streptomyces sp.
GTAGGTATCCCGCCCGGGCGTGCCGGTGACATAATTTCCCGGCCCGACTCCGAAGATTGGGTTAGCGGCCACGAGTTGCCAGCCTTGCTCGGCGAAAGTGTCTCTCAACGCTACGGAGTACTGCGCCGCGGTGAGCTCTCCCATGGAGGTGCCGACCGCGCCCGAGCTGAAGTCGGTGGTGCGCGAGAGAACCTCATCTGGCAGTAGACGGTAACCGACGATCACAAGGACTATGATCGGCACGACTGCGGCTATGGTGCGTCGCCAGCTACCCAACCCCCGCAAGAGCAGGACGACGACGATACCAACGCCGGCGCCCAAGAGTGCGCCGCGGCTTTGGGCGAAGATGAGGCCGGCGCCCAGGGGTACGAGCAGTATCAGCCGCCAGGTCCAGGTCGGCGCCAGCGCGAGAGCCAGCACCATCGCGTTGGCGATCATCTGACCGGAGGGGTTCTTGTTCCCGGTCAACTCCGAACCCTCCCCGCCCGTCGCGATCCACATGAGAGCTAGAACCACGGATCCGACGACGAAAACGGTCACCACAATGCGCGCCGATCGGGGCTCCAGCACCACCGCGCCGAGAAGCAGAGGGACCAGGAACAGCTGGTACGTCTGGGTGCTGTTCAGCATCACCGTCGTAGACCCGTGGAACAGCGCCACCGCGACTAGCCAGACGGCGAACGCCGCTCCGCACAGCAGGAGAACCCGGGCATCGCGTCCACGGTCCCGCCAGGAATGTGTGAGTAGTAGGCACACAAGGGCGCCGACGAAGGCCAGTGCGAACAAAGCGTCGGATGCCGTTACCTGTGCCCCTCCGGCGCTCACTCCCAGGCTGAGAAACGGAAGCAGCGCCGCGCCCATCACCACGGGCAGTTGTGGCCGCAGGGCGAGGGCCACGAGGACAGGAGCAACTGCGAGCAGATATGCGTAGCGGGCATGCTCCTGATTCCAGTAACCCACCAGGAAGGCCACCCCGACGGCAGCGGCCAGGCCCATAGCACGTGGGTATACCTGCCGCGCCGCCTGCAGTGCGACCACGGGTCAGCTCGACCCAGGGACGGACTCCCGCACCGGCTTGTCGTCACCCGTGACGGGTGCCGTCCGTGCCGCGGAGTCAAAACTTCGATGGCTAGCAGGCAGCCGACGAGGACCGAGGCCCTCTGGGCTCTCCGAACCACCGTTCACAGCGAGGCCGAGCTTCGGCGCCTGGACCGTCCGCACTGCGTCACGAGCGCGGCGGAGGCGGTCCTTCGTGGCGACGCCCACCCTCGCGACGAGCAGAATGCCCGCGGAGTGGGCTGCCAGGAACAGCGCATCGGCCACCTGAAGCACCGGCGGGGTGTCCAGAATCAAGACATCGCAGTCTGCCTGCAGTTCCACCAGGACCTGGGGAGTTCGTGGGCCCGTCAGCATCTCCAACTGATGGGCATTCGACGCTCCGGCCGTGAGGACGCGCAGCGAGGTGTCGGGTAGGTCGCGTAGGGCTGCGGATGGTGTGATTCGCCCGGCCAGCACCTCGGCGAGCCCCGGCCCGGGCGGAAGCTCGAAGAGGTCGTGCACGCTCGGGGCGCGCAGGTTGACGTCCACGAGGAGCACACGATGCCCGCTGCTGGCCAGCGCGAGAGCGACGTTCGCCGCGACCGTCGTCACTCCCTCGCCGGAGGACGGGCTGGTGACGACGATCGATCGGGGTGGTCCCTCTGCCCGTGCGAAGGCGAGGCTGGCCTGCACCGCGCGGTAGGCCTCGGCGCGGGAGCTGCTGGGCGCCGTGCGCATGGGGAGGACCTGCTTCGGATCGCGCTGCGGAATCACGCCTAGAACCGGGAGATTGAGGGCGCGGGCCATGTCCTCGGGGTCGTGGAAGTCCCTGTCCAACGACTCCCAGAGGACAACCAAGCCGAAGCCCAAAACCAGGTCGAGCAGCAGGCCCATCGAGAGGTACAACGACCGGTCCGGGGTCGCCGGAGCCCCGGGGAGGGGAGCAGCGGTGAGGCTCGTCAGTTGCTCGGCGCTGCCGGCAATCCCCGGGTCGATGTCCTCCAGAGCGTCTGGGAGCGTCGGTAGGTACGCATTGGCAACCGCCTGCGCCCACTGCGGATCGCTGTCACTGACGGTGATGGTGAGAAAAGGGGAGACGCCGTCCGCGGTGGTCGAAACGCCAGCGGGTGCGCGGGCGGTCAGGCCAGATGCGCCAGCAGCCTGGGTGACGACTTGCTCGATCACGGGCGCGGTGCCGGCGAACCGCGACACGTCGAGAGCACGCTGCGCGGCATTCTGCGTCGCAGATGTTCCGTCGACGGCCGTGCCGGTGGTCGAGACCAGGACGGCGGCGGTCTGGTAGGTAGGGGTCTGCAACCAGGCCGCCGCAGCAGCGCCGGCGATGGACGCCAGGACTACGAGGGCAAGCAGTTGCCAGCGCCGCCTCAGCACCCGGACGAGGTGATTCAAGTCCAACAGACGCCCCGATCGTCGTTCTAACCGTAGATATCTTGCCGCCAGACCACTCTGATGTGCCGGTCGTCTCGCCTCGCTCCGCAGGCCGGGCGTGTGCCGGTGCCCCCAGGATGAGCAGCCTGGCACATTTCGGTGGTTGCCCGTATCCGCGCAGCTGCTGGCAGGCGCTTGTCCGCCTCGATGTGGGGAGGCCCCGACGTCCGCACCGTTCGCGAGCTTGCTCATCGAGCGATGAAGACGGCGGGTTGAGCCGGCGCGCTACGGTGGAGTGGTGTACAGGCGAGGGGTGGCCCTTGCGGTGATTGCCTTCGCCACGGCCTTCGTGGCGCCCCTCGTGCTGTTCAACTATCCCGAGGAAGGGGCGGTCGTCGCCACGTTCTCGGAGTCGCACGGCTTGCATGCCGGCGATGCGCTTCTCCTGCTGGGCTGGCTTGTCATCGTCGGACTCGCGGTACTCATCGGGCGCAAGCCGCGTCGCCGCCGGCATTGACCCTTGCGGAATACCGCATGGCCACCGCCGAACGTGGCGCATGTCATAGCGATGCGGGGGTAGCGCTCGCCACTGTTGTCTGCTTAAGTTGCGTGCAATGGAATCTGATCTTGCAGCGGGAGAGCCCATGAAGTACTCCGCACCGCAGTTGCGCTCTCTTGGGAGCATTTCTGAGTTAACCCTCGGCGCAAGCGGAAGTCGCGCAGACGGTAACAGCCGGAACCCCAAGCGCGAGGACTGACAGAGCGCTGAACTTCAAAGGCCCGGTCGAGTTTCAGCTCGATTGGGCTCTTGTCGTGTGATTTCCCACGCGGGCCTGACCGCTCCTGCTATTACGGCCACATGGGCGTGAATTGTTCAGGGCTCGACTGGGGCGACCTTGTGAACGCAGGTTGCAATATCAGACTTGTCGGATGGGGTCGGGGCCAGTTGCGGAGCACCTTAGTGTCAGCGTCTTCCGATTGTGGCCAATTGAGAACTTATCGCATGACGACGGGTAGCTGGCGGTAGCAGATCAGGCGCAGTCCAGCTGCAGTAGTAAGAGGTGGATGTCGGCGCGAACCTCATAGCTGGTGCGGAGCCGCCTGAAGGCGTGTAGCCAGGCGAATCCGCGCTTGACCACCCAGGGTAGCGGCTCGGGTTGGAGCCGAGGGCGACGCCGGGGCGGGCGACCCGGGGGGTAATGCCGCGGGCGCTCAGCAGGAGTCGGCAGTTGTCGCGGTCATAGCCGCGGTCGGCGAACAACTCCCGCGGCCGG
>NZ_DATMVN010000859.1:0-5307 GCF_035563135.1 Streptomyces sp.
GCCCAGAACATGGCCAAGCGGGCCGAACGCCTGCTCTCCGGGCTGGAGGCGGTCCGGGTCTCCGACAAGGTGGCCAAGCTGCGCTTCCCCGAGCCCTCCCCGTGCGGCAAGACCCCGCTGATGGCCGAGGGCCTGTCCAAGTCGTACGGCTCACTGGAGATCTTCACCGACGTCGACCTGGCCATCGACCGGGGCTCACGCGTCGTCATCCTCGGCCTCAACGGCGCGGGCAAGACCACGCTGCTGCGGCTCCTCGGCGGCGCCGAGAAGCCCGACACCGGCCAGGTCATCGAGGGCCACGGTCTCAAGCTCGGCTACTACGCCCAGGAGCACGAGACCCTGGACCCGGAGCGCACCGTCCTGGAGAACATGCGCTCCGCGGCGCCCGACCTCGATCTCGTCGAGGTCCGCAAGACCCTCGGGTCCTTCCTCTTCTCCGGTGACGACGTGGACAAGCCCGCCGGAGTGCTCTCCGGCGGCGAGAAGACCCGGCTCGCCCTGGCGACGCTCGTCGTCTCCTCCGCCAACGTGCTGCTGCTCGACGAGCCGACCAACAACCTCGACCCGGCCAGCCGCGAGGAGATCCTCGGGGCCCTGCGCACGTACAAGGGTGCCGTCGTCCTCGTCACCCACGACGAGGGAGCGGTCGAGGCGCTCCAGCCGGAACGGATCATCCTGCTGCCCGACGGGGTCGAGGACCTCTGGGGCGCGGACTACCGGGACCTGGTCGCCCTCGCCTGACCCGCAGGTGCTCCCGGGCGCGGTGAGGAGGTCCGGTGATCCCACGTGTCCGGATCATTCGGCCCATCGGTGATCCATCATCTGGGTGAGCGGGTCTCGTACCCGGGCGCGGCGCCCGGTAAATAGCTGTCGACTGCACTCATTTCGGGTCACCTCACCCCGTAAGGCTCTGACCTGGATCTTTCTCTCGCGGTCCGTCCCGCCGGGCCGTGAGATCGCTTTGAATTCTTGATTCCGCTTGTGCCGGGCCGCTTCGGCACGGGGAAACCCGTCGCACGGACCTTGCCGAATGGGTGGCCATGAAGCCCAGAAGGGGTGATCATGAGAGTTCAGAGCGCACTTCCTTGAGGAGGCACGGGTGGCCGAGACTCTGAAGAAGGGCAGCCGGGTGACCGGCGCCGCGCGCGACAAGCTCGCGGCAGACCTGAAGAAGAAGTACGACTCCGGTGCAAGCATCCGGGCGCTGGCCGAGGAAACCGGCCGCTCCTACGGATTCGTCCACCGGATGCTCAGTGAGTCCGGAGTCACGCTGCGGGGACGCGGCGGAGCGACTCGGGGCAAGAAGGCCGCTTCGGCCTGACGGCGGGCAGCGGTCCGGGGCCGGTCGAGACCGGCTCCGAGGCTCACCGGAACACCGGGTGGCCACCCGGCCGATCGTCAGGTCGTCCGGGTGGTTACTGTTCAGTTACTTACCAGTAAGTGCTGACTGCACCCCCTCCGGAGGCCCTCCATGACCTCGCTCGACTCCGTGCTCGACAAGGACGGCGTACGGCTCACCGTCGAAGACGCGGTTGCCACGGTGACGCTCACCAACCCGGCCAAGCGCAACGCTCAGTCTCCCGCTCTGTGGCGGGCGTTGGCAGAGGCCGGACGGGCGCTCCCCGGCAGTGTGCGGGTCGTCGTGCTGCGCGGTGAGGGCAAGTCCTTCTCCGCGGGACTCGACCGGCAGGCATTCGCACCGGAAGGATTCGACGGCGAGCCTTCCTTCCTCGACATGGCGCGCGGCCCGGAGGCCGAGCTCGACGCGATCATCGCCGAGTACCAGGAGGCCTTCACCTGGTGGCGCCGCAACGACATCGTGTCGATCGCGGTCGTCCAGGGACACGCGATCGGCGCGGGCTTCCAGCTCGCCCTCGCCTGCGATCTGCGGATCGTCGCCGAGGACGTGCAGTTCGCCATGCGCGAGACCAGCCTCGGTCTCGTCCCCGACCTCACGGGCACCCACCCCCTGGTGAACCTCGTGGGCTATGCCCGCGCGCTCGAGATCTGCGCCACCGGGCGCTTCGTGCACGCCGAGGAGGCCGAGCGCACCGGTCTCGCCAACCTCGTGGTCCCCGCGGACCAGCTCGACGCCGCGGGGCACGACCTGGCCGCGGCCCTGCTCGCCGCCCCGCGCGACGCGGTCGTCGAGACCAAGGCGCTGCTGAGCGGCGCGCTTTCGCGTGACTACGAGGAGCAGCGCAGCGCCGAGCGGGCCGCCCAGGGCCGCCGCCTGCGCGACCTCGCCGGCCTCTCCGACTGAACAGCCGGAGACCCGGCACGCACGGCCCCCGCCGTCCGGCGGGGGCCGTGTCACTCCCGGACCACGACGGCCGTGACCAGCACAGCGACCGTCGGACGGCCCTCCACGGCCGCGGTCACCGCCCCGCGCACCGCCCGCGCCACATCGAGTGCCCGGCGGTCCCCGGCCGTCGCGAGCTCCAGCCGGACATGACCCTCCGTGTGCTGCACGGCACCGCCCAGCACCCGCGTCAGCGACACGACGCCCGGAACCCCGGCCGCCGCCGTCGCGGCAGCCCCCTGCGGTGGTGCCGTGAGAATGCCGGCGGGCGGTTCCACGGCCGGTGCCGGCTCCTCCTCCAGCAACTCCGTCACCCGGAGGTCCACCGCGTCGACCACCAGGCCGAGCCGCTGGGCCGCCGCCGTCAGCAGAGCCGCGCGCAACGCGTCCGCCGTCGCGGTCAGCGGCCGCAGCGCCGTCGTGGAGAATCCGGCCTCGATCCGCAGCGGGCCGGGCGGCAGGGCGCTGGGGGGACCCGGCACCGGTGGGTCCAGGGCGTGGTCCTCGTCGGCGGGGGCGATCCTGAGCGTGCCCAGCACGGCCCCCGATCCGGCGGCGGCGTCCCGCAGCACCGTCGCCGCCACTCGTTCCGCGATCCAGGAACCGTCGGCGGGGCCACCCAGAGGGAGCAGTCTGCCCAGGCCGAGCCGTTGGCGTACCGCAGCGGTCCATCCGTCGGCCCGGTGCGGGCTGTCAGCCGTTGTCATTGCTCCACCCTGCCCCATCCACGGCGCGGGACGGGGAAAGCGCACTTACTGTGAGCCACGGAAGTTCAACGCGCCCCGAAGGGAAGAGCGGCGATGACCGAGAGCCCACAGCGGAGCCGGCCCGAGACCCCCGGCAGTGTGCCCGGCGGGGACGACGGCAGGCAGAGCCAGTTCAGCAAGCGCGGCGGGGGAGCCCCCGCGACCCGCGGCCGCACCACGATCGCCGACGGTGTGGTCGAGAAGATCGCCGGAATGGCGGCACGTGACGTCGCCGGTGTCCACGCGATGGGCAGTGGCATCTCCCGGACGTTCGGCGCGGTCCGCGACCGCGTTCCCGGCGGCAACAAGTCCGTGACCCGCGGCGTCAAGGCCGAGGTCGGCGAATCGCAGGCCGCCCTCGATCTGGAGATCGTCGTCGACTACGGCGTGGCGATCGGCGAAGTGGCCCGCGACGTGCGCGAGAACGTCATCGCGGCGGTCGAGCGGATGACGGGCCTGGAGGTCGTCGAGGTCAACATCGCCGTGAGCGACGTGAAACTGCCCGACGAGGAGGACGACGAGGACGAGACCGGGTCCCGCGTCCAGTAGAACTTCCGAGCCGGCAGTTGAGGAGCACACGATGAGCATGGCTGTCGTCGGCCTGGTGGTCGGCATGGCGCTCGGTTTCGCCGGGTACTTCGGCGGGTTCGGGGCCTTTCTGCTGGTGGCCGCGCTGGGTGCGGTCGGCTTCGTCGCCGGCCGCTTCCTGGACGGCGACCTGGAACCCGGCGACTTCTTCCGGAGTCGCGAGCGCGGCGACCGGCGACGGTGACGGGGATGACAGGCCGGGTCGATGCCGCCGGGCGCGGGCAGACCCGGATCGCCGACCGGGTCGTCGCGAAGATCGCCGCGCAGGCGGCCAAGGAGGCGGTCGGTGAGCGGCCCGAGGGCGCCGCCGCGCCGCGCGCCACCGTCACCGTGCACCGGGACACCGCGCGGGTGCGGGTCAGTCTCGACCTCGCCTACCCCTGCGACATCGGCAGTCGGTGCCGGTCGGTGCGGCGCCGCGTGAGCGAGCGGGTGAGAGCCCTGGCGGGGATGGAGGTACCCGAAGTGGCGGTGCAGGTCGAACGGCTGCATCCGTCAGGAGCGGGCACCGCACCGGAGGGGAGCGTCCGATGACCGGGCCGCACGAGCCGGAGAACAGCACGCGGCGCCTGCCCGCCGACGGACCGGCGCCGTCCGGCGGCGTGCTGGAGAGGGACCGGTCCGCGTCGGGTTCCGCGTACGAACCCGTACCCGCGCCGGCGCGGACGGGCGGCAGGGCCGGCCGTTTCTGGTCCGGACGCAGGGTTCCCGCGGCGCTGGCCGCCCTGATCGTCCTCGGCGGTGCCGGGCTCCTGCTCTACGACATCGCGGCGGTGCGGGCCGGCCACCCCGCCATGCGGTGGCGGCGCTCCGTCGCCGGCGACCTGGCGAGCCGTCACCTCGACGACGTGTGGGTCCTGGCAGGGGCCGCCCTCGCGGCCGCACTCGGCCTCTGGCTCCTGCTCCTGGCGCTCACCCCCGGACTGCGTGCCCTGCTCCCGATGAGCCGCCACCATGCCGGTGTACGCGCGGGGCTCGACCGGACCGCCGCCGCCCGCGTCCTGCGTGACCGGGCCGTGAAGGTGGCCGGGGTGCAGTCCGCCCGGGTGAAGGTGAGCCGGCGCAAGGCGGCCGTGCGGGCCCTGTCGCACTTCCGTGAACTCGACGACGTCAGGGCCGACCTGGACGCTGTCCTCGGTACGGCCGTCAGCGAACTGGGCCTGGCACGGCCGCCCGGCCTCTCCGTGCGCGTGCGCCGGCCGGCGAAGAAGGGGTGACCCCGTGATCACATCCGTCAACCGGGTCCTGCTCGGTCTGGCAGGGCTGGTCCTCCTCGCCCTCGGCGGCGCCGTCCTCGCGTCCGGGCTCGGCCTGTCCGTACCCTCCTGGTGGCCCTTCGGCGGCACGGACGACGTGCTGCTCAGCAGGGCGGACCGGACCAGGTGGCGGGACGAGGGCTGGTGGTGGCCCACCGTCATCGCGGTCCTCGCCGTCCTGGTGGTCCTCGCGCTGTGGTGGCTCCTGGCCCAGCTGCGCCGCGGGCGCCTGGCCGAGGTACTGGTCGACAGCGGCGACGGCGAGGGGGCACTGCTGCGCGGCAGGGCTCTGGAGGGAGCGCTCGCCGACGAGGCGGGCGCCCTGGACGGGGTGGCCGGGGCCAAGGCCGCGCTGTCCGGCCGGCGCACCGCCCCACGGGCCCGGGTCCGGCTGCTGCTGGAGCCGCACGCGGCT
>NZ_DATMVN010000860.1:0-4728 GCF_035563135.1 Streptomyces sp.
CCCCGGCCAGCGCGACCTGCTCACCGCACTGCGCCTCACCCCCGCCACCAGCCCCCTGGCACCGGCCCGCCGCACCCGCCGCACCTTCGCCCAGACCGTGCAGCTCCTGGAACTCTTCCTCCACCGCCACGGCCGCGCCCCCACCGCCCGCGAAACCCTCCGTGTCGACGGCGACACCGTCCAGATCGGCCCCTGGTTCGCCAAAACCCGCACCAAGTACCGCGAGGACCAACTCCCCGCCGAACACGCCGCCCTGATTGCCTCCCTCTTCGACGGAGACTGGTGCACCCCGAACGCCACCCCGGCTGACCTGACGTGAGGCCTTCCAGCATCCGGCCCAGCACCGCGGTCACTCGTACGGGCCCCGACCCGGCCTCGTCAGCCCCCGCCCCCGGGGCAAGCGCCCGATCATGGCGAACGGAGCCCGGCCGGGCGCCCTTCGCACGTCGACCGGCCGGGCCGCACCACCGGCACCGCGCCCCGGCCACGATGCCGATCGTCACACCGACCCCGGGCGGCTCACCGCGGTCGCGTCGAACGGCCCGCTTTCCGGAGGCGACGCCGCCTGCACGGACACGCCCCAGGGCGCACGCGCAGGCGCTGGGACGGTCGGTACCGAACCGCTGTTCCGTCGGACCGCGAAGTCGGTGAGGCCCGCAAGTCGGCCACCTCTGTGCGCGTCTTCTTCCAGGTGAACTTTGGCGCAGGCCGTAACCCGGATGCGGAGGCGGGCGTCTTGCAGGCATGGGAGACATCGCTACGGCGCACCTGTCCGGGCCCGGTACGGCCTACGTCGACATCGCCGGGGTCGACGAGACGACCGTGCGGCAGATTGCCGAGCTGCTGTCGGGCACCTGGATGACGAGCGGGCCACCCGCCGTTCAGCCGGCCAGGTACGTGCCGGGGCAGGCGCCCTATAGCGGCCGGGTGTACCTCGACACCACGCGGCCTGCTCCGGGCAAGAAGCGCGTGCTTCCCGCAGATTGGGTCCGGTTCACCTCGCCGCCATGGGGTGCCCGCACCGACGGAGTGAAGGAGACCTGCCTACGCCGCAGAAGGGACGGGCGGGCCTGCGAGCGGCAGGCGGCGGAATGGCCGCGCGGATATGGCGCAGAGGATCCCGGGGCCTGCTGGTCGCATCTGACCAAGAGGGAGCAGCAGGAGTGTGTGCAGGCCCGGCAGGCGTACCACGAGGCATTCTGGGCGATGAAACGCCGGCACCAGGCAGAGGCGGGACACAGCCGGAACGAATGGTGCGACGGTTGCGCCCTGCTCCCCTGGCAGAGGTCATCGGGGGTCGCGTTCTAACCCGCATCGCCGGGTTGTCCGGTCAGATGCTCCAGCGCCTCCTGCCGAGACCAGTTCACAGCCTCCGCGTGGGCTGCGACGTTGCGAATGGCGAGGAACGTACCCGCGCCGAAGTGCTTCGCCCTTTCCTGCCGCGCTCGCCACGTCGCTGTTGTGCGGTCACCCTGAAAGCGCATCCACGGCCTTCCGAGCAGGGCTAAGAGCGTGTCGACAGCCTGCGCCGGATGCTGCACCACTGAGTTCTGGGCGGGCGGGGAGCGCAGAGGCGGCCAGTCAGTCAGGCTTGGGGCGGGAACAGCTCGATCAGGCGGGCGCGCTGTCGTTCGCCGAGCCCCTGGATCCTTCGTTTTTCCGAGATGCCGAGGTCCACGAGATGACGGCGGGCCTTCACCGCGCCGACGCCGGGGAGAGACTGCAGGAGATTGAGAGCGCGTGTCTGCCGGGCGGTGTCGTCGCTGCGGTCCAGGATGTCGAGAAGCGAAAGACGTCCAGCCTTCAACGCCGCGAGCATCTCGCTGGCCGGCTTCGACGATCGCCTGCCATACGGGGGCGGCGACGGCGACCGGACGGCGCCCGGGCACCAGGCACAGCACCCAGCCCGGCTCGCCGTCCCGCTCGTGGATCCGACGGCCTCGCCTACCCCTTCACCGCAGTCCAGGACGACTGGGTCCTCGCAGGCCGCCCCACCCCCTCCCTAGGGGACGCCTACACCGCAGCCCGCCCCACCCTCCGTAACCGCCGAGGCTGAACCCCACCCAGCGGCCGGCGGGGCCACGGCCGTGAACACGACAGCAAACGTCGGCCGCACCGACAGAAATGTCAGCGCGGCCGACATTCCGCTGTGTTGTGCCCCCGGGGGTGACGCAACACGGGGCGGGTTCACCGGCTTGTGGCTGCCTCCTGGTGCTTGGAGATGGTGCAGTTGGGCCGGTTGCAGACCTTCTTGTTGCGCTGGACCGCCCTGCAGAGCGGGGCATGCCTCCTGCAGCGGTCATCCTCCGGTACAGGGGTGTCGCGGCAGATCCGCCGGGCGGACACCGTCCACTCAGTGTCCGAGCACACTCAGGTGCAGCGGCCCATTTCAGCAGCGCGCTCAGGGACGTGCGCCTCACACGGGTTGCCCTCCTTCTCGACCGAGGTGCCGCACCACTGCCGCGGCATGGTGCCCGGCGTCAGGACGTCGTCCAGCGGTTCCATGCACAGCGGGTGGCAGAGGGCCTCCAGCCGGGCGGCCAACGTGTCCAAGCCGTGGGCGAGCGCCAACTGGGACAGCGCCCGCAGCAGCTCCGGGCCGGCCTCGATGTACCACTCCCCGTAGTCGTCACCGTTGATGTAGCCCGGGCTCGGGCTCAACTTGGCTGCGGCATCCAGCGTGGTCGCGACAGCATCAGCGGTTCGGGGAGTCCTGGTCATCGCACGCAGCCTTCTTCGATGGGGATCACGGCAGGGCAGGTGAGTCCGCCTACTTCAACGAGCGGCCCCCGGCTCGGGGCACTCTCGGCGCAGGCATCCGCAGACTGCACGCTGCGGCTCCGTGGCCAGCCCCGGGGAGTTGTACGGCGTGAGCGCACCAACGCGCTGGGAAACAGGTGATCGGCTGCGCAGCGAAGGGGCGGCTGGCACGCTGTGTTGAGGAGAAGGGTGAGGCGTGTGCGGCATGATCGACGACAGATCCAGACAGCGGTACTCGGCAGGGCGGATTCCGAAGAGCCGCTCGTTCTGCCGCTGGAGGCCATCGAACTCGATGCCTTCCGCAACCTCCACGAACACGACTCCTTCTGGTGCGGGCTCCTTCTGGGAGGTTGCGGTGGTCAGCTGACGACGAAGCTCTACACCGACCGGGTCTGCCACTTCGCCCATCACCCTGGCCCCGACGGCCAACCCCACATCTGCGGCCGCCGCGCCCGAGGCATCTCCAGCGCCGACCACCTGTACGTGAAGTCCGCGGCCGCCGCCTGGTTCCGGAGCAGGGGCGAGGAAGCCGACATCGCCTTCGCCCAGCCCAACGGGTCACCGGTCGGCTCGCTGGTGGACATCACCTCCCGTCACCGCCGGCTGCACGTGCACCTGGACCAGTCGCTGGATCCGGTGTGGGACGACGACGGCATCGAGCCGGTGCTGGGGATGTCTGTGCCGGTCGACCGGGACACCCTGATCCGCCGCTGGTACGTGCACCGGATCCGCCTGGACAGTGAAGGCACCGCCCGCCGGGTACAGATCGGCACCGAGGCGTTCGCACGGCCCGTCGAGTGGTTCGAGCTGGACACGTGCCAGATGACTGAGCGCGGCCTGTCGACACCGGCGGTAGAGAAGATCATCCGCTCCCGTACCAGCCGGCCGCCCGCCCCGGCCCGGACGGCGGGCAGGACACGCACAGCCCCGGATGCCGAGTTGCGGGCGCAGGTTCTGCTGCGTCAGCTTGCCGACGCTCGTAAGCTGGAGGCCGTCGTCGTCGTGACCCGGCTGTGCGGCCAGATCGCCGATATCACCGACGCCAAGAAGGAGACGCAGGTTCAACTTGCGGCCGCCGTCGCGGACGCCCGGCATTGGCTGGAGCAGCAGACCGAGGCCCGCCGTGGCCTCCTCGCCGACCTGGACGCCGCAGTGGCTGCCGGCCACACCCAGCGCGTTCGGACGCTGCTCACCCACGTCAACGCGACTGCCGCCTCAGACCGCACCGAGGAGGAGACCCGCGTGGTCGGTAAGGCCGCCGACCACGTTGCCACGGTCGCCTCGGCGGCGGCCGAGCGCGTACATACCCTCCTGGAGGACCTCCGTCACCTCCCCCGGGGCGTGGCCGCGCACGTTCTGCGCCCCCAGGTTCAGCAGCTGATTCAGGCAGCGGCCGACGCCGGCCGTTTGAGGCCGCGCCAGGAGGACCAGGTTGCTGCCTGGAAGGCTCGCGCCGGCCTCAACAAGCCGGCCACGCCCCAGGCCGCCGCGCCCCGCGTGTCGGATGTGCAGCCGCACCGGCGCCCGCAGCTGCACAAGCAGGTAGCACGGCGGCACTGGATAAAGACAAGCTGTCCGCGCTGCCGGGTGGGCAGCGGGCAGGAATGCGTCGTCGATGACGGGAGCCACAGTCGTCAGGTGCGGTACGTGCCCCATGACGAGCGGCTGCAGCCGATCATCGACGAACGCAGGGAACGGCAGAGGCACCAGCCGAAGCCGCCTCCGCCGTGGCGGGTGTATGAGGTGACCTGTCCTGACTGTGGCCAGGGCGCTGACGCGCGGTGCACGACGCCGAGCGGCCCGCACCGCTCACGCGTCGAACGGGCCAAAGAGTTCACCCGTCGTCGAAAGCCCCGGCCTGAGACCGGCACCGAGGCGTGACCTGGCGAAGGCCGCCCGAGGTGACCACCCCGGCGCCGTCCCGCTAGCCGGGCAGAGGAGTGGGGGGACACGCTTGCCCGCCTGCCC